>NZ_JBQQBV010000003.1:0-505405 GCF_052246355.1 Streptomyces sp. 3N207 | reverse complement strand
ACACCGACGGCCAGCAGCCCGATGGTGCCGATCTTCATGAACGTCGACAGGTAGTCGCGGGGCGCCAGCAGCATCCACACCGGGAGGATGGAGGCCACGAAGCTGTAGACCAGGATCCAGATGACCAGCGTGCTGGGCTCCAGGGTGAAGGTGTCGGCCCAGGACGACTCCGCGACCCACCGCCCGGAGACCAGCGCGAGCAGCAGCAGCGCGATGCCGATGAGGGAGACCTCGGTGACCCGCCCGGGCCGCAGCACCCGCAGGTAGAAGCCCATGAACAGGGCGATCGGGATGGTCATGCCGATCGAGAAGGTGCCCCAGGGCGACTCGGCCAGTGCGTTGACGACGACGAGCGCCAGCACGGCGAGCAGGATGATCATGATGGCGAGTACCGCGAGCAGCGCGGCGGCGCCGCCGATCGGGCCGATCTCCTCACGCGCCATCTGCCCCAGCGATTTGCCGTCCCGCCGCATGGAGAAGAACAGCGTCACCATGTCCTGCACGGCGCCCGCGAAGATCACGCCGACGATGATCCAGATGGTGCCCGGCAGATACCCCATCTGGGCCGCCAGCACCGGGCCGACCAGCGGTCCGGCACCCGCGATGGCGGCGAAGTGGTGGCCGAGCAGCACGCGCCGGTCGGTGGGGTGGAAGTCGATGCCGTTGTTGAGCCGCTCGGCAGGTGTGGCCCGCGTCTTGTCGACGCGGAGCACCCGCGTGGCGATGAAGCGCGAGTAGAAGCGGTAACCGATGGCGTACGAGCCGAGGGCGGCCGCCACCATCCAGGCCGCCGAGATCTCCTCGCCGCGGGCGAGCGCCAGCATGGTCCAGCCCGCGGCGCCGATCAGCGCGACGGCGGTCCAGACGGCTATGGACCGTGGGCTGAGCTTTCTTGCCGGCTGTGCAGTGCTGCGCACGCGTTCCTCCTCGACCTCACCCGCCGACCGTTCGGGGCGGCGGGCAATACCACGACGGCAGGCCGACGGTAGAACAACCGCCTGATCAGCGCCATACCTGAGGAGCGATGAGCACGATCCGAGAGCCGGGTGTGGGCAAACCGTGATCTGCGGCTCCACCCCCGGCCGGCTGCCACGGCGGGCACCCTCCGGGGTAGCAGCAGGCGCTGTCAGTCCGCCGGGCGCTGGAGGGTGGCCACGAATTTGTAGCGGTCGCCGCGGTAGACCGAGCGCACCCACTCCACCGGCTCCCCGGCGGTGTCGCGGGAGTGCCGGGAGAGCATCAGCATCGGCAGTCCGACATCGGTGCCGAGCAGCCCGGCCTCGCGCGGGGTGGCCAGCGAGGTCTCGATCGTCTCTTCGGCCTCGGCGAGATGGATGTCGTACACCTCGGCGAGCGCGGTGTAGAGGGAGGCGTATTTGACCAGGCTGCGGCGTAGCGCGGGGAACCGTTTCTGGGACAGGTGGGTGGTCTCGATGGCCATCGGCTCACCGCTGGCCAGCCGCAGCCGTTCGATGCGGAGGACGCGTCCGCCGGTGGGGATGTCCAGCAGTGCGGCGAGCCGGTCGTCGGAGGTGACGTAGCCGATGTCCAGCAGCTGGGAGGTGGGTTCGAGGCCCTGTGCCCGCATGTCCTCCGTGTAGGAGGTCAGTTGCAGCGCCTGGGAGACCTTGGGCTTGGCGACGAAGGTGCCCTTGCCCTGGATGCGCTCCAGCCGTCCCTCGACGACGAGCTCCTGGAGCGCCTGCCGCACGGTGGTGCGCGAGGTGTCGAACTCGCTGGCCAGCGTCCGCTCGGGCGGTACGGGGGTGCCGGGCGGCAGGGTCTCGGTCATCTCCAGCAAGTGCCGCTTCAGCCGGTAGTACTTGGGCACGCGCGCGGTGCGGGCTGCCGATCCGTTGCCGCCGGCGGTTTCGGTGTCCGCCGCGGCCGGCGCGACCGCGCCGCCCCCGTCCGTGCTCATGGCCCGCCTTCCCAACCCATGTCGTGCTGCCGTCACCGGCTTCCTCCGTGTATCTAGCGGCTCACATCGTGGCACGGCCCCGGCGTGGGCGGGCGTCCCAGCTCAGATGTCGTTCCGATAACGGAACCGACAGCGAGCTTTATACACCGTTGACACCCCTAAAGGTCTAGGCCAAGCTGCGCATGGTTCTTATTGGTCTAAACCAACTCCGGGAAACGTCGGGAAACTCCGGGAATCCACCCCGGGTTTGCTGGGCGGAGCGTTCCAGTGTGCAGGGGAGAATGCTGTGGTACGCAGACAAAGAGGGCTCATAGCCGCGGCGGGTGTCGCGGTGCTGGCGGTGAACGTCGCGGCCTGTGGCTCCGACGGCGACGACAAGAGCGGGCCCGACAGCTTCAAGGGCCAGACCCTGACCCTCTGGGCGATGGACGGCTCCACGCCCAAGCAGTGGACCAAGGACGTCAAGGCGGCCTTCGAGAAGAAGACCGGGGCCAAGCTCAAGCTCGAAGTCCAGCAGTGGAACGGCATCCAGCAGAAGATCACCACAGCCCTCTCGGAGTCCGACCCGCCGGACGTGATCGAGGTCGGCAACACCCAGACCCCCGCCTACGCCCGCACCGGCGGTCTGGCCGATCTCAGCGACCTGAAGAAGGGGCTGGGCAAGGACTGGACGCCCTCCCTCAACAAGTCCGCGGTCTACGACGGCAAGCAGTACGCAGCGCCGTGGTTCGCCGTCAACCGCACGGTGATCTACAACAAGGAGATCTGGGCCGAAGCGGGCATCAAGGGCACGCCCAAGACTCGCGAGGAATTCTTCGACGCGCTCCAGAAGATCGACAAGAAGACCGGCGCCGAGCCGCTCTACATGCCCGGCCAGAACTGGTACTTCCTGGACGGCCTGCTCATCGGCCAGGACGCCGACCTGGTGAAGAGGAAGGGCGGCAAGTGGGTCTCCAACCTCTCCGACCCCAAGGTCGGCAAGGCCATGGAGATCTACAAGAAGTACGCCTCCTACTCCAAGGCACCCAAGAACAAGGACGAGGCCACCCCGCAGCAGGCCGAGGTCTTCGCCAAGGGCAGGACCGGCGCGTTCATCGGGCTGAGCTGGGAGGCGGCGACCGCGATCGAAGCCAACAAGAAGCTCGAGAAGGACATCGGCTACTTCACCATTCCGGGTGAGACCGCCGGCAAGCCCGAGGGGGTCTTCCTCGGCGGCTCCAACCTCGCGATCGCCGCGGGCAGCGAGAAGCAGGAACTTGCCAAGGAGTTCCTGAAGATCGCGCTGTCCGACAAGTACGAGGGCGCGCTCGCCAAGGAGAGCGGGGTCATCCCGAACAAGTCGGCCCTGCAGAGCAATCTGAAGGGTAACCCCGCCGCGGAGGCGGCTGCGCCGGCTGTCGAGGGCGGCGGGCTCACGCCGCTCATCCCCGAGTGGGGGGCCGTGGAGAACCCGCCCAACCCGATCAAGACATATATGACGTCGGTGCTGAACGGAAAGTCGCACGGCGCCGCTGCGCGGGGCGTCGAGGGCGAGATGAACAAGAGGCTGTCGCAGAAGCAGTGACCCTCTTGCAAGGGCGGTTGTGGGGGCGGCTGCTGCGGCCCCACAGCCGGGTTGGAGTTCGGATGTCTGTGAGAACCCAAGAGGCGCCACCGCGGGGCAAGGTGCCGGTCAAGGCGGTGGGGACCCCCGGGCCGCCGCCGCGTGAGGCGCGGGTTGCCAGGAAGGGCACGCTGCCCTATCTCCTGCTGTTGCCCGCCCTCGCGCTGACCGCCGTCTTCCTCGGTTATCCGCTGGTCACCAACGGCATGTTGTCGTTCCAGAACCTCAATATGACGCAGCTGATCCAGCACCTCACCGAGTGGAACGGGGGCACCAACTACACCGACACGCTGGGCAGCGAGACGTTCTGGCGGGTCACCCTGCGGTCGGTGATCTTCACGGCGGTCAACGTCGTCGTCATCGTCGTCGTCGGCACCCTCGTCGGACTGCTGCTGGCGCGGCTCGGGCCCAGGATGCGGCTGCTGTTGTCGGTCGGGCTGGTGCTCGCCTGGGCGATGCCGATCATCGCCGCGACCACCGTCTACCAGTGGCTGTTCGCCCAGCGGTTCGGCGTCGTCAACTGGGTGCTGGCCAAGCTCGGCTTCGACTCGATGGCGGACTACAACTGGACGGGAAGCCAGCTGTCCACCTTCTTCGTCATCTCGCTGCTGATCGTGTGGACCTCCGTCCCGTTCGTCGCGATCAACCTCTACGCCGCGACGACCACGATCGCCAACGAGCTGTACGAGGCGGCGGCGCTGGACGGCGCGGGGGCGTGGCAGAGCTTCAAGAGCGTCACCTTCCCGTTCCTCAGACCGTTCCTGCTGGTCGCGACGTTCCTCGAAGTCATCTGGATCTTCAAGGCGTTCCCGCACGTCTTCGCCATCAACGAGGGCGGCCCCGACCGGCTGACCGAGACGCTGCCCGTCTACGCCTTCGTGGAGGGCGTCGGCAACCAGCACTACGGCACCGGCGCGGCGATCTCCGTCCTCACCATCCTGATCCTGCTGGCCCTGATGTCGTACTACCTGCGCCTGGTGCTGCGGCAGGAGGACGCCGACGAGACCGACAACAAGGGGAAGAGGGTCTGATGCAACGGTCACTGCTGGGCCGGGTATGGCCGAACGTCACCGCGGTGATGCTGTTCGTGGCGTTCGCCTTTCCCGTGTACTGGATGTTCAACACGGCGTTCAAGCCGAACGGGCAGATCATCAGCGAGGACCCGGTCTGGTTTCCCACCTCGCCGACCCTCGAACACTTCAGGACGGCGGTCGACGCCGAGCACTTCTGGACGCTGGTGCGCAACTCCGTCACCGTCACGGTGCTGGCCGTCGGAATCTCGCTCCTGGTGGCGCTCTTCGCCTCGTTCGCCCTGGCCCGGATGCGGTTCAAGGGGCGCAAGGGGATCGTCCTCACCTTCATGATCGCCCAGATGGCGCCCTGGGAGGTCATGGTCATCGCGATCTACATGATCGTGCGGGACGCCGAGATGCTGAACAGCCTGGTGCCGCTGACGCTCTTCTACACCGTTATGGTGCTGCCGCTGACCGTCATCACGCTGCGCGGGTACGTCGCGGCCGTGCCCAAGGACCTGGAGGAGTCGGCCATGGTGGACGGCTGCACCCGGCTCCAGGCGTTCCGCCGGGTCATCTTCCCGCTGCTGGCCCCCGGTCTGATGGCCACCTCGCTGTTCGGCTTCATCACGGCGTGGAACGAGTTCCCCATGGTCCTCATCCTCAACAAGGACGCCGAGGCCCAGACGCTGCCGCTGTGGCTGTCGCAGTTCCAGACCGCCTTCGGCGACGACTGGGGTGCCACGATGGCGGCAGCCTCCCTGTTCGCCGTCCCGATCCTGCTGCTCTTCCTCTACCTCCAGCGCAGAGCAGTCGCCGGCCTCACCTCCGGCGCGGTGAAGGGGTAGCCGATGGCCGACAGGACCGAAGGGAAAGCCGTGCAGCACCGCCGCCGCAACCCCATGGCTCACCAGTGAAGTGAAGGGACACCGCTCCGCATGACCACTTCCGTACGAGCGTCCGACACCCTCACCCGCGACGCCCTCGCCGTCCTCCAGCCCGGCTTCACCGGGACCTCGGCACCCACCTGGCTGCTGCGCCGGCTGGACGAAGGGCTCGCGTCGGTCGGTCTGTTCGGGCGCAACATCGACTCTCCCGAGCAACTCGCCCTGCTCACCGAGCAGCTGCGCGACGTACGCCCGGAGCTGCTGGTCGCCATCGACGAGGAGGGCGGCGACGTCACCCGGCTGGAGGCCAGGACCGGCTCCTCCTACCCCGGCAACCTCGCCCTCGGCCATATCGACGACCCCGACCTCACCCGGGCCGTGGCGCACGAACTCGGCAGCAGGCTCGCCGCGGCCGGAGTGAACCTCAACTGGGCGCCCTCCGCCGACGTGAACTCCAACCCCGACAACCCCGTCATCGGCGTACGGTCCTTCGGCGGCGACCCCAAGCTGGTCGCCCGGCACACCGTCGCCTACGTCGAGGGCCTCCAGGCTGCGGGCGTCGCCGCCTGCGTCAAGCACTTCCCGGGGCACGGCGACACCGCTGTCGACTCGCACCACGCCATGCCCCGCATCGACGCCGACCTGGAAACGCTCAGGGCCCGCGAGCTCGTACCCTTCGCCGCGGCCGTCGACGCGGGCAGCAAGTGCGTGATGAGCGCCCACATCCTGCTGCCGGCCCTCGACGACGCCCGCCCCGGCACCCTCAGCCCGGCGGCACTGACCGGCCTGCTCCGGGCCCCGCGCAGCGAGGGCGGCCTGGGCCACCAGGGGCTCATCGTCACCGACGGCATGGAGATGCGGGCCATCTCCGCCACCTACGGCCTCGAACGCGGCAGCGTCCTCGCGCTCGCCGCCGGGGCAGACGCGATCTGCGTGGGCGGCGGACTGTCCGGCGAAGACACCGTGCTGCGGCTGCGCGACGCGCTGGTGAGGGCCGTACGCGACGGCGAGCTGCCTGTGGAGCGGCTCGCTGACGCCGCAGCACGGGTACGCGGTCTCGCCGCGTGGGCGCAGGGGGCGCGGCGGTCGGACACGGGGGGACTGGCCGACCCCGCTCTCCGCGCGGATCCGGCCGCCACCGGTGCGGGCATCGGACTGGAGGCGGCGCGGCGCGCGCTGGTCGTGACCGGGCTGGAGAACTACCGCCGCCCCGCCGGGCCGCTGTTCGTCGCGGCGCTCACCACCGTCGCCAACATCGCCGTCGGCGATGAGACACCCTGGGGGCCCGCGGCCGAACTGGAACGCATGGTTCCGGGCACCAGGACCGGTACGTACGCAAGCACGGACGGGAAGGTGGGCGCAGCGGTGCTCGCCGATGCGGGGGAGCGGCCCGTCGTCGTGGTCGTCCGCGATCTGCACCGGCACCCGTGGATGGCCGACGCGGTGGAGCAACTCGTCGCCGCCCGGCCGGAGACGGTGGTCGTCGAGATGGGGGTCCCCCAGGCCCCTCCGCAGGGCGCCCTGCACGTCGCCACCCGAGGCGCGGCCCGCGTGTGCGGAAGGGCCGCCGCCGAGGTGATCGCCCGCGGGTGAGAGCGGGCAGGGCAAACCACACCGTTTCGGCCACGCCGTAGGATCGGACCGCGACTCACATCCACTTGACGCACCCCCGGAGGGACCCGCATGTCCTCGAACGCCCCGTCCGAGCCGGGCACCGTGATGGCCGGCGAGATGGCCGAGCAGCCGACCGTGCTGCGCCGCATCCTGGACGAGGGCGCCCCGGCCATCCGCGAGGTGGCCGAACGGATCGCCGCGAAGAACCCCCGCTTCGTACTGCTGACGGCGCGTGGCACCTCCGACAACGCCGCGCTGTACGCGAAGTACCTGCTGGAGATCCAGCTGGGCAAGCCGTGCGGGCTTACCTCCATGTCGACGACGACCGCGTACGGCGCGCAGCCGGACCTCAACGACTGCCTGGTCATCACCATCAGCCAGTCCGGCGGCAGCCCGGACCTGGTGGCCTCCACCGAGGCGGCCCGCGAGGCCGGCGCGCTCACCCTCGCGGTCACCAACAACGCCGACTCGCCGCTCGCGCAGGTCAGCGAGTTCCACATCGACGTACTGGCGGGCCCGGAAAAGGCGCTGCCCGCCACCAAGACCTACACCGCCGAGCTGCTGGCGCTGTATCTGTTCGTGGACGGTCTGCGCGGCGGCAGCAGGGCCGAGGCCGCCAAGGCGCTGCCCGAGCTCGCCGAGGCGGTGCTGGCCCGAAAGAGCGAGGTCAAGGCGCTGGCGGCGCGCTACCGGTTCGCAGAGCGCATGGTGCTCACCGCCCGCGGCTACAGCTACCCGACGGCGAAGGAAGCCGCGCTGAAGCTGATGGAGACCAGCTACATCCCCGCACTCTCCTACTCCGGTGCCGACCTGCTGCACGGACCGCTGGCCATGGTGGACAACATCTCGCCGGTGATCGCCGTCGTCGCCGACGGCAAGGGCGGCGAGGCGCTCGGGCCCGTGCTGGAGCGGCTCCGGGACCGGGGCGCCGACCTGGTGGTCATCGGCCGCCAGGAGGAGGTGGACCGGGCCTCGGCCGGGTTCGCGCTGCCCACCGAGGGGCTGCCGGAGGAGCTGCAGCCCATCGTGCAGATCCTGCCGCTGCAGATGCTCGCCTACGAGGTCACCATGGCGCGCGGCCAGGACCCGGACGCGCCGCGTTCGCTGGCCAAGGTCACCAAGACCCGCTGAGGGAGGGACGGCGGATGACACAGCCGGCCATGAAGCAGGCGTCCACCGTCGACGGCCTGATAGAGCAGCTCATCGATGTCGGGGCGACCGCCGTGCGGCGGGGCTTCGTGCTGGCCAGCGGCGGCAATCTGTCCGCCCGGCTGCCGGGCTCCGAGGAGTACGTCGTCACGGGCCAGGGGACCTGGCTGGACCGGCTGACGCCCGAGGACTTCTCCGTCATGAACCTGGCGGGCCAGGTCGTCGGCGGCAACCAGAAGCCCTCCAGCGAGTGGAAGCTGCACCAGCGCACCTACCGGGTTCGGGGCGACGCCAATGCGATCGTCCACATGCACCCGCAGCACGCCGTGCTGGTCGACGCGCTCGGCCACCCGATCCGGCTGCTGACGCTGGACCACGCGGTGTACGTACGGTCCATCGGCCGTACCGACTTCTACCCGAACGGGTCGGACGAGCTGGCCGACACCGCCGCCGAGCAGGCCAAGGAGCACAACTGCGTGCTGCTGGCCCACCACGGCTGCTCGGCCCTGGGGGAGGACGTGGGGATGGCCTTCCGGCGGGCGATGAACCTGGAGGAGGCCGCCACGGCCACCTACCGCGCCCTGCTGCTGGGCGACCGTACGACGTGCTTCCCGGTGAGCGCGGACGAGGCCATCCAGCACGCCTGACAGCCGCGTCCGGGGCCGCGAAAGGCCCGGAACGCACTTCGGGCCGCGGCGCCGGCGCGGGACCCTCAACCCGCCCGGCACCGCAGCCCGGAGCTACAAGACCCGGACGCTGTCAGGGCAGAGAGCGCCGCGGGCCTCGATCTGCCCTCCTGTGCGGGGAGGGCAGAAGTTCTTTCGGGAGGATTCTGGACTAGACCACGGCCGTCTGTCTACGGATCGCGCGGTTCTGGTCATCGATTCTCCACCGCGCCCCGACCGGCGTCCGCCCGCCCCCCGGCCTGTCGTACCCTCGGCCCCGTGCCCTCCATGAACGACCTCGTACGCCAGCACACTGCTCTCTCCGACGTGGAGCTGGAGTGGCTGCACCTGCTGGTGTCCGAGTGGCAGCTGCTCGCCGACCTCTCCTTCGCCGATCTCGTGCTGTGGGTGCCCACGCTGGACGGCACCCGCTATGTCTCGGTCGCCCAGATGCGCCCGAACACCGGCCCGACCTCGCACCAGGACGACATGGTCGGCCATCTGGTGCCCCGGGGCCGCCGGCCGCTGCTGGATGCCGCGCTGGACGAGGGCAGGATCGTCCGGGAGGGCGACCCGGAGTGGCGCGAGGAGGTGCCGGTACGGGTCGAATCCATCCCCGTCCGGCGCGAGGGCCGGGTGCTGGGCGTCATCGCACGCAACACCAACCTGCTGACCGTCCGCACCCCCAGCAGGCTGGAGCTGACCTATCTCCAGAGCGCCTCCGACCTCGCCCAGATGATCGCGGCGGGCGGCTTCCCCTTCCCTGGGCACGAGGTGGACATGGACCATGTGCCGCGGGTCGGCGACGGACTGATCCGGCTGGACGCCGACGGGCATGTGCAGTACGCCAGCCCGAACGCGCTGTCCGCCTACCACCGGCTGGGCCTGGCCACCGACCTGGTCGGCCTGCACCTGGGGGAGGCCACCGCCGAACTGGCCCCCTCCCGCGGCCCGGTCGACGAGGCGATGGTCAAGCTCGCCAGCGGCTGGGCTCCGCGCGGTGCGGAGGTGGAGGCCAACGACTGCATCGTGCAGTTGCGTGCCATCCCGCTCAAACCCAAGGGCACCCGCATCGGTTCGCTCATCCTGCTGCGTGACATCACAGAAGTGCGCCGCCGCGAGCGCGAGTTGATCACCAAGGACGCCACCATCCGGGAAATCCACCACCGGGTGAAGAACAACCTCCAGACGGTGGCCGCGCTGCTGCGCCTCCAGGCCCGCAGGATGGACTCCGACCGCGGCAAGGAGGCGCTCAACGAGGCGGTGCGCCGGGTCGGTTCCATCGCCATCGTGCACGAGACGCTCTCCCAGAACCTGGACGAGCGCGTGGAGTTCGACGAGATCGCCGACCGGGTGCTCGCGATGGTGGCCGAGATCTCCCCCGGCCGGATCGCCGGACGCCGTACGGGGCGCTTCGGCATCCTCGGTGCCGAGGTCGCCACACCGCTGTCCATGGTGCTCACCGAAGTCCTCCAGAACGCCATCGAGCACGGTTTCGGCCCCGAACAGCAGGGCTCCGTCGAGGTGCACGCCGTCCGCGGGGCGGCCGCGGGCCATGACGAGGCACGGCTGCTGGTCACGGTCCAGGACAACGGCCGCGGGCTGCCGGCCGGCTTCGACGCCAAGAACGGCGGCAACCTGGGCCTCCAGATCGTCCGCACCCTGGTGGAAGGCGAGTTGGGCGGCACCTTCGACATGCTCCCCGGCCCCACAGGCGGCACCCGAGTCCTCTTCGACCTCCCGGTGGCGACGGAGAAACGTTGACTCGGCAATCTGCGCAGCAAAAAGCGCCGAGCCCCCGGTCCTTGGGCCAGGACGGGGGCTCGGCACTTTCAAGCTCTGCGTTTAAGTTGTGCGGGCGCTCTGCGTGCTGCTAGGCGCTCCGAGTGCACTGCGCGCTGCGTCTCGGGGTGCAGCTGGTGCAGGGCTGGGCGTCAGGCGGTCGCGGCGTTGTTCCGCGCCCGGTTGCGGGCGGCACGGCGCTTCATCGCGCGGCGCTCGTCCTCGCTGAGACCACCCCAGACACCGGAGTCCTGACCTGACTCCAGAGCCCACTGCAGGCACTGCTCCATGACGGGGCAGCGGCGGCAGACGGCCTTGGCTTCCTCGATCTGCAGCAGCGCAGGACCGGTGTTGCCGATGGGGAAGAACAGCTCGGGGTCTTCCTCGCGGCAAACGGCGTGGTGACGCCAGTCCATGGCTGCTACCTCTCCTCGTGTGTGGTGCTTGTGAATGTGAACGCTTTCACGAATCCCTCGACGGGGGAAGTGGGGCCTCACAGATGTGATGCGGGTCCCACTGGAGTCAAAGGAAGGGATTCCGGCTCTCAAGGGGGCCCTGATGACGGGGCCGTCCCGATCGCCATGAAGAGACTCGCAAACCTCGGCGGCGGATACAACCCCTTCCGGAAACTTTTTTTTGAATCCTTGGTGTCGACTAGCTCACAGCCCTCATTCGAGGGGGTGGATCCTGGCCTAAACGTTCGAGTGGAAGGACTTTCGCCCCTTCCACTTACACAATCACACGCAGTGCACGCCGTACGCCTGTGAAGCTCACGCTCGTACGCAGTCCCAGATGGTCACCGTCCATCTGAAACGGCAGCGGTACCTGCGAATGCAAGGTGAACCGGGTGAGGTCGTGCAGCGTCACTGCGTGCTTGCCGCGGGGGCCCCGGTCCGGGCTGGAGGTCAGCAGCTGAGTGCCGTAACGGCTCACCGCCAGCGGCGTCAGTCTGCGCAGGCCCAGCACGTCGAGACCGGTGTCGAAGGACGCCTCCGGCGCCGCGTAGAGCGGCTTGTTCCCCAGGTACGACCACGGTGCCGTGTTGCACACGATCGAGAGCGCCAGCTCCGTCGCGGGCTCGGCGCCCTCCCGCTCCAGCGTGATCGTCCCCTTACGGCGGTGCGGCTCGTTCAGGAACTGCCGTACGACCTGGCGCACATAGAGCGGATGTGTGGAGCGCTTGCCGCGCTCCCGCTGCTGTTCGACCCTGCCGATCACCCCGGCGTCGAACCCCAGACCCGCCGTGAAGGTGAACCAGCGCTCGGGGATCTCGGCGTCGTCGGTCCCCGGTACGCCGCCGGCGATGCCCAGCCCGATGGTTCTCTCCGAGCGCGCCTCCAGCGCGTCCAGCAGATGTCCGGTCGCCTCCACGACGTCGTTGGGCATCCCCAGCGCGCGCGCGAAGACATTGGTGGAGCCGCCCGGCACCACGGCCAGCCGCGGCAGCTGCTCCGGGTCGGGGCCGTCGTGCAGCAGGCCGTTGACCACCTCGTTGACCGTGCCGTCCCCGCCGAGCGCGATGACCAGCTCGGCGGCGCCGCCCTGCGCCGCCTGCCGGGCGAGGTCGCGGGCGTGGCCCCGGTACCGGGTGGTCGCGACCTCCAGCTTGAGGTCGCTGGCGAGCGCATGCGCCAGCACATCACGGGTCCGTGCGCTGGTGGTGGTGGCTGCCGGGTTGACCACGAGTAGTGCGCGCATGGAGTGAGCGTACCTACCGCGTGGTACACGGCCCAGCCCCGCCGGGGGCCGGAGGGCTAGGCTGCGGGCGTGAACGAGAGCGGGACCGAGACGGATACGGAAGATTCGATGGAGACGCAGCCGAAGGTGCACGGGCCGCGCAGAATCGTGGCCGCCGCCGTGGTGACCGGTGTCGAAGGGCTGGTCGTCGCCGCGTTCGGGATCGTCTCGCTCGTGATGCTGGTCACCGGCCGGCCGGACGACATGATGCAGGCCGCCACCCTCGCGGTGACCGTTCTCGCGCTGTCCGTGCTGCCGCTCGCCGCGGCGCGTGGACTGTGGCTGCGGCGTCGCTGGAGCCGGGGGCCCTCGATGATCGTCCAGCTGATCGCGCTGCCGGTGGCTTGGCAGATGGCGCAGAACGGGGGCGCGTTGCTGGCCGCCGCCGTCGCGCTGGCGCTGGCCGCCGTCGCTGCCCTGGGGTGCCTGGTGAACCCCACGGCCACCGAAGCCCTCGGCATCGGCCCGCGATGAGCCCGGAATAAGCCCGGAATGAGAGAGCCCCCTGCCCCGCAGGGGGCAGGGGGCAGGGGGAAGATCACTCCGAAGACCGCTCCGGCGGGAGGATCACTCCTCGACCAGCAGCCGGTCCCGTAGCTGGGCCAGGGTCCTGGCGAGGAGCCTGGAGACGTGCATCTGGGAGATGCCGACCTCCTGGGCGATCTGTGACTGGGTCATGTTGCCGAAGAACCGCAGCAGCAGGATCTTCTTCTCCCGCGGCGGCAGCTCCTCCAGCAGCGGCTTGAGGGATTCCCGGTATTCGACGCCCTCCAGGGCGTCGTCCTCGGCGCCGAGGGTGTCGGCGACGGCCGGGGACTCGTCGTCGGTGTCGGGCACGTCCAGCGACAGGGTGCTGTAGGCGTTCGCCGATTCCAGGCCCTCCAGGACCTCTTCCTCGGAGATCGACAGCCGCTGGGCGAGCTCGTGCACGGTCGGCGCCCGGCCGTGCTGCTGGGAGAGCTCGGCGGTCGCGGAGGTGAGGGAGAGCCTCAGCTCCTGGAGACGGCGGGGCACGCGCACGGCCCAGCCCTTGTCGCGGAAGTGGCGCTTGATCTCGCCGACAACCGTGGGTGTCGCGTACGTCGAGAACTCGACGCCGCGCTCGGGGTCGAAACGGTCGACCGACTTGATCAGACCGATCGTCGCGACCTGCGTCAGGTCGTCCAGCGGCTCGCCGCGGTTGCGGAAGCGGCGGGCCAGATGCTCGACCAGGGGCAGATGCATACGCACCAGATGGTTGCGCAGCTCGGCGCGCTCGGGGCCGTCGGGCAGCTTGCGCAGTTCGACGAAGAGCGCACGCGCACCGCCGCGCTCCTGCGGATCGAATCGGCGGGAGTCGCCGCCTGCGGCCCGCTCACGCCGCTCGTGCTGCTGCTGGTCCATAGCGTCCGCCCGCTCTGCCTGCTTGGGTCGCTGCATGCTGGGGTCGGCCGGGTGCGGCCGGGGCTGTTGCTCAGGAATGCCCCGGGAGACCGCCCCCGGGCGGCCTGACCACATCTGACTTGCCTCGTGCTCGGTCACGACGCTCCGGGCCCCGCACCGCGCTTCTTGTGCAGGCTGATGCTGACCGTACGGTCATCCGACACTGCTGAACCCACCTCACCGGCCAGGGCCGAGAGCACCGTCCACGCGAAGGTGTCGCGCTCGGGAGCACGGCCATCGGTCGTCGGCGCCGAGACGGTGACGTGCAGCGAGTCGCCGACGAGTTGGAAGACACAACTGAGTACGGAGCCGGGGACGGCCTGCTGGAGCAGGATCGCGCACGCCTCGTCCACGGCGATCCGCAGATCCTCGATCTCGTCGAGGGTGAAGTCCAAGCGGGCCGCGAGCCCGGCGGTGGCCGTCCGCAGCACCGACAGATAGGCACCCGCCGCCGGCAGCCGGACCTCGACGAAGTCCTGCGACGCGGGCTCGCCTGCGATCTGGGACACCCTCACCTCCAAGGTGACACGAGCCGGTTGGGCCTCGCGGGCCGAAGCGGCTGTTGGTTCGCTTTCGTCAGTGACGCTATCGCGATCCGTGTCACGATGCCGCACGCATCGATCACTGCCGCCTCATTCGCGAGCGTCACCCATAGTAAACATATGGGTACTGTCTGTGGCTAGGGGGTGGAGGCCCCAAATCCTCCGCGATTACGCTGCGTTGGTTTTACGGGGCCACCCTGGGCCGCTTCCAGGGATCGTTCCCCGGACTCCGGCGGCCACCCTGTGTGTCCGGTCGTCGGGGGCCGGGGTGTCGCTGGAAGGGCCTGTCATGTCAATACCCGTCACCTGATGCGTTCATAGCCCCTCGAGGCACACCCTCCGACAAGGGCCGAAACCTGCCCCTGTGGGCGACCCCGGGGTGGACCCGAGTTGCCTGAGGGGTGCGAGGGGTGACTACTCAGCGTAAAAATGAAGGGGAATGCGGTGCGGCGGCGGGTGCGGAGAGTGACGAAATTTGTGACTCAGGGTTATGGCTTTGCGGGGAACGACTGCCCCGTCACGACCGCCGTCACGGTGCTGCCCCGGGGGAAGGCGCCCTCCGCCGCCAGATTCGTGAGGGCGAACAGCAGCTTGGCGACATAGATCTCGTCCAGCGCGGGCAGCCCGTGGTGCCCGGCGAAGTCGGCCGCGAAGTCGGAGAGCCGAGGGCTCACCTTCGCGTAGCCGCCGCCGTGGAAACGTCCCTCCAGCCACCAGTCGCCGCGCGGCCCGCCGAAGGACTCCCGCTGGAGCCGTGCCACCTCACCGGCGAGGAACCCGCCCTTCAGCACCGGCACGCCAAGAGCGCGCTGACCTGCGGAAAGACCCGCCGCCATCCCGGCGAGGGTGCCGCCGGTGCCACATGCGACGGCTGCCACATCGGTACGCCCGCGCAGTTCTCCGCCCAGCAGGGCGCACCCGCGTACGGCTGCCGTGTTACTGCCGCCCTCGGGGACAACGGCGCATGCGCCGAAGCGGGCGCGCAGCTCGTCGTGGAAGTCCGGATCGGCCCGGCGGCGGTATTCGGCCCGCGAGACGAAGTGCAGCAGCATGCCGTCCTGGGCGCAGCGCGCCAGGGACGGATTCAGCGGCCGGCCGGCGAGCTCGTCGCCGCGGACCACCCCGACCGTGTGCAGCCCGAGCAGCCGGCCCGCCGCCGCGGTGGCCCGGAGATGGTTGGAGTAGGCGCCCCCGAAGGTCAGCAGCCGACGGTGACCGGTCTCGGCCACGGACCGCAGGTTAGGGGCGAGTTTCCGCCACTTGTTACCGGGGAGTGCGGGGTGTATGAGGTCGTCGCGCTTCAGGAGGAGCCGCAGCCCCCGGCGCGTGAACCGCTCGTCCTCGACCTCCTGGAGCGGGGACGGCAGCCGTGGGGCGAGCGGGGCGAGCGAGTCGAGCTGGAGCGGCACCCTCCCATTGTGGTGCAGGGGCAGGGGGTGCCGCCCGGTCCCTCATTTCAGTCGCTCGGCGATCCGCTCGCGCATGTCGTCCATGGTGAAGCCGCGCGGGTCGCTTTTCTGGTCCGTCCACTCCAGATGGCCGATGACCGAGCGGGCGCCCCACCCGTGGTGCCGGCACAGCGCGGCGGCGGCCCGCTCGATCGCGTCCAGCTGCTCGTCGGGCCACGGGTCCTTGCCGTCCCCGAGGTTCTCGCACTCGAAGCCGTAGAAGTATCTGTTCCCGTCGGTGTTCTGCTGGTTCGGCCGCGGGGTGGCGCGCTCGGCGATGACGGCGCGCAGCACGTCGTCATCGCCCGAGCCCGCGTGGTTGGCCCGGCCGTGCCCCGTCAGGTGCACCGTGCCGTCCTTGGTGATGCAGCCGTGCGAGAGGGGACCCGGCAGCTCCGGATGGCCGTCGTAGATCAGGTCGACCGTCTCGGCCGAGCCGCTGGTGACGGTGTGGTGGATCATGATGCCGTGCACCGGGCCCCACGGCCCCTGCTGGTTGCGGTTGTGGTTGCGCCAGTCGCGGACCTCCTCGACCTGTACGCCCTCTTTCTTGAGGGCCTGGACGAAAGCGGTCGCGGTGATGGGTGTGGCCATGCTCGCCCCCGTCTGCTGGGTGTGTCCGGTCGCCGATGCCGCTGTGCTGCTGCCGGAACGTGCCCCAGCTACATACCCGTTATCGGGCTCCTTCTAGCCGACCTGCCCCACACCTGCCGGTGGGCTCGCCCGTACGAGGAGCGAACGCACCCGGCGGTCGCGCGCGTACGGGCGCAACAGCCCCGGTATCCGGGAGCGGGCCGCCAGCACCCGGCCCGAGCGGACCTGCGCCGACACCTCCAGGAAGCCGCTCCAGGTGGCGCACGCCTCCTCCAGCCGCCCACGGGAGAGCAGCAGTTCGGCCAGCTCCGCCTGGCACAGGGCACGCGTGCGGCGCTCGGCGGTGGGGCGCGAGGACAGCGAGGCCCGCAGATCGCGGATGGCGCCCTCGCGGTCGCCCAGCGCCACCCGTACCTGGCTGGACTGGTAGAGCAGCGCCGCGCTCTGATACGTGCCGACCGGCTCGCCGCTCGGGCTCTCCGGGCCCGTCGTCAGATCGGCCGGCGCGCGGGCCAGCTGGCGCTCGGCGCGGCCCAGCGCGTCCAGCGCCCGGTCCCGCTCGCCGCATGCCGCGTCGGCGACGGCCAGCCCCGCGTACAGGAAGGCGCGGGCCGAGGGGTCGGTGTCCGCGGGCGCCGCCGCCAGGGCCGCCTCGGCGAGGGCCAGGCTCGCGCGGGGGTGGCCCAGTTGGTGTGCCTGCGAGCTGAGCGCGCGGCGGGCCAGTGCCACCCCCTCCGGGTCCGCCGCCTCCTCGGCGAGTTCGGCGGCGGTGAGGAAGGCACGCTGGGCGAGGCCGTGCCGCTGTTCGTCGGCGTAGACCCGGGCCAGCAGATAGCTGAGCCGTGCGGCGCCCGCCTGCATTCCACGCTGGTGCACGCCCTCCTCCCCGCTGCGCAGGGTGCGGACGAGCCCGGAGAGGTAGGCGGCGAGCGAGGTGCGGATGTGACCGCCGCCGTGCCGGTCCGCCTGGAGCGCGAAGAACCGGGCGTGCTCGTGGACCGAGGCCACCTCACCGGGACCCGGACTGCTGGTGGGGCGGGAGCCGCGCGCCGTGCAGGTGTTGCGCGCGCCGGGCAGCGGAGCCGGAGTGGGGGCACCCGGCTCCGCGGCGGGGTGGGCGCCGGCGGGCGCTGCGGAGGCCGCATCGGCCGCGCCGTCCCGGTGGCCGGCCCCGGATCGCCGTACCGTCTCGGCGAGCAGCCTCAGGGTGTACGGCGCCGGGGGAGGGGCGTCGGCGCGCGGTGGCGGGACCACCGGGGCGGTGAGGGCGGTGAGCTGGTCGGCGGGGCGGGACGGCCTGCCCAGCCCGAAGAGCCGTACGTCAACCGGGTGCGCACGCACCGCTGTTCCCGTCCCGGCGTCGGCCGGGGCGTGCGCCTCCACGGTGCCGGCGGTCGCCGGTGCAGGTTCTCCGTACGCGAAGTGCCCGGGCTCCGCGGCGGGTTGCGGTCCGTCTCCTGGATCGGAGGCGTCGTCGTCCCCGTCACCTCCCCCGGATTCCGTCCGGGGGGACCCCCAGCCGCGCGAGCGCGCTGCCGCGCCCGCGTGTCCGCCCCGTGCGCCGTGCATGCCCAGGTCCGCCACCGTGACCCGGCGGCCGAGGCGGCGGGAGAGCGCCTCCGCCATGAGGTGCTGGACCCGGGGGTCGGGGCGGCTGCCGCGCAGCCAGTGGGCGACTGAAGTTCTGTCGTACCGAAGGTGGATGCCGACCTCGGCGCCGAGACGAGCCAGTGCGCGCGCGAACGCCGCCTGCGTCCACTCGGTCTCCTCCAGCAGGGCGCGCAGCGCACGGTTGGGGGTGCGGCTGCGGGACCGGGAGCTCGGGTACGCCGTGGCACGTACGGGGTCAGCGGGACACATAGTCGTTCCCGGGGTGGAATTTGATGGGGTCGTTCACGGTTCTGCCTCACTTCCGGAATCGGGTGATGTCTTTCCGTAGCTCTCCGTGTGCTGAATGTGCTGTCATGCACGCGGACGGTTTCAGGTAAGCGCATCGCTCGCGGCTTCGGGAGCATGTGCCGGGCGCACGACTGCGTGGTGCTTTCACACCCCGTGTGAACGCAGGTCCGTTACTCTGCGAAACAACACGTTGGACCCGACGGAGGGCGGCATGGAGCCCAACAGTCAACTGGACGCGCTCCTTGACCAGTCAGGAATGTCGCGGGCTGGTCTTGCGGCGAGAGTCAATCGATTAGGCAACCAAGCAGGGGTAACCCTGCGTTACGACCACACGGCCGTGGCGCGCTGGCTCAAGGGGCAGCGTCCGCGCGGCAGGGTCCCCGAGTTGATCTGCGAGATCCTCGGCCGCCAGCTTGGCAGGACCCTTACCCTCAGTGACATCGGGATGGATGTCACGGCGGCAGCACGGCTCCCCGGCCCCCCGCCCGGCCCCGAAGAGGCGGGACTCGACCGGTTCGTGGAGCGCGCCGCCTCGCTGTGGCGCTCCGATCAGGTGCACAGCGACTGGCCCGGCCCCTCCCTGCTGACCGGCGCCGCGGCAGTCGCCCCCGTATGGGAGTGGGAGAACCCTCCCGAGGACCGGGACGTCTCGCACGCGGGCGGACCCGAGGTCACCGGCGCCGATGTAAGCGTGCTGCACGCCGCGCGGGGCCACTACGAGCACCTCTACCGCAACGCCGGCGGGGTCGCCACCCGGGCCCGCGTCGTCGGCTTCCTCAACGGCGAGGTCGCCCCGCTGCTGCGCGGCAGCTACAACGACACCACCGGCCGCGAACTGTGCCGCGCCGCAGGCACGCTGGCGGCCATCAGCGGTATCTGCGCCTACGACGCCGACGCGCAAGGGCTGGCCCAGCGCTACTTCCATCAGGCACTCCGGCTGGGCAAGGCGTCCGGTGATCTGTTCTTCGGCGGCTATGTGGTCGCCCTTCTCGTCAACCAGGCGCTGTTTCTCGGCGACACCCGCCATGCGCTCGCCTGCGCCCAGGCCGTGCTGCGCACCACCGGGCCGCACATCAGCCCCGCGCTCGCCACGGATGTGTACGCGATGCAGGCCAGCGCGTACGCACGGCTGGGCGACCGGCACAATGCGCACGACTGCATGCGCCGGGCCGAGGAGTACTCCGAGCGCATCCGTCCCGAGGAAGAGCCCGAGGAGACCAGCTACGTCCAACCCGGCCTGGTCGAGGTGCGGTTGGCCGAGGCGCTGATCCTCCTGGGAGAGCTGTCCGCGGCTGCCCGGTACGCGCAGGAGGCGGCGCGTGCGCCCGCGCACGTCCGTGGCCGCGTCAACCGGCTCGCCACCCTCACCGACGTGGCGCTGCACGCCGGGGAACCGGAGCGCGCGGCGGCCAGCGCGGCGGAGATGGTGGACACCGCGCAGGGCATCGAGTCACAGCGGCTGCGCGGGCGCATGCGCAGGGTCAGGAAGCAGCTGGAGCAGCACCCCGGGACTTCGGCGGTCGAGGCGGCGAAGCTCATCGAGGACTCGCTGAGCGTGCCGTTCTGAGCCGGGGCGCGTGGAGCGCCTCTGTCAGTGGGAGCGCACGACATGCTGGGATGTGCCCAACCTCCGTCGGGAAGGGGGCACATACGTGCGATGGAAGAACCTGGGTGAACACACTGTGTACGAGAACCAGTGGCTTCGGGTGAATCTGGCGGACGTGGAACTGCCGGACGGGCGGCATCTGGATCACTATCTGATCCGGCTGCGGCCCGTCGCCATGGCGACCGCGGTCAACGAGCGCAACGAAGTGCTGCTGCTGTGGCGGCACCGCTTCATCACGGACAGCTGGGGGTGGGAACTGGCGGCGGGCGTCGTCGAGGAGGGCGAGGACCTCGTCGAGGCCGCGGCACGGGAGATGGTGGAGGAGACGGGCTGGCGTCCCGGACCGCTCCGCCACCTGATGACGGTCGAGCCGTCCAACGGGCTGACCGACGCACGGCACCACATCTACTGGTCACCGAGTGCCGAGTACGTCGGCCCGCCCGAGGACGACTTCGAGTCCGAGAAGCGGGAGTGGGTCCCGCTCAAGGAAGTGCCCGACCTCATCGCCGCGGGCGAGGTGCCCGCGGCGAACATGGCCGCGGCGCTGCTGATGCTGTATCGCGTCCGCTTCGGATAGGCCGGACGATGGTGTTGCGGTTGTCGCTTCTTCGTCCCCCAGCCTCAAGCCGGGAGGTGCCCCCAGGCTCTGCCGGCGTCCGAGGTCAGCTCCTGAGGAAGCTGTCACCGTTCTGGGCCACGTGCTCCTGGACGGCGGCCAGGGCGCGCTGGACCTCCTGGGCCGAGCCGGTGCCGTTCTGCTCCGCGTAGTAGGCGGCGCCGAGGCGGCGCAGCAGGTCGTTGCCCGCGCGCTGGGCCTGGACCTCCTCCATCTTGCCCTTGCCCTGCGCGATGCCCCGCTGAGCCTGCTCCTTGGCGCGGTCGAGAAAGCCTGCCATGGTCCTGCCTCCGTCGTGTGCGGCTGTACCGGCCGGGTCGGCTCCGGTACTGGGCTCAACGTATGCCGTGATCAGCTGGTTCCCCACCGTTCACGGCGATACCGAAAAGGCAGGCCGGAGCATTTCACGCGATCGCCCGAGGGCGCTTAGCGTGTCGTGCATGACCGCCGCCGACCGCTCTGCCGCACCCGCCGCCGACCTCGCCGCTCCCTCCTCAGGAGGCGCCACCGGTACGGCGCCGGGAACGTCCGGGGTGGGCGGTCCGCGGGCCGGGCCGGGGGCCGTCGGACTGGTGCTCGGCAGCGCCTTCTCGCTCCAGTTCGGGTCCGCCGTCGCGGCGCTGCTCTTCCCGCGTGCCGGGGCGCTGGGTGTGGTGGCGCTGCGGCTGATTTTCTCCGCGGTGCTGCTGCTGGCCCTTTTCCGGCCGAGGCTGCGGGGGTACACACGTGCGGACTGGCTGGCGGTTGTCGGGCTCGGGGTCGCCCTCGGCACCATGAACAGCCTCTTCTACCAGGCCATCGACCGGATCCCGCTCGGCGCGGCCGTCACCCTCGAACTCCTCGGCCCGCTCACGCTGTCCGTCATCGCCTCGCGGCGGGTCATCAGCCTGGTCTGGGCGGCGCTGGCGGGAGCCGGCGTCTATCTGCTGGCAGTCGGCGACTTCGGGCGGCTCAATGTCGCCGGGGTGGCCTTCGCGCTGGCGGCGGGGGCGATGTGGGTGGCGTACATCCTCTTCAACGCCCGCGCCGGTGCGCGCTTTCCCAAGGTCGACGGGCTGGCGCTGGCCATGGGCATCGGGGCGCTGGTGAGTGCGCCGCTCGGGGTGGTCAGCGCCGGTACGGCGCTGCTGGACCCCGTCACGCTGGGGCTCGGCGCCGCGGTGGCCGTGCTCTCCTCGGGGCTGCCCTACACCCTGGAGATGCTCGCGCTGCGCAGGATGCCGGCCGCGACCTTCGCCGTGCTGATGAGCCTGATGCCGGTCGCCGCGACGACGGCGGGCTTCGTGGTGCTGCACCAGAACCTGGGCCCGGCGCAGCTGCTGGCCATCGCCCTCGTGGTGGCGGCCAGCATGGGTGCCGTACGCACCTCGCGCGGCTAGGGGTTGAACGCACCGGCTGTACGCAGCTCGCGCGGGAAGCGCGGTCAGCGGTGTCGGTGCGCGCGGTTACCGTTGTCCGGTGAGCGCACAGCCTGAGGACGAGGCCGGGACCGTCAGCTGGGAAGAGGGTGGCCGGGAGCGTACTGCCGCCTGGCGGTCCGAGAGCGGGGCGCGACCGCCGCGGCGGATCGCCGTCGCCGACGACCGGATGGCGGCCGACATCGCCTACAAGCTCGTCTGCGAGGGCACCGCGCTGCTGTGGCGCGGCGACTACCACGGTGCCCGGCAACTGTTGGCGGCGCTCGGCCGCCGGGTGGACCGCAAGCCGCCCAAGCAGGGCGCGACACCCCGCGAGAGCTTCCACCTCTACCGGCAGGCACGCTCCCGCCGCGCCCGGGTGCTCGGCATGCTGCTGGTGCAGCTGGAGACGGCGCCCGACGGTTCGTATGCCGTGCCGCTGCGCCGTGCGCCCGACGTGGGCCCGGCCTGCGTGGCGGCGTACGGCCCCGCGGGCGGCGCTGTCGGCGAGCTGGCGCTGGTCTCGCTGCGCGAGTTGCAGGGCGTGCTCGGCGCGTACGAGTGGTGGCGCAAGGGCGTGGCCGTCGAGGCGCTGGGCGGCGAGACCATCCACCCGTATCACGGGGTCTTCTCACCGGTGCGCGGCGAATACGTCGACCTGGTGGCGCAGGCCCCGCTGCCCCGCCAGGAGGCCGGGGAGCTCGTGGCGTTCGACGTCGGCACCGGTACGGGCGTCCTCGCCGCCGTGCTGGCCCGGCGCGGGGTGGGCAGGGTGATCGCCACCGATGTGGGGGAGCGGGCGCTGGCCTGTGCGCGGGAGAACGTGACGCGGCTCGGCGTGGCGGGGACGGTCGAGGTCATACGGTGCGACCTGTTCCCGCCCGAGTCCGCAGGGCAGGCCGACCTCGCCGTCTGCAACCCGCCGTGGCTGCCCGCCAAACCGACCTCCGTACTGGAGCAGGCTGTCTACGACCCCGACAGCCGGATGCTGCGGGGCTTCCTCGGCTCACTGGCCGGACGGCTGGCGCCCGGCGGCGAGGGCTGGCTGATCCTCTCCGACCTCGCCGAGCACCTGGGGCTGCGGCCCCGCGAACAGTTGCTGGAGTGGATCGAGGGCGCCGGTCTTCAGGTCGCCGGTCATCTCGATGCCCGTCCCCGGCACGGCAGGGCCGGCGACCCGGAAGCCCCCTTGCACGCGGCGAGAGCGGCCGAGACGACGCGGCTGTGGCGGCTGCGCCACGCGGCGGGCTGAGCCGGCCGGTCCCGGACGGCCGCCGCGGATCCGGTCAGGTGCGGAGCGTGTGGCTGGGAGACACCCCGTACCGCTCGCGGTACTGCCCCGCGAAACGCCCCGCCTTGGCGAAGCCCCAGCGCGCGGCCACCGCGGCGACCGTCACCTCCGAAGGGTCGGCGGCCTGCAGATCACGGTGCGCCCCCTCCAGCCGGACCCGGCGCAGATATGCGGTCGGCGTGGTCTCGCAGTACCGCGCAAAGGCGTGCTGGAGGGCGCGCGGACTGGTACGGGCCGCCTGCGCAATGTCGCGCAGGGAGAGGGGGCGTGCCGCGTTGGCATCGATGTACGCCATGGCCCGGCGCAGCGCCGCGGGCGCCAGCCAGCCGGGGGACGGCAGCCGGGACCGCTCCGCGGAGTCGTGGGGGAAGGTCGCCAGCGCGGCGGTGGCCAGCAGCCGCGCCGCCTCGTCCAGGATCAGCGGGCTTGCCGCGGCCTGCGGGTTGCCCAGCACATCGTGGCTGACGTGCCGGACGACGGCCTGCCAGTAGCGCGCCCGCTCCGGAGAGAGGGGGCGTGCGAAGGAGAGCCGCGCCGTCGCCGTCTCCGTTCCCGCCAGGTCCGCCGCGACCTGCTCCACCTCGCGCAGCCCGATACGCACGACACCCAGCCGCAGGTTCTCCCACCTCACCAGCGTCGGCGCGTACGGATCGCACAGGTGCAGGTCGCCGGGGCCGGAGCGGAGCTCGTTGCGTCCGGCGGTGACCTCCAGCGTGCCGCCGAGCACCTGTACCACGTAGACGCAGTGGTGCGGTTCGGCCTCCGCCCGCACCCGCATCGAGTGCGCGAAGCGCTCCACACCGATCGATCCCGCCTGGGTGAGCGCGGCGTCGAACCTGAACCGCTCGCGGTCGCCGAAGAGTTGCGGGGTGTGGTCGGCGTAGGTCCGCCGCAGGAAGTCCTCCGCCTCCTGCGGATCGGAGGTCCTCATCCGGATACGGCGCACAGGGTCGTCCATGGCCCCGTACCTCCTCGCTCGGGCCGCGGGCCGCCGACGCTTTCCTTCTCAACCGGCGATGCTAGGCCCGCGCGACGGCCGGGCGCAGCCCACATCGCGAAGGCGACAGCCGGAAAACGACACGGGGGCAGAGCGCCGCTTGCGCCGTGGACGAGACGCGCGCTGTTCTGACCCCTGCCCTGTCGTGTGCCCTTCTCGTCCCGAACCGTACGGGACGGCCCCGACTTGACGGATTCGGCGGAAGCGACGGAGCAGAACAGACCGGAGTCCCGGAGTGAAGATGTCTGTGCCCAGCTCCCGTGCGGCGGCCGTACCCGGGCCGTTCGCCGACGCGGACGTACGCGAACGGGAGCTGGTCGAGGCGCTGTTGGACCTGGCAGGCGGAGCCGCGGCCGACGACTCCGCGCCGGGTACCGGCACAGCGGACGGCAGCCATCCGAAGCTGACCGCGCTGGCGGTGCACGCCTGCCGCCGCCTCGCCCGCGAGGGCCTGCGCTGCGAGGCAGCCGCACACCTGGGTGCCCCCATGGGCGCTGACCCGGCGCCGTACGGTGAGAGCGGCCCACGTGCCGCGCGGCTACGGCTGGTGGAGCACGAGCAGTGTGAGGGCCCCGCAACGGACACCCTCCGCACAGGGCTGGCTCTCCCCGGCCTGCCCCTGGACGACGCCGCCCTGCGCCGCTGGCCCCGGTACGTCCCGGCGGCGCTGGAGGCGGGCGTACGTGCCGTGCACACCGTTCCGTTGCCGGGCGGCCCGCGGCCGAAGGACGTACCGGGCGCGGGCGTGCTCGTCGTCCATCTGCTCGACGACGGTCCGCTCGGCCCCGCCGCCACCGGAGCGCTGACCGCGCTGGCCCGGGCGTGCGCACTGGGCCTGGCGCATCAGACCGCACTGCGCCGCGGGGACGAACTGCAAGAAGCCCTCGGCAGCAGGGTGGTGATCGAGCAGGCCAAGGGCGTGCTCGCGGAGCGCCGGCGCGGCTCCGTCGACGATGCCTTCCGTGCGCTGCGGGCCTACGCCCGCTCCCGGCAGCGCCCGCTGCACCATGTGGCCCGCGATGTGGTCGAGGCGCGGCTGGCGGACCCGCCTTTCGAGCGGCGCACGGACCCGCCGCCGTGAGTCCGGGGGCGGAACCGGTGGACGGAGCCGGGCGCACGACACGGCCCGGGGCGTTGAGGGGGTTGCAGGGCCGCCCCGGGCCGTTCGGGCCCGCCGCCGATAGGCGCGGCGGCGGGCCCCACACCGGCGGGGGCTCGCCGTCCAAGCCCCCGAGGTGTGCCCCGGCGGACGAGCCACCGGGGTCTCCCATCATCCTCTTTCCGGACCGCGTTCGGCTCGACTTCGGTCAAAAGAGCGCGAGTTGACAACCTCAGCGCTCAAGCAGCGTCCCCAGCGGGCCGAGGTCGAGGTTCAGCTCGTCCCGCGTGAGCCCGTGCTGTGCGCACAGCTCGTCCATGCGTTCGTCCAGCAGCATCAGCGTCGTACCGATCCGCTCGATCTGGTCGTCGGTCACATCACCCTGGTCGCAGCGGTGCAGGGCCTGGCGTTCCATGAGCTGGCGCAGCAGCTCCACGACCGTGAGAACGAGGCAGACCAGGTCCCGCCCTACCCGGTCGGGGTCCAGCTCCAGCCGCCCGTTCGCACCGCGGACAGTACCGCGGACCGGTTCGCGCCCCGGTCCCGGTCGGGCCGGTCCCGCCTCTGACGGTCCTGCTTCCGCCGGTCCCGCCTCCGTCACAGCGGACCCCCGTCGCCCCACGGTGCGGCCACGCGTTCGTTGACCGAGGACAGCAGCGCGTTCAAGGAGAGCCGCACCAACGGCACCTCCGCGATCGCCAGCACCAGATCACCGCTGACCACGACACCGGTCGCCAGCACCCGGTCCAGCAGGTCCACCAGCGGTACCCCGATCGGTGCCCCGCTCTCCGGCCCCTCCCACGGCACGACCTCGCCGATATGTTCACCCACGGGCATCCGGCCCACCCCCGTCCACGAACGAGTACGGCACCCACGGCCCGGTGACCTCCACCTCGACGCCCCGGCACGTGGGGGCGCGCCGCACGTCTTCCACCGCTTCGGCGACCTCACGCTCGCGCCCCTCGGCCACCAGATACGCGGCGTTCAGCAGCTGCGCGCCGCGTTCGCCGGTGAGTGCCGTGTCGTGTGTGCGGAGTCGGCGGCTCGCCACCGCGATGCCACGCAGCGCCCGGTCCACCGCGTCCGCCGCGTCGAGCCCGGCCTGCTGGCGCCGCTCGCGCTCCTGGCGTGCGCCGCGTACCCGCTCCAGATACGCGCGCCCGGAGCGCCCGCCGCGGCTTGCGGCTTCCGCGGCGTCCGCGCCCGCAGCGCCGGGCTCCGCAGGTGGCCCCGTTGGTGTCCGCGCCGGGGTCACCGTCGCGGACCTCTCCGGCCGGGCGGTGGTCTCCCGCCGTGCGTACACCTTGACGCCCCACTCGACCCGGCCCGCGATGCGCTCCAGCACCGTATGAAAGCGGCGCTCGTCCTCGCGCAGCGCCACCCGGGCTCGTTCGTCGCCCAGATACAGGGTCGCCAGCGGCAGCGGCACCGTCGGAGCGCTGCCGGCCACGGCGGCGATCACCGCGTGGTGGGCGCGGGCGCAGCGCTCCAGCTCCGTGCGGTCGGTCAGCCGTTCCCGCAGCGACTCCTCGCCGAACTCCGCCGCGGGGACGTCCTGGACCACCGCATCCAGCGAGCCGAACCGCAGCAGACGTACCGGGGACCCCGGGGCCTGGCCCGGCAGCCCGGCTACGGCGGCCGGATCGCCGCCGCGGCAGACTGCGAAGACATACGTGGCGGTGGCCGCCGCGGCATCCGACTCCGGCGGCGTCCGCGGTCCGGGTTCATCCACCGTCTGTGTCATCTGCCGCCCGCCTCCTTCACGTGGTGCCAGCTGCGGCGTCGGCGCTCGTTGTCCCAGCCCGCGTCCCGCCGCTCGTCCCGGCCTTCGCCGGCGCCCGCCTCCAGCTCGGCGACCCGCTCCCGCAGCCGCTGGTTCTCCTCGTCGACGGCGTCCCGGTGGGCGCGGGTGGAGAGCGCTGGATCGGTCTCCCACCAGTTGATGCCGGCCTTCTTCGCCGTCTCGACGGAGGAGACGAACAGCCGCAGCCGGATGGTGAGCAACTCGATGTCGAGCAGGTCGATCTTGATGTCTCCCGCGATCACGATGCCCTTGTCCAGCACCCGTTCGAGGATGTCGGCGAGGTTGGCCGGGCCGGACGGGGTGGAGGGTGCGTGGCTGATGGGCCGTTCGGCGGTGCTCTCGGTCATGGCCGGCCTGCCTCACCGTTGGTCATCCTCGGCCTCCTCCTCGTCGGCGTAGTCCTCGTCTTCGTCCTGGTCTTCGTCCTCGTCCTCGTTCCCTTCTTCGTCCCCGCCCTGGTCTTCGTCCTCGTTCTCGTCGTCCTCTTCCTCCGCCTCGCCGTAGTCCTCGTCCTCCTCGCCCTCGGCGCGCTCTTCCTCGTCGGGCTCCCGGCCCTCCCGCTCCTCCTCTTCCTCCTGCCGGACCACGTCCTCGTGGCTGCGGACGACCTCCCCGTCCCGGATCTCGCCGCGCCAGCCGTCCACCTCCTCGGCCTTGAGCGTGACGTAGCGCTGGAAGTGCTTGAGGTCGAGGCGGAGCCGCCTGCCCTGGGCGCGCCAGATGTTGCCGGTCTTCTCGAAGAAGCCCGAGGGGTAGTACTCGACGACCGCGGTGATGCGGGTGAGGTTCTCATCGAGACGGTGGAAGCTGACGGCGCCCTTCGTGGTGCCCTTCGAGCCCTCGGAGGTCCAGACGATCCGCTTGTCCGGGATCTGCTCCAGCACGGTGGCGTCGTAGCTCCGCGTCGAGGGCCACACGCGGACCTTCCAGATGGACTTGGTCTCGTCGTCCTCGTCCCGCTGCGCGCTGCTGACGCCGTTCATGAAGCTGCCGAAGTCCCAGTACTGCGTGAACTGGTCGTAGACCGGGCGCAGCGGTCGGCCGATGTCGATGTGCTCGATGATGTTGATGGCCTTGAGGTCTCCGGGCTTGCTGCCGCCACCACCGAAGGCTTCCTTGGTCTTCTCGACGACCTTGTCCTTGGCGCCCTTGATCTTCTCCTTGGCGACGGCCTTGCCCGGGCTCTCGCCCTGGAGCGTGCGGGCTGCCACCCCGGCGACACCGCCGCCGTCGCCCTTCCCGTCGCCGGGCAGCAGCTTGCTCGGGTCGGCGACATTCGTCAGCTTGTCGGTGGCCTTGCCGACGGCCTGCCGGCCGACCGCGCCCAGATACTCCAGCAGCTCCTCGCGCACCCGGTGCAGGGGCGAGTCGCCGTCGTCCGTCTTCTTCTGCTCAGCCATGGCGCCTACCTCCTGCGGCCCCGGACCGTTCTGCGGGCTTCCGGCGCGTGCCGTCGGCGGACGGCCTCCCGCCGGTCCCGCCGGACGACGGTTTCTTCTTGGGCCGGTCGGACTGCGAGGTGCTTCTGGGGCGGTCCGACGGTGGCTTCCTGCTGCGCCGGTCCGCGGACGAATCCGCCCCGGACGGCGCTTTCCGCTCGCCCTCGCCCCGTTCACCCTCGTCCTGCTCGCCCTCCTCGCGCCGGCCGGCTTCCGGGCCCTCGCGGTCCTCGCGGTCCTCTCCGCCCTCGCGGTTCTTGCCTTCCTCGCCGTCACCGTCGTCCGGCGACCCGCCCTCCCCGCCTTCGCCGAGCCGGGTCGTACGGTCGCGGAGCGAGTCGGCCAGGGACTCCAGGCGGCGGTTGGCCGCCGAGCTGACCGCGGTGCGTGCGGCCGCCATCAGCTGGTGCTTGACCTGGTCGGTCAGCTCTTCGAACTGCGGCGTCGCGGCGATCTTCCGGACACCTGCTCTGAGCAGCTCCTGCGGATCGAGGCCGAGCTTCCGGCCCGCCACCACCGAACCGAGGGTCAGGGCCAGCTTGGCCTTCCTGGTGCGGCCGAGGAGGTAGCCGCCCGCGACAGCGGCGAGGACGGCCGTCTTGCAACTGTCAGTCATGACTGGTCCCTTGAGCTCGATCTGTCCCGGTCTGTTCTGTCGTCGGGGGAGTCCGCCCCGGATTCTTCGTCCTCGATCACGGTCCGGACCCGGGTGCGGGTCGTCACCACGTTGGGAGCGACGACGGGCCCGCGCTGTTCCAGCTGGTCGAGCAGGCGCTCCTCCTCCTGCTCGAACTCCTCCTCGGTGAGCTCTCCCGCCTCGTAGGCACGGTTGAGCTCACCGAGGCGCGCCCGCAGCGTGGCCGGGTCGCACACCTCCTGCTCCGCGGCCTCCAGCAGCCGGTCGGCCACCCATTCGACACCCCGCACCGGCGCCAGCGGCAGCAGCAGCACTCCGCTGAAGAGCCCCATGTCAGCTCCCCACCACGGCGTGCTCGGCGCCCGGACGGCCGGCCGACACCGGTTCGGCACCCTCCTGGGGGACGAAGCTGTAGCAGGGCAGCGGACCCGTCAGCCGCAGCTCGACGCGCTCCGCGTGCACGGCGGCACAGCGCTCCACCTCCGCACGGAAGCGTTCGCCCGCCGCCTTCGGCACCAGGAACGACCCGTTCAGCACGCAGCCGGGCACGTCCGGGCCGCGTACGAACCCGTCCGCGAGTGCGGTCAGTCCGGGCAGCGCCTCCTCGACCGCCTCCCTCGCGCGACGTGCCAGCCCCTCTGCGACCGCCTGGCCGAGCCGCACGTTCCCCTCGTACGAGGGCCTGCTCCGCACGTCCGCCAGCAGCCTTCGTACGCCCGCGTCGGCCCGGACCAGGGCCTCGATCTCGGACTGCGCCGGGGTGGCCTTGAGGTTCATCTCGGTGCGGTCGCACAGGCGTTCTAGGGCTGCCAGATGTGCTGCCGCGGCGGCCTCGACGGCCCGCTCCACCGTCGCCGCGTCCTCGGCCACCATGCCGAACCGCATCGGCAGCACCGGCGCATCGTCCCCGAGCCGCGTCAGCAACTCCTGATGTGCCATCAGGTCGCGGCGGCGTGCGCGGAGGTCGTCCGGTACCTCGCTGACCACCGCCGCCAGCTCGCCCACCGGCAGCAGCCGCACCGCTGCCGCGGGACGGCCCACGCCGCGGACGTCCGGCGGGAGACTCCGCCCCGCGTGGACGATGCCGTAGACGTACACCCGGGAGCTGTCCATACCTCATGCCTCCTGAGCGCGACGGGTCCCGCGCGTCGTCCGGCCGCTGCCCGAGCTGCGGGAGGCGGCGGAGCTGTCGGCGGTACGGCGCTTGCGGGGCTTCTCGGCGTGCTCTGCCTCCTCCTCACCCCGGTCCTCGGCCTCGTGCTCCTCGTCCTCGTCGTCCTCGCCCGCCACCCCGATGGCTTCCTTGACCTTGCCGCCGACCTTGCCGCCGGCTGACTTGACGGCCCTCTTCGCGCCCGTCGTGGTCACGCCGCTCGCCATGTTGGAGAAGAGCTCGGGCACCGTCCTGCTGGCCGCGTCCTGGTTGAGGTCGAGCCGGTTGCAGACCTCGGCGAAGCGCAGATATGTGTCGACGCTGGCAACCACGATCCGGGCGTCGATCTTGAGGATCTCGATACCGACGAGGGAGACCCGTACGAAGATGTCGATCACCATGCCGCGATCGAGGATCAGCTCGAGGACGTCGTAGAGGGTTCCGGCTCGCGGGACGCACACCGCAGCCTCGTTGTAGGTGGTCGTCGTCATGGGTGGCTCTTCCTCTCGGAGGGTGACGGGCACCTCGGGCGGGACGGACCGTCAGTCGTCGCTCGCGCCACGCCGGTAACGTCGGATCCTTCGGTACTGGGTGAGCTCTCCCTTGCCGTCGAGCTCCACCTCGTAGGTGGCCAGGAGGCTCGTGGTGTCCGGGATGCGCGGCACCTCCAGCACGTCGACGTGCACGCGCCAGCCCTCCTCCGCGCGGCGTACTGCCGACACCCCTTCGGCCCGGTGGCCGATGAGCCGGCTCAGGCCGCGGCAGGCCCGCCGCGCCGCTTCCTCCGGACCCTTCGTACGGGAGGCGGACCGTTTCGAGGCAGCCGTGGACTTCGTCGCCGTCCGCGTGTGCCGTTCACGTTGCTCAGGCATGAACACAGTCTGTTTTCATGCGAGCACTTTTCGCACACGGAGTTGATCCGTACGGGCGCTACCCCAGAGCTGGGGCGGTCACTTCGGCACTGCGCACAAGGTGCGGGCGGAGGCCGTGACCGGCACGGTGCCGGCGGTGCAGCGCCGGGTGCCGTTGACATACAGCGGGGGGTACAGGCTGCGTACCTCGTACGCGGCGGCCGCGGACCAGCACGGCACCTTCACCCACTCGCTCTGCACCCTGGCCTGCCGGCCCTCGCCCTCCTGCGAGGTGTCGTAGTAGAGGCAGTCGCCGACCTTGGCCGACGCGGCGGAGTCGTGCAGCTCGTGGCTGACCCAGCCGGAGAAGCCCTCGTGCTGCCCGTACAGCAGCAGTGCCAGACCCACGGCGGCCAGCACGAGGAGGAAGCAGCCCGCCCCGGAGTTGTCGGAGGAGGTGCTGCTCGCCGCTCCGGACGTGCTCGATCCCGAGCCGGCCGGGGACGCAGCGGACGACGACCCCGCGGACGACGACCCCGTGGACGAGTGCGCCCTGGAGGAGGCCGGTGCCGAGGTCCCGGCGCTGCTCAGCAGCAGATCCCTCCCTCGCTTACGGGCAGCGAGTCGTACGGTCTCACCGGGCTTGGCCTTCAGCGGCCACACTCCGCGGTTGAGGCCGGAGCTCGTCACCTCGACAGTGCGGGCCTTGGCCTTGACCTGGAAGGTGGCGGTCGTCCCGCTTGCGGCCCAGCCCACGGTCACCTCGTCCGCCCGAACCCGGAGCGGGACCCCGGACTCGTTGACGATCTTCAGTTGCACCTTCTGGGCGGAGGACGTGACCGGCTTCTTCGCCGGAGGGATCTTCTTGGTCGTGGTCCTCGTCGGCAACTCGGCCGTGCTTCCGCTGCCCTCTCCCGTCGTACCCTCCGCCGGTTTCTTCGGCAGGTCCTTGCCCTTGAGCATGGCCGTCGCCTCGGCGACCGAGGGCCGGTCCGCGGGAGCCTTCGCCAGCAGCGCGGTGACCAGTGGTTCGAGGGGGCCGGCCCGCCGCATCGTGGGGGCTTCCTCGTACGCCACCGCGTGCAGGGAAGCCGGACTGGAGTCCCGCCGGAACGGCGAGACGCCCTCCAGCGCCTCGAACAGCGTCACCCCGAGCGAGAACAAATCGCTGGCGGCCCCGTACTTCTCGCCCCTGGCCCGCTCCGGCGCCAGATACGGGGCCGAGCCGACGACCACCCCGGTCGCGGTCAGGCCCGTGCCGGCCTCGGAGGAGGCGATACCGAAGTCGGTGAGCAGGATCTGCCGTTCCTCGGTCACCATCACGTTGGCCGGTTTGACGTCGCGGTGCACGATGTTCTGCCGGTGCGCGGCGTCGAGCGCGCCGAGCAGGGACTTGGCGAGCTTCTTGGCGGCGGAGACGGACACCGGCCCCTTGGTCAGGCGCTCCTGGAGCGTGCCGCCGGAGACGAGCTGCATCACGATCCAGGGGCAGCCGTCCTCGACGAGGACGTCATGGACGGTGACGATGTTCGGGTGGTCGCGCAGTCTGGCGGCGTTGAGTGCTTCCAGCTCGGCCCGCTTCAGGCGCTCGGCCCGCTCCTCGGGTGCCATCACGTGCGGCAGCCACAGCTCCTTGAGCGCCACCCGGGTCTCCAGCCGCCCGTCGTGGGCCTCCCAGACCCGGCCCATACCGCCGGAACCGAGCGTGCGGAGCAGTCGATAGCGAGCTCCTATCACATCGCCCTGCTGGGCCCCCTGTGTCACTGTTCCCCCGAATGAGCGCGTGAGCTTGCGGGCCCGGACACCTCTTGTGCCGGGCAACTGACGGAAGTTGAGCATCGCCGCGCGCACGCCACCAGGCAAGAGGGCCCTGAAGCCCCGGACTTCGAAGGCTCGACGTTCATTCCGCTTATGGGAGATTGACCAACAGAGGGAAAATTGCCGGTGTTTTGGGTCAATTGCCCCCACAGGTGGAGTATCCGCTGATACCAGAACGTCGTTGACTCCTGTATGGCGACATTGTGCAGACCTGCTGTGCAGGTCCCGCCACATGTGATCACGATGGCGGACACTCTCGCACTGGCGCGTTCCCGGCACCCGGACCATCCTCAGCTCCCGCTCGTGCTGCGGCTGATCGAGAACACCGGCGTCCTGACGAGACATCTCGTACAGCCGCTGGAACTGACGCTGCAGCACCCGGGCTTCGAGGCGCGGAACACGGTGTACGAGACCGAGGCGAAGGCCCGGGTACCGCAAGTGATCTCCCGGGCGCTGGAGGCCGCCGAGCTGGACGCCGAGGACATCGACCTCATCGTCTATGTGTCCTGCACGGGCTTCATGATGCCTTCGCTCACCGCCTGGCTGATCAACACCCAGGGGTTCCGTTCCACGACCCGCCAACTGCCCATCGCACAGCTGGGATGTGCGGGCGGCGGGGCGGCGATCAACCGGGCGCACGACTTCTGCACGGCACACCCCGACGCGAACGTCCTCATCGTCGCCTGCGAGTTCTGCTCGCTGTGCTACCAGCCGGCCGACGTCGGTGTCGGTTCGCTGCTGTCCAACGGCCTGTTCGGGGACGGTGTGGCCGCTGCCGTGGTCCGCGGTTCGGGCGGGACGGGCATCCGGCTGGAGCGCAACGGCTCGTATCTGATCCCCGACACCGAGGCGTGGATCTCCTACGACGTGCGGTCCACGGGCTTCCACTTCGTGCTGGACAAGCGGGTGCCGTCCACCATGGGCCCGCTGGCGCCGGCCCTCGGCGACCTGGCGGCGCTGCACGGCTGGGACGTGAGACGGCTGGACTTCTACATCGTGCATGCCGGTGGCCCCCGCATCCTGGTCGATCTGGGGGAGTACCTCCAGGTGCCGCAACACGCCTTCCGGTTCAGCCGGGCCACGCTGACGGAGTACGGCAACACGGCCAGCGTCGTGGTCCTGGACGCGCTGCGCAGATTGTTCGAGGAGGGCGGGCCCGGCGACGGTGCGGTGGGGCTGCTGGCCGGTTTCGGGCCCGGAATCACCGCGGAGATGACGCTGGGCCGGTGGCGGAGCGCCGTCGGCAGCCGCCCGGAAGGAGTGCTCAGTCCCTCATGACCGATACCGGACACCAACAGCCCGCCAGGCAGGCTCCCCGCCCGGGCCCGGGCCGGGGCCTGGTCGTACCCCCGGGCCAGGGCCGCACCGTACGGACCGCAGCGCAGCAGGTGACCTACAAGGTGACGGGGGAGCACTCACGCGCCGCGTCCAGCTTCGAGGTGGTGGTACCGCCGGGCTTCGACGTCGGTGCGCACGTCCACGCCCACACCGAGGAGCTGTTCTACGTGCTGGAGGGCGAACTCGACATCTTCGCCTTCGAGCCCCGCGTCCGTACCCGCGACAGCTGGCGGGGCTGGCAGTCGGCGGCGGGCGACCGCGTCGTCCGCGCCACCGCCGGCACCGTCGTACTGGTACCGCCGGGCTGTCCGCACGCGTTCGCCAACCCGACCGGCACCCCAGCCCGGATGTTCTTCCAGTCGGCACCCCCGCCGGACCACGAGCGGTACTTCGACGAGCTGTTGGACCTCATGGCCGCCGGCGGCCCCCCGGACGAGACAGCCGTCGCCGAGCTGCGCACCCGCTACGACATCGAACAGCTCACCCCGCTGCGGCACGGCCCCCCGACCGAGGAGCGGTGACATGTCCGAGTGTCCGCTGTACGAGGTCCCCGACGACCCGCCGGAGCTGAGCTTCGATCCGTTCCTGCGGACCGCCCTGCTGAAGCCGCCAACCCGGATCCGGCTGCCGTACGGCGAGGGGGACTGCTGGCTGGTGACGCGGTACGACGACGTCCGGTTCGTCACCTCCGATCCCCGGTTCAGCCGGGACATCGTGGGCCGACCCACGCCCAGGATGACCAGACATCTGATCCCGCTGGACCGCGCGGTGAGCTTCGTCGACCCACCCGATCACGCGCGGGTGCGCGCCGTGGTGGCCCCGGCCTTCAGCCGGGCCGGGGTCGAACGAGTACGGCCCTGGGCGCAGTCCGTGGTGGACGGCCTGGTGGACGACATGCTGGCGGCCGGGCCGCCGGCCGACCTGGTGCGGTACGTCACCTCGCCCTTTCCGCTCGAAGTGGTGGGAGAGGTGCTCGGCGCCCCGCCCGAGGACCGGCCGCAGCTGCGCGACTGGGCCGACGCGCTGCTCACCAGGGCCCCGGACGACGCGGCTGAGGAACGTGCCCAGCAGATCAAGAGCGCGGCCCGCGCCTACTTCCGCCGGCTTGCGGCACAGCGCCGCCGTCGGCCGGCCGACGATCTGATGACGCGGATGGTGGAGGCGGTCGACGCGGGCCGGCTGGACAAGGAGGAACTGCTCGCACTGGCCACGCTGATCGGGCTCAACGGCTGGCACGCGGTGCGCAACAACGTCTCCAACATGGCCTATCTGCTGCTGACCCGCGACGAGCTGCGCGAGCGGCTGCCGGCCGCACCGGAGCTGCTGCCGCAGGCGGTCGAGGAGTTGCTGCGCTGGATCCCGCACAAGAACGGCGTGGGCCAGCCGAGGATCGCCACCGAGGACGTGGCGGTCGGGGGCGCGCTGATCCGGCGCGGCGAGGTGGTGCAGGTGTCGTATGTGGCGGCGTGCCGGGACCCCGGGCGCTTCCCCGACCCGGACGCGATCGACGTCCACCGTCAGGGCCCGCCGCATCTGGCCTTCGGACACGGACCGCACCACTGTGTGGCGCCGCTGCTGGCCCGGATGGAGGCCGAGGTGCTGCTGTCCACGCTGCTCAACCGGCTGCCGGGGCTGCGGCTGGCCGTTCCCCGGGAGGAGGTCTCCTGGCAGCAGCACGTGCTCATCAGGGGACCGGTCGGACTGCCGGTCAGCTGGTGAACCGGCCGGTGCCGTCGCCCGGAGCGCCCGGGGCGTAGCCGAGCGCGGACCGGCGGAGACGACCGCGCCCGGTCCGTGGTGGCCGAGGCTGTCGGCGGTGTACGGACCGGGCGCGACCGGTGATCTCGCGGTGGAAAAGCCGCTGACCATGAGGCTTGAGGGTGATTCAGCCCTTCTTCGTCTCCCAGAAGATCTTGTCGATCTGGGCGATGTAGTCCAGCGCCTTCTGCCCGGTGGCCGGGTCGGTGGATCCCTTGGCCGTGCTGAGCGCCTTGAGGGTGTCGTTCACCAGCTGGTGCAGCTCCGGGTACTTCTCGAAGTGCGGCGGCTTGAAGTAGTCGCTCCACAGCACCGAGACGTGGTGCTTCGCGAGCTCCGCACGCTCTTCCTTGATAGTGGTGGCCCGGGCCCGGAAGTGCGGGTCGTCGTTGGCCTGGTACTTCTCCTGAATGGCCTTCACGGACTCGGCTTCGATCCGGGCCTGTGCCGGGTCGTAGACACCGCACGGCAGGTCACAATGGGCGCTGACCTGCACCTTGGGGGCGAACAGTCGGGAGAGCATAAAAGCCATCCTTCCTCGTGATCGTCTTCTCACGTGCGAGATTACTCCGTGTGGGAAGTCTTTTCGCGTGTGCCCCCACGGGCTTAGGACAAAAGTCCGGTGACGGGCTGGATCTGCTGGAGTAATCGGGCCGGAGGCGGCCTTGGACCGGAGGCGCAAAAGATGCCGGAGCGTATGCCACAGGGCGGTCCGACCCACGGTGCTCAGGACCGGGAACGGGACGGTCACGGTGGGCCGCTGAAGCGGATCGGTCTGGCCGAGGTCTACAACCCCTCGATGGAGCCGACGCTCTTCCCCGGGGACCAGCTGGTCGTCACCTACGGCGCCGCCGTACGCCCGGGCGACATCGTCGTGCTGCGTCATCCCTTCCAGCACGATCTGCTCATCGTCAAACGCGCCGTCGAACGGCGGCCCGGCGGCTGGTGGGTGCGCGGCGACAACCCGCGGGTGAAGAACGACAGCCGGGAGTTCGGTGCGGTGCCCGACGACCTCGTCGTGGCCCGGGCGTGGCTGCGGCTGCGCCCGCCGCGCGGTCTTCAGCGCTCGCCGGGCTCGGTGCTGCGCTGGTCGGCCTCCGCCGTGCGCCCGTTGGTCGGGCCGGTGCGACCGCGTCCGCCCGCGGACGGGTCCGGCGCCTCCTCGGGGCCGGCCGGGCTGCTCTCCAGGCGCTTGCGGGCGCGGTAGGCCGCCACGTTGGCGCGGGTCGCGCAGCGGTCCGAGCAGTAGCGGCGCGAGCGGTTGGTCGAGGTGTCCAGATAGGCGTTCCGGCAGGGCGAAGCCTGGCAGATGCCCAGCCGGTCCACGCCCAGGTCGGTGAGGTGGAAGGCGAGCCCCATGCAGGCCGTCGCCGCATAGGCGGCGGTGGCGTTGGCGGGCTGCTCGGCCAGATGCATGTGCCAGCGGGGCCGCCCCTCGTCGTCCAGGTCGCCGTGTCCGGAGATCTGCGGACTGGTCGGGAACTCCATCAGCAGTGCGTTGAGCAGATCGACGGCTCTTACCTCGTCGCCCTCGGAGGCCGCGGTGAAGACGGCGCGCAGCCGGGTGCGGACGGCGCGGAGCCGGTTGACATCGGCCTCGGTCGCCCGGCGCGCCATGGTCCCGTGTGCGCCGAAGAGTTCGCGGACGGCCTCGATGGAGGTGAGGGTGTCGTCCCCACGCTCGGGCTGCTCGCTGTTCACCAGTCGCACAGCCAGATCTGAGTAATAGTTCAGTTCCACTTGTGATCCTTACGGCGGGCGTTCTATCGTCGGTAATGGTTGAAGGCACTACGAGCGTATTACGGCGGAGGACGGGAATGGCGACCCACGCGCAGCACGAGGCCGACTGGCGAGGCTGGCAGGAGAGTTGGGACCGACAGCAGGAGACGTACCTGCCCGACCGCGAGGAGCGGTTCCGGGTCATGCTCGACATGACCGAGGCCCTGGTGGGCCCCGAACCCCGGGTGCTCGACCTCGCCTGCGGTACGGGCAGTATCACCGACCGCGTACTGAAGCGGATGCCGAACGCGAGGACCGTCGGCGTCGACCGTGACCCCGCGCTGCTGGCCCTCGCGCGCGGCACCTTCGCGGAGGACGAGAGGGCCCGGTTCGTGACGGCCGACCTGAGCGAGCCCGACTGGCCGACCGCACTGGAGGGCCCCTATGACGCCGTACTGACCGCAACGGCACTGCACTGGATGCGCACCGAGCCGCTGCGTGGGCTCTACGCACAGATCGCGGGGCTGGTACGGGAAGGCGGGGTCTTCATGAACGCCGACCACATGCCGGACGAGTCGACGCCGCGGATCAACGCCGCGGTGCACGTCTTCGACGAGGACCGGCGTAAGCGGCAGCGGGACGAGGGCGCGCTCGACTGGGCCGGATGGTGGCGGGCGCTCTCCGAGGACCTCGCGCTGGCGGCGGTCGCCGAGGAGCGGTTCGCATTGTTCGGAAACCCCGCCGAGGTGCGGCACGACCACAACAACGAGGAGTTCCAGAACGCGGAGTGGCACGCGGCCACCCTGCGGGAGGTCGGCTTCGCCGAAAGCCGCGTTGTGTGGGCTTCGCCCACGGATGCCCTGGTGCTCGGCCTGCACTGAGAGCGGCCCTGGCCGTCAGGGCCGCGCCCCGTCAGGGGCGCGGGGAACTGCTCCCCCAGCCTCCGGCCGGGAGGTGCCCCCACTAGCCACAGACAACCCGCAGTCCGCAAGCATCGGGCAGGAGCACCCCCTCACCGGGCGCCGGAGAGGGGGAGGCCCAACGTTCCGGTCTAGCGGCGTGCAACGCCCTCCGCGCGGGCGGCGGCGGCGACCGCCGAGGTGACGGCGGGGGCGACGCGCTCGTCGAAGGGCGAGGGGATCACGCGGTCGGCGCTGAGCTCGTCGGCCACCACAGCGGCAAGCGCTTCGGCGGCGGCCAGCTTCATGCCCTCCGTGATGTCCGTGGCACGGACCTGGAGCGCACCGGCGAAGACGCCGGGGAACGCCAGCACGTTGTTGATCTGGTTCGGGTAGTCGCTGCGCCCGGTGGCCACCACGGACGCGTACTTGCGGGCGACGTCGGGGTGGATCTCCGGGTTCGGGTTGGCCATGGCGAAGATGAACGCGCCCTCGGCCATCGTCGCGACGGCCTCCTCCGGCACCGTGCCGCCGCTGACACCGATGAACACATCGGCGCCCTCCAGGGCGGCCTCCAGGGAACCGGTGATGTTCGCCTTGTTGGTGAAGCCGGCCAGCTCCTTCTTGACCTCGGTGAGGTCGCCGCGGTCGCGGGAGACGACGCCCTTGCGGTCGCAGACCGCCACGTCCCCGATGCCCGCCTCCACGAGGATCTTCGCGATGGCGACACCGGCGGCACCCGCGCCGGAGATGACGGCGCGCAGCGAGCCCAGCGCGCGGTCGCTCAGCTTCGCCGCGTTGCGCAGCGCGGCCAGCGTGACGATGGCCGTTCCGTGCTGGTCGTCGTGGAAGACCGGGATGTCCAGCTTCTCCTTGAGGCGGGCCTCGATCTCGAAGCACCGCGGTGCCGAGATGTCTTCGAGGTTGACCCCGCCGAACGAGGGGGCGAGCCGGGCCACCGTCGCCACGATCTCGTCGGTGTCCTGGGTGTCCAGCGCGAGCGGCACCGCGTCGACGCCGCCGAACTGCTTGAAGAGGATGGCCTTGCCCTCCATGACCGGGAGCGAGGCCCCGGGGCCGATGTCGCCCAGCCCGAGCACCGCGCTGCCGTCGGTCACCACCGCGACGACCTGGGACTTCCAGGTGTAGTCGTCGACGAGTTCGGGCTGCTCGGCGATGGCGCTGCAGACTTTTGCAACGCCAGGCGTGTAGGCGAGGGACAGGTCGTCGGCGTCCCGCACCGGCACGGTCGCCTGGACGGCCATTTTGCCGCCCCGATGCAGGGCGAACGCCGGATCGATGACGTCCGGCTCCAGCCCGTCCTTCTGATTGACGATCTCCGCTGCCACTGTGTTGAACCCCTTTGTCGAATCTGTGTGAGGGTGACCGCTCCCTGCGGTGAGGAACGGGCGGGCACCGCGTCCGCTTCCCGGGCCGGCGGATGGCCGCGGCCCGGAGGGAGGTACGGACGCCGGGCGCGCCGCACACGCGCCCTGGTCCCCGGGTGAGGGGTGTAATCGACCTTTCTACCCGACACCGGCCGCCGGGGACGACCTACTTCCGGCCGCTCCGATATCCAAGCTGGCGGAATGCGGGACAAAGTGCCTCGACTCCGACTCGAAGTCCGCACAGTGAGACAGCTTGGCGGTGTGAGAGACGGCACTCCGGCTGTCCGCCCCCTTTACGACCTTTCGACGTGCCCTGTAATCGGAGTCGAATATCCGTTATCCGATTTTGACCTCGGAGGCGTCCTGCTGCCGCTTGTCCGGATGGCAAGATGCCCCCCATCGTTCATCTGTTCATCCGTCGGACACGGTCGCGACATCCGAAGGTGTGTGCCCGACCCCACGGCTTCCCCCTCACCTCAGGAGGACCCGCCCATGACCGAAAGCAGGCTCATGACCGCCGGCCGGGCCGCACGTGTGGCCAGGCGCCGCGCCGCGATCGTGCCGGTCGCCCTCGCGGTCGGTGGCTCCCTGCTGCTGGCCGGCTGCGGTGACCAGACAGCGGGCGCGAACGGCGGCTCGGGCGGCGGGAGCGGCAAGCTCAACGCCATGCTGCCGGAGAAGATCCGCAGCGCGGGCGTCATCAAGGTCGGCACCGATGCCGCGTACAAGCCCATGGAGTACAAGGAGGGGGCCGACATCGTCGGCCTCGACCCGGACCTCGCCCATGCGATGGGCAAGAAGCTCGGCGTCCGCTTCCAGTTCACCAACGGCACCTTCGACGGTCTGATCACCTCCATGCAGACCGGCCGCTTCAACATGATCATGTCCGCGATGACGGACACCAAGGACCGCCAGGAGGGCCTGGACGAGAAGGGCAAGAAGGCGGGCAAGGGTGTCGACTTCGTCGACTACCTCTCCGCCGGCTCCTCGATCCTGGTCAAGAAGGGCAACCCGGAGAAGATCGACTCGGTCGACCAGATGTGCGGCAGGAAGGTGGCCACCCAGCGTGGCACCACCTCGCACGAGATCCTCAAGGCGCAGACGAAGAAGTGCGTCAAGGAGGGCAAGAAGAAGATCGACATCGAGCCGTACAACACCGACGACGAGGCCCGGGTGCGGCTGAAGGCCGGCGGTGTCGTCGCCGACATCTCCGACTTCCCCGTCGCCGCCAACGCCGCCAAGTCCGGTGCCGACTTCGAGGTCGTCGGCGAGCAGATGCAGTCGGCCCCCTACGGCATGGCCGTCAGCAAGGACAACAAGAAGCTCCGCGAAGCGCTCCAGGCCGCCATGAACGCGATCATCAAGGACGGCTCGTACAAGAAGGCGCTGGAGAAGTGGGGCGTCCAGGACGGCGGCGTGAAGAAGGTAACGATCAACGCCGGTACCTGAGCCACCCGCGAAGGCCCCCACGAGAAGCACCCCGCACGACGCCGAGGACGCTGAGAGGCAAGCCCCCGTGACACCACCCATCACCGACAAGACCCCCGCCGGCGGGGAGCCCCCGTCGAAGGAAGCGCCGGAGGCCATCAAGGCCATACCCGTACGGCACTACGGACGGTATGTGTCCGCCGTCGTGGTCCTCGGGCTGCTGGCGCTGCTCGTACGCGCCTTCGCCACAGCCGAGGGGCTGCGCTGGCAGGCGGTGGGCGACTTCTTCTTCAACGACCAGATCCTCGAAGGCGTCAGGAACACGCTGGTCGTCAGCGTGCTGTCGATGCTCATCGGGCTGGTGCTGGGAATCGTCCTCGCGGTCATGCGGATGTCGAAGAACCCGGTGACCTCGTCCGTCGCCTGGGGCTACATCTGGTTCTTCCGCGGCACGCCTGTCTATGTGCAGCTGCTGCTGTGGTTCAACCTCGCCCTGATCTTCCCGGTCTTCAACATCATGCCCATCTACAAGGACGAGATGACCGACGTCATGACCCCGTTCATGGCGGCGCTCCTCGGCCTCGGCCTCAACGAGGCCGCGTACATGGCGGAGATCTGCCGGGCCGGCATCCAGTCGGTGGACGAGGGCCAGACCGAGGCGTCGCAGGCGCTCGGTATGACCCAGGGACAGAACATGCGGCGCATCGTGCTGCCCCAGGCGATGCGGGTGATCGTGCCGCCCACCGGCAACGAGTTCATCAACCTGCTGAAGACCTCCTCGCTGTGTTCCGTCGTGATGTACGAGGAACTGCTGCGCAAGGCGCAGAACATCGGCAACAACTCCAGTGCGGTGGTGGAGATGCTGCTGGTGGCCACCATCTGGTACCTCGTCGTCACCAGCGTCTTCAGCGTGGGCCAGTACTACCTGGAGCGGCGCTACGCACGCGGCTCCCTCCGCCAGCTGCCCGACACCCCGTGGCAGCGCATACGCAAGAACGTCTTTTCCATGAGCCGCGGCACCGGCTCGGGGGCACAGGGAGCCGGAGGGGTCGGCGCATGAGCACGATGGTCAAGGCCGAACGCGTCTGCAAGTCGTTCGGGCACGTCGAGGTCCTCAAGGGCATCGACCTGGAGGTGAAGACCGGCGAGGTCTTCTGCATCGTCGGACCCTCGGGTTCCGGCAAGTCCACCTTCCTGCGGTGCATCAACCACCTGGAGAAGATCAACGCCGGCCGGCTGTACGTCGACGGCACGCTCGTCGGCTACCGCGAGAAGGGCGGCAAGCTCTACGAGCTGCGGGACCGCGAGGTCGCGGCCCAGCGGCGCGACATCGGCATGGTCTTCCAGCGCTTCAACCTCTTCCCGCACATGACGGCGGTGGAGAACGTGATGGAGGCGCCCGTCCAGGTCAAGCGGACCCCGCGGGTCGAGGCGCGCAAGCGGGCCATCGAGCTGCTGGACCGGGTGGGGCTGGCCGACAAGGTGGGCAGCTACCCCGCGCAGCTCTCCGGCGGCCAGCAGCAGCGCGTCGCCATCGCACGGGCGCTGGCCATGGACCCCAAGCTGATGCTCTTCGACGAGCCCACCTCCGCGCTCGACCCCGAGCTGGTGGGCGAGGTGCTCGACGTGATGAAGGCACTGGCCCGGGACGGCATGACGATGGTCGTCGTCACCCATGAGATGGGCTTCGCGCGGGAGGTCGGCGACTCGCTGGTGTTCATGGACGGCGGCGTCGTCGTCGAGTCCGGCGACCCCAAGGAAGTGCTGGGCAACCCGCAGCACGAGCGCACCAAGTCGTTCCTGTCGAAGGTGCTGTAGCCGACGGCCGGGCCGCGGCGATCCGTGCTGCGCCGCCAGCTGTCGTTCCTGGAATAGCAGGCTGCGATGTGATGCTGTGTCGGCCATGGCATACAACGCACATCTCGGCAGGGTCGGCATCTGGGCCGCCGCGCTGCGTACGGAAGACACGGCACGGCGGCCCCAGGTCGAGGAGGCCGCCGCCGAACTGGAGGAGCTGGGATACCGCACCCTCTGGATCGGCGGCAGCCCCTCGCCCGACATGGCGCACCAGCTGCTGGCCGCCACCTCGCGGGCGACGGTCGGCACCAGCATCCTCAGCATCTGGCAGCACGCGGCCCCCGAGGTCGCCGCGCGGCACGCCCAGTTGACGGAGGAGTACGGCGGCCGCTTCCTGCTCGGCCTCGGCGTCAGCCACGCGGAGGCGCAGAGCGGCCACACGCTCGACCATCCGCTGGCCGACCGGCCCTACTCGGCCATGCGCTCCTACCTCGACGTACTCGACAACGCGCCGCACCCGGTGCCCGTCGAGGGGCGCGCGCTGGCGGCGCTCGGCCCGAAGATGCTCCAGCTGGCGGCCGAACGCTCGCTGGGCGCCCTGCCCTATCTCGTCACGGCCGCGCACACCGCCGAGGCCCGCGACATCCTCGGCGCCGACCCGCTGCTCGCCCCCGAACTGAAGGTCATCCTCCAGCGCCCCGGCGCCGACCGCTCCGCGGCCTACGCCACAGCGCGCGACTACCTCTCCTTCTATCTGGCCCTGGCCAACTACCGGAACAGCCTGCTGCGTCTCGGCTTCGCCGAGTCCGACTTCGCCGACGGCGGCAGTGACCGCCTCATCGACGCGGTCGTCGCCATCGGCGACGCGGAGGCCATCCGCGCCCGCGTGGACGAGTTCTTCACCGCCGGCGCCGACCATGTGGCCCTCCAGGTGGTCACCCCCGGCATCGGCACCGACCTCCCCCGCGAGGAGTGGCGCACCCTGGCTGACGCGCTGCCACTGAGTGACTGAGCCCACCCGGGGGCGGGCGCGCCCCCGGGCGGTGCGCTGACGGCGTGAGATGGGTCGCTCACAGGCCGGTTGGTCTGTCGGGGGAGTGCGGGAGCGGCGTAGCGTCGGGGCATGTTTGCTGCTTACGCCGCTCGTATCGACAAGGAAGAGCCGCTCAGCGGCCTGGAGCTGGGGCACAGGCCGGAGCCGAAGGTGCCGCCCGGGTGGATGACCGTGGCGGTGAAGGCGGCGTCGCTCAACCATCACGACCTGTGGTCGCTGCGCGGTGTGGGGCTCGGCGAGGAGTCGCTGCCGATGATCCTGGGCTGCGACGCGGCCGGGATCGACGACGACGGCAACGAGGTCGTGCTGCACTCCGTCATCGGGCAGACCGGACACGGGGTGGGTCCGCGTGAGCCCCGGTCGATCCTCACCGAGCGCTACCAGGGCACGTTCGCCGAGCGGGTGGCCGTACCGCAGTGGAATGTACTGCCGAAGCCGAAGGCACTCTCCTTCGAGGAGGCGGCCTGTCTGCCGACGGCCTGGCTGACCGCGTACCGGATGCTCTTCACCAACGCCGCTGTCCGGCCCGGCGACTCCGTGCTGGTGCAGGGTGCGGGCGGCGGTGTGGCCACCGCCGCCATCGTGCTGGGGGCCGCCGCGGGGCTGCGGGTGTTCGCCACCAGCCGTGAGGAGTCCAAGCGGAAGCGGGCGCTGGAGCTCGGCGCTGAGGCCGCCCTGGAAGCGGGCGCCCGGCTGCCGCACAAGGTGGACGCCGTACTGGAGACGGTGGGCGCCGCCACCTGGTCGCACTCGGTCAAGTCGCTGCGCCCCGGCGGCACTCTCGTCATCTCCGGCGCCACCAGCGGCCCGAACCCGCCCGCCGCCGAGCTGAACCGGATCTTCTTCCTGGAGCTGAAGGTGGTCGGCTCCACCATGGGCACCAAGGAGGAGCTGGCCGGGCTGCTGAGCTTCTGCGCCGCCAAGGGCGTACGGCCCGTCATCGACTCCGTACTGCCGCTGGACCGGGCCCGCGAGGGCTTCGAGAAGATGGCGGGCGGCGACCTGTTCGGCAAGGTCGTGCTCACCGTCTGAGCCTTGGTACGGCGCGGCCGGGGGTCACCTCTTCGGCGCGTGCTGCGCTGTGTACTCCGCGAACGGCGGGATGCCTGCCTCGGCGCGGTAGGCATCCAGCTGCTCCGCGTCCTCGACCGGCCACGGAATGGGCGCCCCGTCGGCGGTGACGCCCTGGATCTGGGTGCCGTAGCGCTGCGGCAGTCCCGCGTTGACGTGCAGCCGGTCGCGGAGGAAGGCCAGCCGGGAGCAGCCCTCCGGTCCCGCGGTGCCGTCCTCGACGGCCTGCTCCAGCAGGTGCAGGGCCAGCCGCTGCACGTCCAGTTGCCGGTCCGCGTGCTGGGCCACCAGCCAGGCACCCAGGGCAGCTTCCTCGCCGACCTCTTCGGCGGTCGGCCAGTGCCCGTGCTGCTCCAGCAGGGTGCGCAGCCGGTCGCCGTGCTGCGCGGTCAGCCGCCGCCAGGCGAGCTGCTGAGCCGGGTCGTCGCTGTTGGCCCTGGGCGCGGCGGCCTGGTCCGCGGCCTTCATGGTGATCAGTTCGTGGCTGAGTTCGGAGTGCTGTTCGCGTGCGGTCATGGCAGCGACTCTAGGAGCCGTTTCCGCGCCGGATATCGTCCTGGGAGACGGTGACGAGAGCCCCTCCGAGCAGTCATACTTGAACAGACGGCGAGGCCGGGACGGGCTCCGCCATCACACGGATCTTGGACTGGCCGTGGCCCAGGAGCTCCCAGTCGTTCATGAAGCGGGCGCTCAGACCGTGCCGCTCCGCAAGCCCCGTCAGCGTCTCGGTGCGGTAGTAGAAGTCCTCGCGCAGCACGTGGTGTTCGGTACCGACCGTGCGGTCGAACGTGAAGTCGAAGTAGCCGCCCGGGGCGAGCACCCGGCCCACGTGGGCCAGACACTCCTCGATGACGTCGAGCGGCGAGTGCGAGAAGACGCTGTGCGCGTGGACGACGTCGAAGTGCGCGTCGGGCAGGAAGTCCAGCGTCAGATCGTGGGTGAGCGTCAGATGCGGCAGCTTGGTCTGCAGGCCCCGGCCGGTGAGCGTCTGCTTCGCGGCGATCAGCACATCGGGGGAGATGTCGATGCCGTAGTAGTTGCCCGGCTCCAGATAGTCGATGAAGCGCCAGCCCGCGCGGAGGTTGCCGCAGCCGATGTCCAGCATCCGCGCGGTGGGCGTCAGACCGTGTTTGCGCAGATAGTCGAACTGGAGCAGGCCCAGCCTCAGCCACTCCTCCCGCGTCGGGCTGCCGACCGCGGCGTCCGGGCTGCGCCGGGTGTCCGAAGCCATCACCGCGCGGTAATAGCTGACGTGGTCACGGTGCTTGAAGGCCAGCCACCTGTCCCGGCCCGCACGCCGGAGGTAGCCGGGGACGCGCTGCGGGTGGGCCAGGGCGTACCGGGTCTTGTGGGCGAGGGCTGTCCGGTTGACGACGAGGTTCTTCCTGCTGGCCATACGTCCTCCGGCTGCGAGGCGTCAGGCGCGTGCGTGGCCGCCCGACGAAGGGTCCGGCGCGCTCGTACGACGAACGCTCTGCTGCCAGTCTTGGCATCGGTTTGCGGGAGACGCGCCGTCGGGCTGCGCCGTACGGGCCTGACTGCCACCCGGAGGGGTGACCGGCGAAAACCGCTGGTCCGTGCGGGTGACCTCCTGCAAGGGTGCGGGGAGAGGGGCGCCGACGGGAGGGGGAGCGATGAGCGGGACGGCTGCGAACGGAACCGCCGCGCGGGACCGGAATGAGCTGTGCGGGATAGTGCGGAGGGGCCACCGGGTGAAGTACCTGTTCTTCTGGGGCCACCGGCCGCCCAGGGGCGGGGGCGTCGGTCCCGGCTGCCTCAGCCAGTGGTGGCCCGCCCGGTTCACGGTGGACGGGGTGGAGTACGCCAGCGCCGAGCACTTCATGATGGCCGGCAAGGCGCGGCTGTTCGGTGACGCGGAGACGGAGCAGCGCGTGCTGGCGGCACCGCATCCGGGCGCTGCCAAGGCACTCGGCCGTCAGGTGCGCGGCTTCGACGAGGAGACCTGGGCCCGGGAGCGGTACGGCATCGTCGTACGGGCCAACTCCGCCAAGTTCGGGCAGGACGCCCGGCTGCGGAAGTATCTGCTGGGGACGGCCGGGCGGGTGCTGGTGGAGGCCAGCCCGCTGGACCGTGTCTGGGGCATCGGGCTGGCGGCCGACGACGAGCGTGCTGCCGACCCGGAGCGCTGGCGCGGTGCCAATCTGCTGGGTTTCGCGCTGATGGAGGCCCGGGAGGAGCCGGCGGTCACGCGGCCGGGGGCGGATCGCTGACCCGCGCACCCAGCTCTCTCAGCAGGGCCGCCGCCTGCCGGACCGTCCGCTCCACCAGCTCGGCGACGCTCGGCAGATCGTCGATCACCCCCGCGACCTGCCCCGCCGCCATCACTCCGGCGTCCGTCCGGCCGTCCACCATGGCGGCCTTGAGCAGCATCGGGGTGTTGGCGGCGAGCAGCACCCGGCCCAGGGACAGGTCCTTCCCGTGCCGCAGGGCCCGGCCGTCGCGCAGCATCGCCGCCCATGACATGCCCGAGTACGTCTTGAACGCGGCTGCATGGCGCAGCGCACGCAGCAGCGCCGCGACTCTGCCGGCGGACTCCAGGGCCGCGACCATCTCGCTGCGCAGCATCCGGTGCGGCAGCCCGTCGACCTTCGTGGTGACGGTGATGTCGCTGACCTGGGCCGCCAGATAGCGGGCCTTCACCGCCTCGGGCACCGTCGACTCGCGGGTCAGCAGAAACCGGGTGCCCATGGCGGCGCCCGCCGCGCCGTAGCAGAGCGCGGCGGCCAGCCCGCGCCCGTCGTGGAAGCCCCCCGCGCCGACAACGGGGATGGAGGCACCCCTCATGGCGTCCACCACCTGCGGCAGCAGCACGGAGGTGGCGATCTGCCCGGTGTGTCCGCCGCCCTCGCCGCCCTGCACCAGGACCGCGTCCGCGCCCCACTCGGCGACCTTCTGTGCGTGCCGTACGGCACCGACGGACGGGATGACGACGACCCCCGCGTCCTTGAGCTGCCCGATCAGCTCCCGGGAGGGAGCCAGCGCGAACGAGGCGACCCGCACTCCCTCGTCGATGAGCAGCCGCACCCGGTCGGCCGCGTCGCCCGCGTCGGCTCGCAGGTTGACGCCGAACGGGGCAGCCGTGCGGGACTTCACCTCCCGTACGGCGTCGCGCAGTTGCGGCAGCGTCATGGTCGCCGACGCCAGGATGCCCAGCGCGCCCGCCTCGGCCGTTGCGGAGACCAGCCGCGGGCCGGCCACCCAGCCCATGCCGGTCTGTACGAGGGGGTGGCGTACGCCGACGAGGGAGGTGAGCGCGGTGCGGAGCGGGGAATGCGGCGGATCGGCCGGTTCCGGGCGGGGGGTCATGTGCGCACCTCGCGGTCGCGGGCGCCGTGCGGGTCCAGCACGTCGCGCAGCAGCCGCAGTTCGTCGGCGGTCGGCTCACGGGTGACGGGCACCCGGCCGGGAACCGCCAGCTCGAACCCCGTCCGCTCGCGGACCTGTGCGACGGTGACGCCCGGGTGGACGCTCGCCAGCCGCATCCGGTGGTCGGGTGTCGCGAAGTCGAGCACCGCCAGATCGGTGACGACCCGGCGCAGCCCGTGGAACCGCGCTGCGACCGGGCCCGCCTCGGCCGCCCGGTCGAAGCCCACACCGCTGACCATGTCCACGCGGGGGACGAAGACCCGTGGCGAGTGCCGGGGCACCCAGTAGGAGACCGGGTGGTTGACGGTGTTGGAGGGGGCGCCGCGCGCGCCGAGCAGCTGCCGTTTCGGGCGCGCCCAGTCGCCGATGCAGGAGATGTTCTGGTTGCCGTACTGGTCGAGTTGGCTTGCGCCCATCATCATGTGCCGCTTGCCGCGCGCGGCGAGGGAGAGGTGCTTGCGGTACGGCAGCCAGCCCTCGATCGGCGCGTGGTCCTCCGGCGTGCTCAGCAGCATCGCCTCGCCGTCGGTCAGCAGCAGCTGCGGGCCGAACGTCAGCCGTGCCAGCCGGGCGCCCAGGGTGGGGACGGTGCCCGCCGTCGCGGCCAGCACCTCGCCGTCGCCGCGCCACGCCTCGGCGCAGGCGACGACACAGACCTCGGCCCGGGTGGCGGTGCCTGAGGTGGCGGTGCCTGGTGTGGTCACGGGGTCGCCTCCTTCCGCAAGTGGCTGTCGACAGCGCGCTGATAGGCGTCCTCGCCCCCGGCCAGGTAGCGTGCCTCGAACTCCCGCCAGCTGTCCGGGTCCCCGGCGGCCTGCACATAAGTGCGCTGGAACGCCTCGTCGCGCCCGTAGTCGGGGGCGCAGCTGGTGAAGTGCGCGCCGCGCGGGGTATGCAGCACACCGGTGACGTTCTGCCGCTGCACCAGCAGCGACTGCGGCGGCCCGGCGAAGCGGTCGACGACGTGTTCGCACGAGAGATAGGCGCGCTCGGCCGCCTCCGTGAACAGGTCGTCGAAGAAGGGGTCGGGACCCAGCGACTGTCCGTTGCCGCGTACATCGGCGCGGTTCATGTGCACCAGCGCCACGTCCATCGTCAGCGCGGGTGCCGCCAGCAGCTCCTCGCCGTCCGCGTACGGCGAGGTGACCGTACGCAGCCGGGGGTTGCGGCGCGGGATGTCGGAGCCGAGTCCGCCGCGTACGGGCATGAACGGCAGCCGGTGCGCCGCCGCCGTCAGCCCCCACAGGAACATCGACTCGTCCCACTCCTCGAACTCCAGGGCCCCCGTTTCGCGGGCGGTGCGGAAGTGCGGCTCCAGCGGCACCGAGTCGAGCGTCACGAACGGCGCGATCAGCTTGCGGATCCGCCCGGCCGCGGCGAGCAGTCCCACGTCGGGTCCGCCGCACGAGACGACGGTCAGCTCCCTCACGCCGGTGCGCAGCAGGGCCCGTACGAGTGCCATCGGCTTGCGCCGCGCGCCCCAGCCGCCGATGCCGACGGTCATACCGGACTCGATCCGTCCGGCGAACTCGGTGAGCGAGAGCCGCTTGTCGAGGTCGGTCACCTGCTCAGCTCCCTTCGGCGGCACGCGCTTCGACGAAGGCGTCCCGGTGCCGGTCGGAGACGCCCGCGAGATCGGCCTCGAAGGTGAAGCCCTGCTCGTAGCGGTAGCTGCGGCGCACATCGACCGGGTCGATCCCGTTGAGTGCCTCCTTGGCCAGCCGGAGCAGATACCCGTCCTTGACGGCGATCCGGCCGGCCAGCTCCAGGGCCGTCTCCAGCAGGGTGTGCCGGTTCGCTGCGAGGGCCCACACCGCGCCGTGCTGGTGCAGTTCGCGGGCCGTGACGGTGCGGCCCGTGTAGTAGAGGGGGCGCACCAGGTGCGGCGGCAGCATGCGGGACAGGTGGGTGGCCGCGCCCAGGGCTCCGCGGTCGAGTTCAGGGAGGCCGAAGGTGGCGTCCTCGGTCGCCACGACGGCGTCGGCGTTGCCGACCAGGCCGATTCCGCCGCCCAGACAGTGGCCGTGCACGGCTGCGATGACGGGCACCTCGCACTCGTACACCGCCGCGAACGCCGCAGCGCAGCCGCGGTTGGCGCCGATCAGCGCTTCATGGCCCGCGGTGCGCTGCATCTCCTTGATGTCGACGCCCGCGTTGAAGCCCCGGCCGGTGCCGGTCAGTACGACGACGCGGTGGCCGGAGTCGCGGCCCGCGGCCGTGAGGGCTTCCGCCAGGTCGTACCAGGCTTGCACCGGGAGGGCGTTGACGGGTGGGTGGTCGACGGTCACCACTGCGATGCCGTCGCGTGGTGTGGAGGTGGAGACAGACATCGCGGGATCAGCTACCTTTCCCTTTCCACCTAACGTTTGTTTGGTGCAAGCTAGCAGCGCGGTCGTCCCGAAGAAAGAGCCCACTCATGAGCGTTGCTGTCGTCACCGGCGGAACCCGCGGGGTCGGTGCGGGCATCGCCCGCGCGTTCCTCCGCGACGGCGCGGAGGTCGTCGTCTGCGCACGCAACCCACCCCCGCACCCCCTCACGGCCGAGGGCCGCCGGGCCCGCTATCTCCCTCTCGACGTCCGGGACCCGGACGCGGCGGCGGAGTTGTGCCACCGCGTCGCCCGCGACCACGGCTCCCTCGACGTGCTGGTCAACAATGCGGGCGGCACCCCGTATCGCCCGCTGTCCGAGGGCGCTCCCCGCCAGCACGCCCGCATCTTCGAGCTCAACCTCCTGGCACCGCTGCACCTCTCCCGCGCCGCGTACCCCGTCATGCGCGGGCAGCCGGGCGGTGGCGCCGTCGTGATGGTGGGCAGCGTCAGCGGCGGGCGTCCGTCGCCGGGGACGGCGGCGTACGGCGCCGCGAAGGCAGGGCTGGAGAACCTGGCGCGGTCGATGGCCATGGAATGGGCCGCGGACGGGGTGCGGGTCAACACCGTCGTCCTGGGGATGGCCCGCACCGAACTGACCGAGCTGCACTACGGCGACGAGGCAGGCGTCGCGGCCGTCAGCGCGACCGTACCGATGGGGCGGCTGGCGGAGCCCGAAGAGGTCGGCGCCGCCTGCGTGTTCCTGGCCTCCGACGCCGCGCGCTACATCACCGGCGCTTCCCTCGCGGTGCACGGCGGCGGCGAGCGGCCCGCCTTTCTGGACGCCGCGAACGTCAACAAATCCTGAGCCCGGAGGTCGTCATGCCCCAGCAGCGAGCCACCCCCACCCAGGACCGCCCCGCCGAGGGCCGCGTCGTCATCGTCACCGGCGCGGGCCGTGGGCTGGGCCGCGCGCACGCCCTCGCGTTCGCCCGCACGGGCGCCAGGGTCGTCGTCAACGATCTGGGCGTCGCCCTCGACGGCACGGACAGCGCGGAAACCGCTGCAACACCCGCCGGGCAGGTGGCGGCCGAGATACGGGCGATGGGCGGCGAGGCGGCCGTCAGCACGGACGACGTGGCCGACAGCGAGGGAGCGGCGCGGCTGGTCCGTACGGCGCTGGACCGGTTCGGCCGACTGGACACGCTGGTCAACAACGCGGGGTTCCTGCGCGACCGGATGCTGGTGAACCTCGGCGAGGACGACTGGGACGCGGTCGTACGGGTGCACCTCAAGGGGCACTTCCTGCCGATGAAGCACGCGGCCGGGTACTGGCGCGCCGAGTCGAAAGCAGGGCGTTCGGTGCGGGCCCGGATCGTCAACACCTCGTCGGGCGCTGGGCTGTTGGGCGCCGTGGGACAGGGCAACTACGCGGCGGCGAAGGCCGGTATCGCGGCGCTCACCCTCGTCGCCGCTGCCGAGTTCGGCCGCTACGGAGTCCAGGTCAACGCGGTCGCACCGGCGGCCCGCACCCGGATGACGGAGCGGACCTTCGCGGCGGACATGGCCGCGCCCGCCGACGGACGGTTCGACGTAATGGCCCCCGAGAATGTCTCGCCGCTCGTCGTCTACCTCGGCTCCGACGCCTGTGACGGCATCACCGGCCGCGTCTTCGAAGCGGAAGGCGGCCGGATCACCGTCATGGCCGGCTGGCGCCGCGCCACCCACACGGACAAGGGTGCCCGCTGGGATCCGGTGGAACTGGACGCTCCGCTTCGCAATTTGCTTGCGGAGTCGCCTGACCCGGAGCCGGTGTACGGCGCGGAGTGAGTCCGCGCAGAACCGGCGCCCCGTAAGGGGCGCGGGAAACTGCTCCCCCAGCCTCCGGCCGGGAGGTGCCCCCAAAGCCACAACGCAACCCGCAGCCTGCGGACAACGGGCAGGGGCACCCCCTCATCACCCCACAGGCCCAGCCACCCTGGTCACCGGGCCACCAGCCAACAGCTCCGCATGGCGAAGGGCGAAATCCCCGTTCGGCAGCAACCCGGAAAAGTGCTCGCCGCGCACCTCACCGGGCAGAAAGCCGCGCAGCGAATGCCGCATGCGGCGGCCGTAGTCCACCGGCTCACCCCACCCAGGCGGCGCCTCGTCGCTGCCGTACAGCACCCAGTGGTCGACCGGAACCTTCCCCACCATGCCCGGCGGCCGGCCGGTGTGGGCGTCCAGCGCGGGTGCCGTCAGTACGTCCGGGTCGATCGGCGGGTACCACATCAGCAGCGGCTTGGCCTGTGCCGCCTCGGTGTTGTCGAAGCAGCACACGGCCATCGCGTACCCGGGATAGCGCTCGGCGTAGAACCGCATCAGCTCCGGGTCGAGGGCCGGCCGCTTGTGCGCGGGCACCCGGTGGAGCGCGGAAGGCAGCGCGGTGGGGTCGGAGGCGAGCAGCACGGTGTAGATGTCGTGCTCGAAAACCTGCACCCCGTACGCCGGCTGCTCCCACCCCATCCAGGCCATGCCGCCCGCAGCCCGGGACCTGGGCCGTACGGCGTCCACCATTCGCTCCAGCACGTCGGAACTGCGCCCCACGTCCAGGAAGTTGTCCTGCGTCATTCCCCGCGCGGGCAGATGCAGCAGCATGGCGTTGGGGCCGTCGGCGCGGTTGACGGCGGTGTTCTGGTAGCCGAGGACGTGCACCGGACCGTGCTCGGAATGGTGCAGCCGCCCCATGTACAGCGTGGTGCCGGAGAACTCGGCCGGGCCCATGGAGACACACATGGGCTCACGATCTCAAACCCCCTCGCGGAGCCTGCCCGCGGGTTCGTCAGAGCCGTTCGATGATCGTGACGTTCGCCTGGCCGCCGCCCTCGCACATGGTCTGGAGCCCGTACCGGCCGCCGGAGCGCTCCAGTTCGTGGAGGAGGGTCGTCAGCAGTCGGGTGCCGGTGGCGCCGAGAGGGTGGCCCAGGGCGATGGCGCCGCCGTTGACGTTGACCTTGTCCGGGTCGCAGCCGGTCTCCCGCAGCCAGGCCAGGACGACGGGGGCGAACGCCTCGTTGATCTCGACCAGGTCGATGTCGGCCGGCGTCATCCCGACCCGCTTCAGTGCGTGGGCGGTCGCCGGGATCGGGGCCGTCAGCATGCGGATCGGGTCCTCGCCGCGTACGGAGAGATGGTGCACGCGGGCGCGCGGGACGAGGCCGTGGGTGCGTACGGCCTCCTCGGAGGCGAGCAGCACGGCCGAGGAGGCGTCCGAGATCTGGGAGGAGACGGCCGCCGTCAGCCGTCCGCCCGGCACCAGCGGATCGAGGGCCGCCATCTTCCCCAGGCTGGTGCCGCGCCGCGGCCCCTCGTCCACCGCGTGGTCCGCGTAGGGGGCGATCTCGCGCTCGAACCGGCCCTCGTCGATGGCGCGCAGCGCCCGCTGGTGCGAGCGCAGCGCCCAATGCTCCATCTCCGTACGGCTGATGCCCCACTGCTCGGCGATCAGCTCCGCGCCGTGGAACTGGTCGACGGGCGCGTCAGCGTAGCGGGCCCGCCAGCCCTCGGAGCCCTGGAAGGGCCCTGCGGTGAGGCCGAGCGGTTCGGCCGCCTGGCGGGAGGCGTAGCCGATGGGGACCTGCGACATGTTCTGCACCCCGCCCGCGACCACCAGGTCGGCCGTGCCCGACATGACCGCCTGCGCCGCGAAGTGCACGGCCTGCTGCGAGGAGCCGCACTGCCGGTCGACGGTGACCCCGGGCACCGACTCGGGCAGCCCCGCCGCCAGCCACGCCGTGCGCGCGATGTCACCGGCTTGCGGGCCCACGGTGTCCAGGCAGCCGAAGATGACGTCCTCGACCGCCTCCGGGTCCACTCCGGCCCGCTCCACCAGCGCGCGCAGCGCGTGCGCGCCCAGGTCCGCGGGGTGCACTCCGGCCAGCGCCCCGCCGCGCTTGCCGACGGGCGACCTGACCGCCTGGACTATGTACGCCTCACCGCGGGACATCGGGTCACGCTCCTTGGATCATCGGGCCACCGGACGGGTGGCGATTCCGTCGAGCACCATCGAGGTGTACTGCTCGGCGACGTCTGCCGCGCTCTTGCGCCCCCAGGGCCGGAACCAGACCGCCGCCACCCACACGGTGTCGCGGACGAACCGGTAGGCGACGGGAACGTCCAGCTCGCTGCGGAAGCTGCCGTCGGCCACTCCGCGCTCCAGCGTCCGCGTCCACAGCTTCTGGAAGCGCTCCTGGGAGTCGGCCAGATACCGGAACCGCTCCTGGGAGGCCAGCCTGCGGGCCTCCTTCTGGTAGATGACGACTGCCGGACGGTGCCGCTCCATCTGCCGGAACGACTCGGCGACCAGCCCCTCGAACGTCTCGCGCGGCTCCAGCCCGGCCTCCTCGATCCGCTGGTAGCCCGCCCACAGATCGGTCAGGAAGGCGCTGAGGATCTCGTCGGCCATCGACTCCTTGGAGTCGAAGTGGTAGTAGAGGCTGCCCGCCAGCATCCCGGCGCGGTCCGCGATCGTGCGGACGGTGGTCGCGTTGTAGCCCAGCTCCGCGAACACCTCGGCCGCGGTCGCCAGCAGCTCGGCACGGCGCCCGGCACCGGGGGCGGTCTTCTTCGGCGTCACCATGAGTCCATTGTCCGCCGGAGCGCGTCGGGTTTTTCGGCTGCCGTGGTGCTCATGGGTGCTGGCTGCTGACGGCGACCGTCTCGCCGGTCATGTACGAGGAGTAGTCGCCGGCCAGAAAGACGATCACGTTGGCCACCTCCCACGGTTCCGCGTACCGTCCGAACGCCTCCCGCGCTGTCAGCTCCGCCAGCAGCTCCGGCGTGGTGACCTTGACCAGGTTCGGATGCATCGCCAGGGAGGGCGCGACGGCGTTGACCCGTACGCCGAACTCCGCCGCCTCCAGCGCGGCGCAGCGGGTCAGCGCCATCACGCCCGCCTTGGCAGCGGCGTAGTGCGCCTGGCCGCGCTGGGCCCGCCAGCCGACGACCGAGGCGTTGTTGACGATCACACCGCCGTCGCCCGGCTGGTCGCGCATGGCACGCAGCCCTGCGCGGGTACAGCGGAAGGTGCCGGTCAAGGTGGTGTCCAGCACCCGGGACCACTGCTCGTCGGTCATCTCCACCAACTCTGCCGTACCGCCCAGACCCGCGTTGTTGACGAGCACGTCGATCCGGCCGTGGCGCGCTGTGCAGGCGTCCAGCAGCGCGCCGACCTCGCCCTCGTCGGTGACGTCGCAGCGCACGGCCCCCACCCGGCCTGGACCGAACTCCCGGGCCAGCATCTGCTCCGTCTCGCCCAGGCGGCGCTCGTGCACATCGCCGAGGACGACGCCTGCGGCACCTTCCTCCAGTACGCGGCGAGCCGTCGCCCCGCCGATCCCGCTCCCGGCCGCCGCCGTGACGACCACGGAGCGACCGGCCAGCAGACCGTGCGGTGCCGGGCAGGCGGGTGCGGCGCTGCTCATACGGCGGCCCCTCGCGGCTCTCGACGTGATGGCGGAGCCACGTTAATCTACCAAACACTTGTTAGGGAAGCCTGCGCGGCTTAAGGAAGAGTGCGCAGCCCCGTGTGATGCAGCCCCGTGCGAGGAGAGCCCGCATGCCCGACGACCGCCCAGCGGCCCCGGAAGTGGTGATGTACGAACGAGTCGGCGCCGTCGCCCGTGTCACCCTCAACCGGCCCGAGTACCGCAACGCCCAGAACTCCGCGATGACCTACGCCCTCGACGCGGCGTTCCGGCGGGCCGCCGACGACGACGCGGTCCGCGCCGTCGTCCTCGCCGGCGCGGGCAAGCACTTCAGCGCCGGGCACGACATCGGTACGCCGGGGCGTGATGCGCATCTGTCCTTCCCCCGCAAGGCCGGACTGTGGTGGGACCACGTCGGCAAGGAGGGCGGTGAGGCCCGCTACGCCCGTGAGTCCGAGGTCTATCTGGGGATGTGCCGCCGCTGGCGCGAGCTGCCCAAACCCGTCGTCTGCGCCGTGCAGGGCGCCTGCGTCGCGGGCGGACTGATGCTCGCCTGGGTGTGCGACCTGATCGTGGCCAGTGAGGACGCCTTCTTCGCCGACCCGGTGGTACGGATGGGCATCCCCGGCGTCGAGTACTTCGCCCACCCGTGGGTGATGGGGCCGCGCGTCGCCAAGGAGTTCCTGTACACGGGGGACCGGATGACCGCCCGGCGCGCGTACGAGATCGGCATGGTCAACCGCGTCGTCCCGCGCGCCCGGCTCGCCGCCGAGGCCGAGGCGCTGGCGGCCCGCATCGCCGAGATGCCGCGCTTCGGCCTCGCCCTGACCAAGCGTGCCGTCAACCAGGCCGAGGACCTGATGGGCCTGCACCATGGCCTGGACTCGGTGTTCGGCCTGCACCACCTGGCGCATGCGCACAACGCCGAGACGGGCACCGACGCGCTCGGCGGAATGGACGCACGCGCGATGCGGGCGGCGGACCGCGGCGCCGGGCGCCCCGCGCGGGACGCCGGTTCGGGGGACGGGGCCGATTCCCGGACGGGGGCCGCGGACGGCTCCGGGAGCGGGGCCTGAGCATGGACCTGGAATTCAGCCCCGCAGAGGAGGACTTCCGCGCCGAGGCCCGCGCCTGGCTGACGGCGCACGTACCCGCCGAGCCGCTGCCCTCGCTGGAGACGGCCGAGGGCTTCGCCGCGCACCGCGCCTGGGAGCGCGAACTGTACGAAGGCGGCTGGTCGGTCGTCGCCTGGCCGCGCGAGTACGGCGGTCGCGCGGCGAGCCTCACCGAGTGGCTGGTCTTCGAGGAGGAGTACTACGCGGCCGGTGCGCCCGGCCGCGTCAGCCAGAACGGGGTCAACCTCCTCGCCCCCACCCTTTTCGCACACGGCACCGAGGAGCAACTGGCGCGCATCCTCCCGCCGATGGCCGCCGGGGAGACGATCTGGGCGCAGGCATGGTCCGAACCGGAGGCCGGCTCCGACCTCGCCGCGCTGCGCTCCCGCGCCGAACGCACCGCACACGACGGCGGCGGCTGGTTGCTGAGCGGCCACAAAACCTGGTCCTCGCGTGCCGCGTTCGCCGACCGCGCCTTCGGCCTCTTCCGCACCGACCCGGAAGCGGAACGGCACCGGGGACTGAGCTATCTGATGTTCCCGCTCGACGCGCCGGGCGTCACCGTACGGCCCATCGGCCGGCTGGACGGCAAACCGGCGTTCGCGGAGATCTTCCTGGACGGCGTCTTCGTACCGGACGCGGACGTCATCGGCGAGCCCGGTCAGGGATGGCGCGCCGCCATGTCCACCGCGGGCAACGAGCGGGGGCTCACGCTGCGTTCGCCGGGCCGCTTCACCGCCGCCGCCGAACGGCTGCGGCAACTGTGGCGGGAGCGGGCCGCACCCGGCGGCACGGCACTCGCCGAGCGGGTGGCCGACGCGTGGATACGGGCCCGCGCGTACCAACTCGCGGGGTACGCGGCAGCGTCGGGGGCTTCCGCCGGCTTCGGCGATCCGGGGGCGGGGGAGCAGTCGGCTGCTCCGCCCTCCATGAACAAGATCTTCTGGTCCGAGCTCGACATCGACCTGCACGAGACCGCGCTCGACCTGCTCGGCCCCGGTGCGGCCGAGATCGCCGAGGGACCGCCGGAGTCCGGCTGGCTGGACGGCTGGATCTTCGCCCTCGCCGGTCCGGTCTACGCCGGGACCAACGAGATCCAGCGCGACATCGTCGCCGAGCGCGCACTCGGCCTGCCGCGGGGACGCTGAACCGCCATGCGCTTTCTGCCGGACCGGGACCACCGCAGCTACGCCGCGACGATCCGCCGCCTGCTCGCCGACGCGGGCGCCCACAAGGCCGCCCGCGCCTGGGCCGCGGGCGACCACGTCCCGGGCCGCGCCCTGTGGCGCTCCCTCGCGGACACCGGCCTGCCCGCTCTCGCCGTCCCGGAGAGGCGCGGCGGCCTGGGCTGGTACCCGCCCGAACTCGCCTCCGCATTCGTGGAGATCGGCCGCGCCGGAGCCCCTGGCCCCCTGGTGGAAACCGTCGCCCTGGCTGCGGGTCTGAGCCCCGCCTCCCCATGGCTCGCCGGTCTCCTGACAGGGGACCAACTGGCAACCGTCGCCGATCCGGAAGCCGGGTACGCGGTGGATGCCCATGTCGCGGAGGTGGCGTGCGTGCTCGTCGACGGGGGCTTGGCCATCGCCAGGCTCCAGGGGACGCCGTTGCCTTCCGTCGATCCGAGTCGTCATCTGGTGCGCTGTGTGCCCGGTGACGCCGTGCCCGCCCAGGTGCCGCGGATCCGGGCGCTGGCCACCCTGCTGACCGCCGCCCAACTGCTCGGCGCAGGGCAGGCGCTGCTGGAGGCAAGCGTGTCGTACGTGGGGGAGCGGCGGCAGTTCGGGCAGCCGGTGGGATCGTTCCAGGCCGTCAAGCACCAGTTGGCGAGCGTTGCCGTGGAGCTGGAGTTCGCACGGCCTCTGCTGTACGGCGCGGCGCTTGCCGTACGGGGCGACGCCGCGGCCGACCCGCGCGATCTGCCCGCGGCAAAGGCGGCCTGTTCGCGTGCCGCCTACCAGGCGGCACGCACCGCGCTCCAGGTGCATGGCGCCCTGGGCTACACGGACGAGTACGACCCGACCCTCCTGCTGCGCAAGGTCCGCGCCCTGTACACCGCTTGGGGCACCCGGGCCGCCTGCCACGCCGCCGTACTCGACGGCGAGCCGCCCCCGGGCTGACCGCGCCGGGGGCTCCCTCCCGGCAGGCGCTCACCCCTCCAGGGCGTCGGCAGCTGGTACGAGGCAGCGGCGGCAGACGCGGACCGAGGTGCTCAGCACGGCGTGCGAGGCGGCGGACAGTGCGCCCGCCAGCACGAGCAGCGGCCACTGCGCGGTCACGAACGCCGTGCAGGCCAGCGCCAGGGTGGCCACCGCCATACCGACGCTCGCCCCCGTCCCCGTCCAGGCGACCACACGGGGCAGCGCGTGAGGGCTGGGAAACCGGCGCGCCAGCACCCCACCGGTGGCAGCGAGGGCAACGGCGGCCAGCAGCGTACTGACGGCCGCGAGCAGCGCCAGCGGAGCGGCCGGCAGGCCGACTGCGGTCCGCGCCAGCGCCCAGCACACCAGCAGGAAGGGCACGCAGAGCGCTGCCGCGCGTGCGGTGTGGCGGGTCTGGACGACCGTCAGCTCACGCTGGCACGCCGGCACCAGTTCGGCCACCGGCCCGAAGTCCCGTACCGCCCTGCGCGCTGCCTCGGCGCGGGGCATGCCCTCGTGGACGTAGGCGTCGGTCGCGTCCAGCAGGCCGTCATGAATCTCCGTGACCATGCGCGACTTGACCCGCGCGGGGCCGACCAGAGCGGTGCTCAGCGCCGCGGTGTAGTCCACCAGCGGGTCGGGATGCTGTTGCTGCCCGCTCATCTCGCGCACGCGGTTCACGTTGCTCTCGTCGCTCTTCACGCTCTTCTCGTTCATGTTGCGGGCCTGGGCCGGGCGGTTGCGCTGGGGGTCGAGGTCCGGGTCCCCGCAGGCGCGTCGAGGACCGCGCCGATCGCTGCCGTGAATTCCTGCCATGCGGTCCGTTCCTCCGAGAGTGCGCGGCGGCCGGCGTCGGTCAGCGTGTAGCAGCGTCGGCGCCGTTCGCCGACGGACTGCCAGTCGCTCGCCAGCAGCCCCAGCCGCTCCAGCCGGTTGAGCGCCGGGTAGACGGTGCCTGTCCGTAGCTCCAGCGCGCCGCTACTTCGCTCCTGCACCGCGGTGATGATCGCGTACCCGTGCAGCGGGCCGGGTTCCAGCACAGCCAGCAGCAGTCCGTCGAGATGCCCTCGCACCGCCTCCGTCTTCATAGGGGCAGTGTAGGCACAGAACATATTGGTGTGCTACCTATTGGCAGCCAACGTATATGCGTTGGCTGCCCACATATCCACCCGCTCGAACCGGGGGTCCTAGGTGACCAAGCTGCTGCTCTCCCTCCATGTACTCGCGGCGATCCTGGCCGTGGGGCCCATCTCGGTCGCCGCGTCGATATTTCCGCGGGCTGCCAGAGAGTTGCTGACCGCTGGGGAAGGTGCCCGCAAGGGACGCGGCGCGGGAGCAGCCGCGCTGCTGCACCGCATCTGCAAGGGATACGCCGTCTTCGGAGTGGCCGTACCGGTCTTCGGCATGGCCACCGGCATACAACTCGGCGTAATGACCGACATATGGCTGGTCGCCTCCGTCATCCTGACGACCCTCGCCGCGATTCTCCTCGGCGCCGTCGTCCTGCCCCGCCAGGCGCGGCTGCTGGGTGCCGCGGGCATCGGTCTCGACGAGGGCGAAGCGGCCCCCGAGATACCCGACCCGCGCGCCGCCGCTGCCCGACTGGCCATGGTGACCGGCATCTTCAACCTGCTGTGGGCGGTGGTGGTCGTCCTGATGATCGTCCGCCCCGGCTCGACGACGGGAGCCTGACGCCTGCTCACAGTCGATTGGTCGGGCGGCTCACCGCTGCCGCTCGTACGTTGCCCCGGCCTGGGGCCGGCGATGAAAGCGCGTCTGCTGAGGCAGGGGTGCAGAAGCAGCGAAGGAGCGGGTGGGAGGTGTTCCTCCCACCCGCTCCTGTTCGCATGCGGTGTGTGCTGGGTGTGGCCGTGGTTCGGCCTTAGTAGGCGGAGTCGACGTTGTCCATGGAGCCGTAGCGGTCGGCTGCGTAGTTGCAGGCGGCGACGATGTTGGCTACGGGGTCGGTGAGTTTGTCGGGGGTGCCTTCGACGTGGAAGCGGTCGAAGGTGGGCTGGATGACCTGGAGCAGGCCCTTGGAGGGGGTGCCCTTCTTGGCGTTGATGTCCCAGTCGTTGACCGCGTTGGGGTCACCGGCCGATTCGCGGATGATGTTGCGCTTGATGCCGTCGTAGGAGCCGGGGATGTCGTGCTTGGCCATGATGGCGCGGGCCTCACGGATCCAGCCGTCGAGGTTGTCCGCGTACTTGCCGCCGGCCTGCTGGTCGTCCGCCTTCTGTGCCTTCTTGGCGTGTGCGGCCTGCATGCTCACGTGCTGCGCGGTCGAGGCGGCGCTCTCGATGGCGGCGGGCTTGGCGGGGGCCTCGGCGTGGGCGGTGCCGGCCAGTGCGGTGGCGGCGATACCGGCCGCGCCCAGGGCGGTCAGGCCGGTGGTGGCGAGGCGGGCGGGCTTGAGGGTACGCAGGGTGTTACGCATGCGAGCAGAGGAGCCTTTCGTGGGGGGACGTTCCGGCCGCGCGCCCCGGGGCGTCCCGGTCTCGTCGCGGCCTGGCACCCACCCTGGGAACCGGCTCCCCCACCCGGCAAATATGTGACGTACGATCCAGAATCGTGACAATCTGGACAGAGGGTCGGCCATGCCCCTTCCGCCCCAGGTCAGAGCAGCGCAGACATACGAAGCGATATGAAGCTGCCTCGTAAGTGATCTGGGTCCTATGGGCGCCCTCACAATCCACCCCCGTCGAGCTCCCGCGTTCTGCACCCGCAGCGAGATCGTCTGTACGCGCGGTAGGCGGATTCGGGCGCCCCGGCGGGGAGGGTCTGTCAGCTCGGCCAGGGGAGGGCGGCGTACAGCCGGTAGTCGGGGCCGTCCCAGCCGTGTTCCAGGATGCCGCCCGCGAGGAGGGTGCGCTCCTTCAGCCCGATGAGGCCCTGCCCGGCGCCGGGGATCCCGGGGCCGGGGTCCGCACCGTCACGCGGTGCGCCCTCGCGCTTCGCGGGGTTGCGGATCTCGACCGTCAGGCCCCTTCCCGAGGCGCCCCGTACGGTCACGGAGACCGGGAGGCCGGGGCCCGCTCCATGCTTGCGGGCGTTCGTCAGGCCCTCCTGCACGATGCGGTACGCCGTACGGCCGGTGATCGCGGGCGCCCTCTCCGGACCGCCCGCCACGTCCACGTCGAGGGTGACGCGGGCTCCTGCCTGCCGTGACTCGTCCGCGAGCCGTTCGACGTCGGCGAGCACCGGCTGCGGACGATCGCCGTCCTCCGGTGCGCGCAGTACGCCGATGATGTCCCGCAGGTCCTCCAGCGCCTGGTGCGCGCTGTCCCGGATGACGGCCGCCGCCCGCCCCACCTGCTCCGGGGCGCCGCCCGGGTTGAACTCCAGGGCGCCCGCGTGAACGCTCAGCAGCGAGAGCCGGTGCGCCAGTACGTCGTGCATCTCGCGCGCAATGTCCTCCCGCGCCTCGCGCCGTGCCTCGGACGCGGCACGTGCGGCCCGCTCGCGCAGCGAGACGACGAGCTGACGCCGGGAACGTACGTACAGGCCCCAGCCGATGGCCCCGGCGAGGAGCGCGAAATAGGTGAGGGACGACGCCGTGCGCGGGTCGTCGGCCGCCGGTCCGCTCGCCAGGAAGATCGGCACCGGTGCGAACGCCAGGACCGACAGACACGCCGTCACTCGCGGCGGCCTGTCCACCGCCACGGTGAACAGCGCGACGAGGATCGGGCCCGTGATGAAGTGTGAGAAGGGCTCGGCGAGCAGCAGCACGACGGCGAGCGGCACCGGCAGCCGTCGCCGCAGGAAGAGCGCCGCACACGCCAGACCACCGGCCAACTGGTCCACGAGTAGCGCGGTTTCCGAAGTGCCGGGGGCGATCGCCACCGAGTCGGCGCTGAGCACCAGGAAGCACCCGGCGAACAGGAACGCGCCGATGTCGACGGCCCACTCCCGCACTCCGCGGCGCCTCACCCGTCCCTCCGCCCCGGCCCCTGCGCGCCCTCCCGTGCGGCGAGTCCACAGCGCCGTACGGCGAACCCACCGCGCCGCGCGGCGAACCGGCCCCTCCGCGCGGCGAACCGGCCACCGTGTGCGGGTGAACCCTCGCCTCGTATTACGGCCAATCCCGAGCAGCCCCATGGGGCGAATCTAAGGCTCGCCGCCGCCTGTTAGGGCCGGGCTGCCCGGAGGTATCGACTTCGGTATGACACCTGCGCGCCGATCGCAGACTTCCGTCGCCCCCGCCGACCCCGAAGCCGGATCCCTGGTCCGTTCCGCACGGGTCAGCCTGCTGCCATGAAGAACCTTCTGGGTTTCGTCTCGTTCCTCCTCATCGCACAGGGCGCGGGCGGCCTCATACATGAACTGACCGGTGGCCGGTTCCACCTGTGGACGCTGGTCCACCGCATCGGCTTCCTCGACGGCTACGAGATCTACGCCTGCGTCCTGTCGATAGCCCTCGGCATCGCGGTCGGCGCGGCCTCGGACGCGGTGAAGCGCCCCGGCTGACGTGGGCGGGAGCACGGCCCGGGCCCGGCTCGGGACGCGGGCGGCCCGGCATACTCTGGGGCGGAGGCGTCCGGCCGCGCTCTCACCCCAGTACGTATCCGATTCCGAAGTACGTACCCGACGTACGTATCCCCTGTACGTGTCCGACCGCATGTACCCGACCAGGAGCAGAACCGTGTACTTCACCGACCGTGGCATCGAAGAGCTGGAGCAGCGGCGCGGCGAGGAAGAGGTCAGTTTCGCGTGGCTGTCCGAGCAGCTGCGGACCTTCGTCGATCTGAACCCGGACTTCGAGGTGCCGGTGGAGCGGCTGGCGACCTGGCTGGCGCGGCTGGACGACGAGGACGAGGAGTGAGGGCGGGCCGTACCCGCTGAAGCCCGTGCGGCGAGCGCTCCGTCCCGACTGCCGCCCCTCCCCGCGAGGCTTGCGCGTAACGCGATACGCGACATATCGTGTCTGCATCGAGACGCGATATGTCGTTGCGCGTGGGCAGGTGCCGTGTGCCCGTACGCCGCAGCGCCCGAGCCTGGGGAGGCCGCAGTGCCCGCACCCGACAGCCGCTCGTGGCAGATCACCGAGCCGCGGCGGATCGAGTTCGACGATCCGGTGACCGAACTGGATGTCCGGGTGGTGAACGGGACCGTCAACGTCGTCGGCACCGCCGATGCGACCACCCGCGTCGAGATCGGCAAGGTCGAGGGCCCGCCGCTGCTGGTGCGGCGTGAGGGCGGCAGACTCGTCGTCGCCTACGAGGACCTTCCCTGGCGCGGATTCCTCAAGTGGCTGGACCGCAAGGGCTGGCGGCGCGAGGTGGAGGTGTCGGTGCGGGTTCCGGCGGCTGCCGCGCTGACGGTCGGCGTGGTGGGGGCCAGCGCCGTCGTCTCCGGGGTACGTGGTCGCACCCGGGTGGCCGGAGTCTCGGGCGGCACCACGCTGGTCGGACTGGCCGGTCCCGTAAGAGCCGAAACCGTCTCGGGCAGCGTGGAGACCCAACGGCTCTCCGGATCACTGCACTTCTCCACCGTCTCCGGCGATCTGACGTGCATCGACGCCTCGGCCTCCAAGATCAAGGCCGACTCCGTCAGCGGCGCGATGATCCTCGATCTGCGGTCGCCCCGGGTGGGCGAGCACGCCGACATCCGGCTCTCCAGCGTCTCGGGCGAGCTCGCGCTCCGGCTCCCCGACGACGCGGATCTGACGGTGGACGCCTCCACCGCGGGCGGCGCCGTCTCCAGTGCCTTCGACGAACTGTCGACCGGCGGCGACTGGGGCGCCCACCGCGTGACCGGCACCCTCGGCGCGGGCCGCGGCGCCCTGCACGCCGTCAACGTCTCCGGCGGCCTAGCCGTCCTGCGCCGGCCACCGGGCGACGACCCGGTGGAAGACCCGGTGGAAGACGTGGACCGCGTGGACGACCTCGGCCCCTGGGACGGCATGGACGACCTGGACGGTCCTGGCGACGGCTCGCCGTCCGCGGAAGACCTCGGCGACGCAGGCCAGGACGCCGCCGCAGCCGGCGGCCCGCATCCCCCCGAGCGCCCCGGCACCCTCGGCAACCCCTCTCCGGCGAAGGACCTGTGACATGCCTCCCGTCTTCGCGCACGGCCGCCTGCGTCTGTACCTGCTGATGCTGCTCGACGAGGCACCGCGTCACGGCTATGAAGTGATGCGTCTTCTCGAAGAGCGCTTCCAGGGGCTGTACGCGCCGTCCGCCGGCACCGTCTACCCACGGCTGGCCAAACTGGAGGCCGAGGGCCTGGTCAGCCACACCACCGAGGGCGGCCGCAAGGTCTACGCGATCACCGAGGCCGGCCGTGCCGAACTGGCCGACCGGCAGGCCGAACTCGCCGAGCTGGAGGTCGAGATCCGCGACTCCGTCGCCGCGCTCGCCGCGGACATCCGCGAGGACGTCAGTGGTACCGCCAGCGACCTGCGCCGCGAGATGCGGGAACAGGCGCGGAACACGCGCGGCCGGGCCAAGGGTGGCCGCGCCCGTCCCGGCGCCGATGCCGCCTCCCGCACCGGCGAGCCCTCCGGCTGGGACGACGGCTGGGAGGGCGGCTGGGCCGGCGTCTGGGGGGACAAGGAGGCGTGGCGGCGCGCCAAGGAAGAGATGCGCCACGCCAAGGACGAGTGGAAGGAGCAGGCCCGCAAGGCCAAGGAGGAGGCCCAGCAGGCCAGGCGCCAGGCGAAGAAGGAGCGCGAGGCGCACACCGAGGCGCTGGCCGAGGTGCGGCGTATCGCCCGCCAGGTGCAGGAGCAGGTGCAGACCCGGATGCGCGCGGGGGACTGGCCGGGCGCGGTCCGCGACGGCATGTCCGAACTGGCCCGCGAAATGGGCGATCTGGGCCGCCTGACCGGCCAGACACCGCCCTGGCCTCCGGAGGACGGCCCGCAGCCGTCCGATGCGGAGTCCTACGCCGAGTCCGAAGTGCCGCTCGCCGAGTCCACGGGTGATCCGGTGCGCGACCTCGAACGCCTTCTGGACCGTTTCCGCGACGACGTTCGGGACGCGGCCCGTGACCACGGCGTCAGCGAAGCCCAACTGCGCGAGGTACGCCGCCATCTGTCCACCGCGGCGGCCCATATCGGCGCCGTGCTGCGCAGCCCGCACGCCGGCAAGGAACGGCCCGGCAGAGAGGGGACCGAGGGCACCGGCTCGGGCGACAGCTGACTCCCGCCCCCCGAGCCCTGGCAGCGTACTCTCCCGCCTCGGCCCGGTGACAGCCCCTCCGGACTTCCTAGTGCGCGTCGTCCGGCACGGTCGCGCCATGGGCTCGCGCGGGGTTCAATGTGACCTCGCGCAGGGCACGTTGACGCGAGTGGGGCACGAGTGGGGCACGAGTAGGTCGAGCGGGGAAACGAGGGGGCGCACATGGAGCGGGAGATCCGGGAGATCACGTTGCCGGGCGGGGAGACGGTGCTGGCCCGGGTGCATGTCCTGGACGAGGACGAAGCCCCCCTCGGCGCCGAGGATTTCGAGTACGACGACGTCGGCATCCGCGACCAGCTCATAGCGCGGGCCCAGCAGCTCAACGAGGTGATCGGCGGCGTGGGCTCCGCCGTCCTCGGCGCCGCCCGGCACGCAAGGCCGGACGAGGTCAGCGTCACGTTCGGCGTCGAGCTGGCCGTGAAGTCCGGCAAGGCGCTCGCCGCCGTCCTCGCCGAAGGAGAGGCCAAGGGCTCGGTCTCCGTCACCCTCACCTGGCACAAGCCCGAGGCGACGACGGACGACCGGATGACCGACGACCCGACGACGGACAGCCCGAGCAGCCACCCGGGCACCGGCAGCAACACCACGGCTCCGCACGGCCGATGAACACCGGCGGGCGAGTGCGCACACCGGGGCCGCGGACTTGCCGTCCTCTGCGACCCTCCCCGGGGTACGCGCGGACGGCTCCCGGCCCCGCCCGGCCCCCGGTTGCGTACGCGGGGAAGAGGCATCGCCGAGCCCAAGTGCCGTCCCGTTGAAACGGGTTGGGGGACCCACCTCTCCCGGGTGTCACACCCGGCGACTAGCCTGCTACCTCATACACCTCACACAGGGAAGCCACGGGGGAACGGGGCGTAGAGGGGGAGCGCTGTGACTGGAGTGCGAGCCGCGCGACGCGGGGGGCCACGATTCGGCGTGCTGCTGTGCGCGCTCTGTGTCGTATGAACGCCCCCGCGAACCTCGCCGACTCCGTTCGCGCATCTGTCGTGCGCATCGGGGCACCCCCCGACGGGTACGACGGAAGCAGCGGGACAAGCGACGACAGTCGTCGCAGCGACAGGAACCGGCGAGCGTTCTGGGGGAGCGGTTTCTTTGTCGCGCCCGGATGGGTCCTCACGTGCGCCCATGTCGTCGGCAAGGGTGCCGCACCCGTATGGAGGGGGGAGCGCGCCATCGGCATCACGATCGGGGACACCGCGGACACAGCGGCAGCTGCCGGTGCGGCCGATGCCGTCGGCGCAGCCGACCTGAGCAGCGCGGGCCGGCCGGACAGCGTCGAGCGCCCCTCCGGCAGCACCGTCCTCCTCGGTGAGCTGGCGTTCGTGCTGCCGCTGCCCGAGGACCCCCTGGCGCCCCCGTCCCCTTGGCCCTTCCCCGACCTGGCGCTGGTACGTGTGCCGGGCGCCGAGGACGCGGACTGCCTGTGGTTGAGCGACCGTTCGGTGCTGACACCCGCGGACATCGGGCTGTACGGCTGGGCGCCCGCGGAGGTGCGGGGCGAGCAGATGTTCTTCACCGGTCTCGGGAAGGCCACCGGGGTCGTCGGCCGCCCGCTCATGCTCAGCGGCGACCAGCTGACCGAGGGCTGTTCGGGCGGGCCCGTGCTCGACCAGCGGCGCGGCACGGTGCTCGGCGTCAGCAAGGGCGCGGGCCGCAGGCCGGGCTCGGGCCTGGCCACACCCGTCACCGCGCTCCGCAAGCTGTGCGACGCGGGGCCGCGCGGCGCCCGCGTGCTGCACGAGGTGCTGTCCGCACACGACAGGCACCATCTGCGGCGCTACAACGGCTTCGGCCACAGCTGGCACCGGCAGCACACACGGCTGGGCCCGTCCGGCGGGGAGCCCGCCTACGGTTTCACGGTGGACCGGCGCGCCGAGCTGTACGCGCTGTTCGCCGAGGTGGAGCCGCCCACCGGTGCAGGCCAGGTGCTGCAACTGGCCAACGAAGCCCGCAACATGGTGCTCCGCTGGCCCTACACGCTGCGGGACCACGACCCCCGCTCCTGGCGGGAGGGCGCCGGACTGCTCTACGACCCGCGGGACGACAGCACGACGGAAGAGGAGCCCTCCCCCGACCTCGCGCTGGAGGCGGTGGTGCTGTACGCCGCGAAGGTGACCGCCGCGCTCACCCGTTCGGGCAGGGCGCGTACGCCACGGGCGGCCCGCGCGCTGGCCGACCTGCGCGAGTGGGTGGAGCGGACGGCGCGGACGCTGCTCAACGACGTCATCCGCGCCCGCGTCCCCGGTGTGCTGGACGGCCACCGTCCGGCGTCGGCGGCGCGTGCCGACGTACTGGTCGAGATCGAGCCGGACATCTACGGGTCGGGACGGCACGGCTGGCGGGTGGCACTGGTCCGTTCGGCCGACCGTGACGACCTCCTGGGCGGGGAAGCCACCGACATCGGGGACGTTGGAGGTGCAGCCCTCGGGGACACCGGGAACGGCGCCCAGGCCGAGGACGGCGAGCGCGAGGAGGTCACCGTCGAGCAGAGCCGGGAGGACGTGCCGCGCTCGCGGCTGGAGGAGGCCGTGCGCGGGGCGCTGTCGCAGGCGCTGGACCAGTGCGATGTGGACGACCATCTGGCCGCGGTGGAGTTCCTGCTGCCGCGCGCGCTGTTCGACGAGCGGGTGGACGCGTGGCGGGCCCGGCCCTACGACCCGTCCGACCCGTTCAACCCGCACACCCTGCCGCTGGGCCAGCGCAGGCTCGTGGTGGTGCGCGACAGGACCCGTAAGGACCAGGGCTTCACACCCGAGTGCCGCAGCCGCGCCGCCGCCGTTCTCGACGGCCCCATGGAGGCCGTGCCGCTGCGCCGGGAGGTGCCGGTTTCGGGCCACAGTGCGGGTGTCCCCGAGGGCGGTCAGGCTGCCTACGGGCGGCTGCTGACGGCGCCTCCCGGCGCCGTGCCGGTGTACTGCGCGCGGACCGGCAGCGGCCCGGGAGCCCGCGCCATGGCGGCGGCGCTCGGCGCGGGCCACGCCGTGGCGCTGTGGCGGCACTCCTACAGCGACGAGCACGACCACGACGACTGCGCCGAGTTCCACGAACAGGCAGCCGAACTGCTGCGCGAGGCACACTCGGCGCGGCGGCTGCCGCTGCACATCCGGACCCTGCGCAACAGGAACGCCGACGTGACCGACGACACAGCCGGAACAACTGGCGTGAACGAGGCGCTAATTGATCCCTCGTCGGCCTGGGCACGGCATATCGTCCTGCTTTACGATCCGCCCCACAGAACCTCGGGGGACGGACCGCTGCGCGAACCACCGCTCATGCCCAGACCGCCGACAGCGTAGAGGAGCACACCGTGAGCGATTGGCGCATCTACCGCGGCGCGGGCGTACCGCACGAGGGTGTGCGCGAGCTGCCCGAGCCGCCGCCGTGGCGTGACTTCACCGGCGCCGGCACCGGGCCCGACTCCCCCGGCGGGGCGAGCGGTGACGACCCTGAGGGCGCCGACACCGCCCGGCGACTGGGCGCCCGGCGCCGCCTGGTGGAGAGTCTCCATCCGCGCCCCGAGGAGGTCGAGGCCGTCAACGCGGCGCTGTATCTGCGCCGTCCGCTGCTGGTCACCGGCAACCCGGGCACCGGCAAGTCCACCCTCGCGCACGCGGTCGCGCACGAGCTGGGCCTGGGCCGGGTGCTGCGCTGGCCCATCGTCAGCCGTACGACGCTGCACGACGGGCTCTACCACTACGACGCCATCGGCCGGCTCCAGGACGTCCAGCTGGACCGTGCCGTGGCCGGAGACGGCAGCACCCCGCCGGCCCGTCCGCCGGTCGGGTCGTATCTGCGGCTCGGCCCGCTCGGTACGGCGCTGCTGCCCGCGCGGCCCACCGAGCCGGACGGAGTGCCGCTGCCGCGGGTGCTGCTCGTCGACGAGCTGGACAAGAGCGACATAGACCTGCCCAGCGACCTGCTGAACGTCCTGGAGGACGGCGAGTTCACCATCCCCGAGCTGGAGCGCATCGCCGACCGCGAGCCGGTCACCGAGGTACTGACGGCGGACGGCGACAAGGTCCGGATCGAGGGCGGCCGGGTGCGCTGCACCGTCTTCCCGTTCATCGTGCTCACCTCCAACGGGGAGCGCGACTTCCCGGCCGCGCTGCTGCGCCGCTGCATCCAGCTCGACCTCAAACCACCGGGCGACGAACAGCTCGCCGCGATGGTCTCCGCGCATCTGGGGGAGGAGGCGCTGGAGGACGGCGCCGAACTGGTCCAGCGGTTCCTGCGGCGCGAGCCGGGACAGGTCCTCGCCACCGACCAACTGCTCAACGCCCTGTTCCTGACACAGCGCGCCTCGGGCGTCGAGCGGGTCACCCGCGACCGGCTCGCCGAGATGCTGCTACGCCCTCTCGACCGCCCGAGGTGACCGTCACATGAGTGCGGCGTCGACCCCGCCGCGGCAACCTCGGGACCCTGCGCGGTCCACGGCCGGCTCGTGGCCCCCGCAGCGGTCCGTGCGGGACGTGGCGGAGCTGGTGGCACGGCTGCGGGCCGCCGGCTGGGACCCGGAGGCCGAAGAGATCGCCGAGGCGCTGTGGCTGGCCCGCTTCGGGGTGGGGCGGACTGGAGGAGGGCCCGACGCGGACTCCACCGGGCCGGGCTATCCAGGGAACCGGACGCCGCAGCCGGAGCCTCCCATGCCACCAGCCGAGGACCACGACGCCACCGAGCCGGGAGAGACCCCCACGACCCCGGAGCGCACGGCCCCGGTCTCCCTGTTCGCACCGCGCAGACACGGCGGGTCACCCCCGGCGGGCTTCCCGGTGCGGGCACCTGCGGCGGGAGCACTGTCCGGGCTGCTCGGACTCCAGCACGCGCTGCGCCCGTTGCACGGCTACCGGCCGCCGCTGCCACCCGCCACCGGAGCGCTGGACGAGGATGCCACCGCGGACCTGAGCGCCCGCTCCACCGCGGTACGGCCCGTCTTCGGCACCGAGGTCCGCCGCTACAGCGAGATCCAGCTCATCATGGACGCCTCGCCCACCGCCTCGGTGTGGCAGCCCACCCTGGAGCGGCTGCGGCAGACCTTCGAACAGCTCGGCGCCTTCCGCGATGTCCAGGTGCGCTATCTGCACCGCGCCCGCGACGGCGCCCCGCTCATCGGCACCGGACCCGCCGAGGGCCCCGCACGGCTGCGCCCCGCCGACGAGTACCGCGACACCACAGGGCGCCGCCTCACCCTCGTCGTCAGCGACTGCGTGGGCGCGCTGTGGCAGGACGGCCGCGCCCAGCGCCTGCTGCACCACTGGTCCGGCCGCTCACCGCTGGCCGTCGTCCAGCCGCTGCCGCCCCGGCTGTGGCCGCGTACCGCGCTGCCCGCCGAACCCGGGCAGCTGCTGCGGGAACGCCGGGCCGGCGGACGTATCACCTTCGAGCCGGACAGCTACGGCCCGCTCCCGCCGGCGGACGCGGTGCCGGTGCCGGTGCTGCTGCCCACACCCGAGGCGCTGGGCAACTGGGCGCGGCTGCTGGGCACCGACAGCGAGCGTGCCGTGGCCGGTGCCGCCGCCTGGGTGCTGCCCCGGCACCCGGCGATGCCCCCGCCGCGCACCCCCGCGGGCGGCGTACCGGCGCGCACCCTGCTGCGCGAGTTCCGTAACACCGCCTCGCCAGGCGCCCTCGATCTGGCCGTGCACCTGGCCGTGGTGCCGCTGCTGCTGCCGGTCATCCATCTGGTGCAGGAGGCGATGCTCCCCGACACCGGTCCGATGGAGCTGGCCGAGGTGCTGCTCTCCGGGCTGCTGACCCGGCTGCCGGAGGAGGAGGACGAGCCGGACGCGGCGGGCTGCCGCAGGACCCGGCTGCACGGCCCCCGCTACACGTTCGCACCCGGCGTCCGCGAGCTGCTGCTGCAATCCCTGGACCAGGGCGCCGCCGTGCTCATCCTCAAGCATCTGTCCGCCTACGTGGCGCAGCGCTTCGGCAGGGGCACCCGCAACTTCGCCGCCATGGCAGTCGCCCAGCTCACCGGCCGCGCCGAGGCGGAGCGCGCGGGCCGCGACCCGGACGGCACCGTCGGGGACGGCGCGGAGCCGGACGAGGCCGAGAACGGCGACGAACTGTTCGCGACCATCCCCGCCGAAGTCGTCCGCTTCTATCTGCCCGAGCAGACCGCGGCCGACCAGGTGGCCGAGACCGAACGGCTGCTGCGCCAGTGGCGCGCCCAGGGGGACATCCAACTGCTGCACCGGGCCCGCTCGGTCGGTGAGGCGGCCCGCGCCGCGGACCGCGACAGCCCACGGGCCCGGCTGGTGCTGGGCCGGGTGCTGCACGCACTCGCCGGTACGGCGGCCGTACGGCGCAGCCCGCAGGGCCCCGAGCCGCTGCTGCGGGACGCCGCGGAACTGCTGACGGACAACGAGCCCGGCGCGCTGCTGGAGCGCGCCGGTGTCGAGCACTCGCTGTGGCAGGTGCGCGGCGGCACCCGGCATCTGCTGCGCGCGGAAGGACTGCTGCGTTCGCTGGCGGGCCACACCACGGCCGCGGGAGACACGGCGGACCCGTCACTGCCGCCGGACGCCGAGCGCACCCGTAAACTCCGGCTGGGCCGGGTGCTGCTCGCACTGGCCCAGGCCGCACCCGAACACCGCCACAGGGCGGCCCCCGAGGCCGTCAGCGAACTCCGCGAAGCGAGCGACATGCTGGCAGACCGCGCGCCAGGGTCTCCCGAGCCCTCCAGCGCACCCGCGACCTCCCAGGCCGGGCCCGCAACGGCCGGGAGCGCACCGCCGACCGGGCAGACATCTGACGCCCGAGCCCGCGACGAGAACCAGGCGCAGCGCTGCGGCGCCCTCCTCGACCTGGCGTCCGCACTGCGGTTGAGCGGCGCCCCGCCGCAGGAGCGTCTCGATGTGCTGGAGGAGGCCGGGGCCCTCGCGGGCGAGCGGTCCGGACTGCGGCTGCGCTGTGCGAGGGAGCGCGCCCGCGTGCTGCGCGAGACCCGCGACTGGGAGGCGGCTGCCGAGGCGTACACGGAGGCCGAACGGCTGTCGGAACGCGACAGCGCTCAGCGCGGCGAACTGCTCATCGAGTGGGGCGAGATGCTGCTCACCGAAGCGGGCGACCTGGGGCGCGCAGAGGGGCTGCTGCGCGAGGCCCTCACCCGCGCGCCGTCCGGCAGTCCGGCTGTGGCCAGGGCGGCGCTGCTGCTCGGCCGCGTCCTGCTGCTGCGCTACGAAGGTGAGAGCTTCCTGCCCGACCTGTATGAGGGGTGCCATCTGCTGGAGCATGCCGCACGCCAGGGCGCCGAAGCGGAGGCGCGTGCGCAGGCGTGGCTGCGGCTGGGAAGGGCCCGTGCGCTCTTCCCTGAGGCTGCCCCGGAGTCCCAGCAGGCGGCAGCCGAGTTCTCCAAGGCGCTGGAGGAGCTTGCCGAATCGCGCGAGCACGGCTCCGTCACCGCTGCCCGCGCCCTGCACGGCAGGGCCGAATTCCACCGCTCTCAGGGGCGTACGGAGGAGGCGCTGGCGGACTACCGCGCGGCGGAGGCCGAGTGGCAGTTGCTGGCCGGCCAGCTGGCGGACATCCCCTGGGCCGAGGTACGCGACACCAGGGACCGGGTCGCCGAACTGGCGGGCTGAGCAGCGACGAGGGGATGGACCGGCACGGTGCGCGTGACCGGACCCGCGCGGTGAACGGGGTCGAACGGACGCGGAAAACGGGGGAGAAGAGACGCGGTGAACGGGGGGAGGGACCGATGCCGCGTGCAGGGGAAGGCGAGGACCGGCCGAATGCGGTGGCATGGCGATTCGAGCGTGTTTCCGGATACCTGCCCCGGGAAAGAGACATCATCCGTGTTACCGCCCCCGGGTGGGGTCCTAGGGAGGAGAAGAGCGTGCCGAAGCGGACCGAGGGCGCGTCCCGCAGCCCGGGCCGTGGGCCCGACGCCGCACCGCCGCCGCCCCTGCCCGATCTGACGGGTGTGACCCTGCGCGCGCTCCGGACCTGCGACGATCCCGCCGTAACCGCCGCTGTGGAGAGTGCGCTGCGCGCTCCCGAGGAGCTGTCCCGGGTGTGGCGCTCGTCCGGCACCAACGGCGGTGGCGGCAAGCTGCGGCGCTCCGGCGTCGCGCAGACGAACAGCGCCCGGGCAGCCGGGAAACGGGGCGTGATCCGGTCAACCTTCGGCTCGGTCCACGGCACCTCCGGCCCGCCTCCGGGCACGGGAGACAGCGTGGACCGCCATGAACCCCTTTGAGATACCGGGCCCCCAGCTGCGCCGGATGGGGGCGACGCGGCCGGTACCGGGAGAGGCCGCAGCGCTGCACGGCTGGCTGCACAGCAGACGCCTCGTCCTGCTCAAGACGCTGCTGACCCGGGCCGAGCGCGCCCGGCTGCCCGCTGCGGCGGCCCGCGCGCTGCGCGAGCACTGGGCGCTGCTGGAGGACGCCGAACTCCACGACGCCGCCGCCGCGCGCGACGCCCTCGGCTATCCGGCTGCGGGCAACTGGCTGGCGAACGCGCTCGCTGCGCCGTCCGGCGACGGCTTCGTGGCGGCGCTGGCCGGTCTCGGCCCGCTCGCCGCCACCGTCGCCACCGCCGCCGGCTGCGACTTCCGCCTCGACCTGACGGCACAGGACCAACGCCTCACGCTCCCGGGCCTGGGCTCGTACCGGACCGGTGCGCAGCGGGTGCGCATGGTGGCGACGGCGGACACGGTCACTTTCCTTCCGCAGGGCGGACGGCCGACCTCCCTCCTGCGCCAAGCCTTACGCGGCCCGCAGGCACCGGCGCCGACACCGCCGCCAACGCCCTGGCGCCCTCTCGGCCCGCTCCCCGGCGCCCCCGCCGTCCTCGACGACCAGGACCCGCACCTGGCCCAGGAGACGGGCCGCGCAGGGCTGGCCGGGCTGCTGCCGGCCACCGTGACGGCCCCGGACGAGGCGTACGAGTGGCGGGAGCTGTGGGCACGTGCACTGGACCTGCTGCACGAAGCCGACCCCGAGCGGGCCGCCGAGGTGGCGACGCTCGTCCGTGCCGTCGTGCCGGTCCTGTGGAAGCCCGACGGGCGTGCCAGCGCCACCCGGCTGGCGGCGCCCTGGGCAGTGCTGACGACCCTTCCGCAGACGCCGGAGGAGATGGCCGAGGTCCTCGTCCACGAGGTGCAGCACAGCAAGCTCGCGGTGCTCGGCGGTGTCGTACAGCTCAACCACGAGTCCGCGGAGGCCGTCTACCGCGTCGGCTGGCGCAGCGACCCCAGGCCGTTGGGCGCCGTGGTGCAGGGCACGTACGCGCATCTGGCCCTCGCCGATCTGTGGGGCAGGCTCGCCCGCCGGGCCTCCGCAACGCCCGCGGAGCGTGCTGCCGCCCGGCGCCGTGCCGCCGACTACGGGGCCCAGGTCGACCACGCTCTTTTCCTCCTTCTGGGCTCTGGTCAACTGACCCGGGAGGGCACAGAGTTCGTGGAGGGCATGCGCCACCGCTACCAGCGGCTGAGCTCCCCGGGCGGGCGGGCCGTTGCCGGATACGCGGACGACGCAGACGACGCAGCCAACGCAGGGAACACGGAGAACGCAGCCGGCAGGCTCACAAACGGTCACTTTGGGTAATCTCGCCGTACACGTCGCCCGCGGGGCGGCGACGGCTGCTGGACGAGGGAGAACGCAAGCATGGTCGCTCAGCGGGAACCGGCTCAGGGCGGGGCGCCCGGAGGGGAGTCCGAGCACTTCGTAGTTGTCTTTCCCGGTTATCACCGGAGCTGGGGCAACTGGATCGCACACCGGCTGGAGAGCCATGGGCATCGCACCACGCTCCAGCGCTGGGACCCGGACCGCGAGCAACCGCTGGAGGAGGCGCTGGGTGACCTCCAGCTCGCCTCGGGACGTGTTCTGCTGGTCATCAGCGATGTGTTCCTCCAGCTCGGTCCGCGCACCGAGGCCGACTGGAACTCCGTGCTGCGGGGCTATGTCGCCGAGCACGCCGAGCGGTTCGCGGCCGTCAACCTCACCAACCGCGAACTGCTGCCCGCAACCGCGGTGCTGGAGCCCGTCAACCTGTGGGGCGTCGGCGAGGAGGAGGCCGAGCGGCGGCTGCTGAACCGGCTCGGACTGCGGCCCCGCCGCGTCCCCGTACCGCAGCCAGGACACGCCAGCCGCTACCCCAACGACCCGCCCGCCGTCTGGGGCGAGGTGCCCCGCCGCAACGCCCGCTTCACCGGCCGCGACGTCATTCTCGGCGACCTCCAGCAGCGGCTGATGGACGCCGAGCACGGCGCCGCCGTCTGCACCCTGGTCGGCACGGCGGGCATCGGCAAGACACAGATCGCGTCGGAGTACGCGCACCGCTTCGCACCCGACTACGACGTGGTCTGGTGGGTCAACTGCGACCAGCGCAACACCCAGCGCGACACCTTCAGCTCGCTCGCGGCCGAGATCGGTCTCGACAGCTCCGGCGAGGTCGGCGAGCGGGTGCGTGCCGTACGGGAGGCGCTGCGCAGGAACGAGCCCTCCGGGCGGTGGCTGCTGATCTTCGACGGCTGGGAGGAGCCCGAGGACGCCGCCGCCTACCTTCCGCAGGGCGGCAGCGGGCATGTGCTGATCACCTCGCGCAACAAGAGCTGGCGCTCCATCACCGACATCAGGCAGATCAGCGCCTTCCGCCGCCCCGAGTCCACCGGCTATCTGATGCGCCGTGCTCCGCACATCACCGTCGAGCAGGCCGACCAGGTGGCCGGCGAGTTCCAGGACCTGCCGCTCCAGCTGGCGCAGGCCGCGTCCTGGCTGGGCGAGGAAGGCATGGAGGTCCCCGAGTATCTGCGCATGGTGCGCGGAGTGGGCCTCACCCGGCTGGAGTCCAACACCATGCCGGACGACTACCCGTACTCTTCGCTGACCTCCTGGTCGATGCTGCTCAACAAGCTGCGCAAGTCCGAGCCGCGTGCCGTGGAACTGCTCTCCCTGTGCGCGGTCTTCGCGCCCGGCCGGATCCCGCTGGGCCTCGCCCGGGGTATCCCCGCGGCCGAGCTGCCCGACAATCTGCGCTGGCTCAGCAGCGACCGCTCCGGCTGGACCCGCGCGCTCGACTCCCTCGTCAACTACTCGGTGCTCACCCGCGAGGCCCGCACTCCCTCGATGGGCGACGGCGACCAGAGCGACTCCGTGCACATGCACCAGGTGGTCCACAGCGTCGTCGGCGAGCTCACCCAGGGCCGGCAGAACGACGTCTACCGCGACACGGTGCACCGGCTGCTGGTCGAGGCCGACCCGGGTGCTCCGAACGACAGCCGCCAGTGGGGCCGGTACGCCGAGATGCTGCCCCATCTGCTCGCCTCGGCGGCGCCCGCCAGCAAGGAGCGCCGCGTCCAGGAGATGCTGCTCAACTGCCTGCGCTACTGCTATGCCAGCGGTGAGTACTCCCTCGGTGCCGAGCTCGCCGAGAGCATCCGCGCCGGCTGGGAGACCTTCCTGGACGCCACTGCGGACCAGCTGCTGGTCCTCACCACCCTGCAGGGCAACCTGCTGCGGGGCGGCGGACGCTTCCGCGAGGCGCAGGCCCTGGACAGCGCCAGGCTGGAGCGGCTGCGTGACCTGCCGCCCGCCGACGGTGCCCATGAGGAACACGTCATGGACGCCACCAGCTGCCTCGCCTCCGATCTGCGGCTGCTCGGCCAGTACGACGAGGCGCTGCAGTTGCAGAAGCAGGTCGTCGAGGTCTCCCGTCGGCTGTACGGCCCGGAGGAGTGGACGAGCCTGCTGGCGCAGCACAATCTCGCCGTCGGCCTGCGGCTGCTGGGCCGCTACGAGGACGCCTACGAGACGGATCTGGACACCCTCCGCAAACGCGAACAGGTGCTGCGCGCCCGGCACCCCAACACCCTGGCCTCCGGCAACGCCTGCGCCCGCGACCTACGGCTGATGGGCCGCTATCAGGAGGCGCTGGCCCGCCAGGACCTCGGCATGCGGCTGCATCTGCAAGTGCTCGGCTCCCAGCATCCGCAGACCCTCATGGCCCGGCACAATCTGTTGCTGTGCCAGCGCAGGGCGGGCACCCCGCGGCAGGACCTCGCCACTGCCATGGCCATCCTGCTGGAACAGCACGAGCAGGTGCACAGCCGTACCCACTACTCCACGCTGTCGCTGCTGACCGACTACGGCAACTTCCTGCGCGAGCACGGCGATCTGGTGCAGGCCCGCGAGCTGCTGACCGAGGCGGAGGATGCCTTCCGCGCACTGCTGGGCCCGGCACACCCGGTTCCCACCGCGATGCAGTCCAACGCCGGACTGGTGCTCCAGGCGGAGGGCGAACGCGACGGCGCGCTCAACATGTTCGAGCAGGCGCTGGCCGGTCTCACCACCCTGCTGGGCGCCGACCATCCCGCCACGCTCGGCTGCGCCCTGAACACCAGCGGCGGCCGCAACTTCAGCGAGGCCCTGGAGGACGCCTACGAGCTGAGCCGCGACACCCTGGAACGCTGCCGACGGGTGCTGGGCGAGGACCACCCCCTCACCCTGTCGTGCATGGTGGCCCACTCCGGCGATCTGCGCTCCCTGCGGCGCCGGGAGGACGCCCGCGCGCTGGAGAGCGAGGCCCTGGAGCGGTTCACCCGCTCGCTGGGCGCCCAGCACCACCACACCCTCTCGGCCCGCCAACGCACCCGCCCCTACTGGGACTACGAGCCGTACCTGGGCTGAGCCCCGCGCGGTAACGCCGAAGGCCCCCGCGCACACGGCCGAGGGCTCCGCCCCACGGCCGAGGGCCCCCGCCGCATCGCGCGGCGGGGGCCCTCAGCTTCGTACGGCAGGACCGCTCAGATCTCGAAGACCTCCTTGACGAGCTGCGCCTGCTCCTCCGCGTGCCGCTTGCCCGAGCCCACGGCGGGCGAGGACGAGGACGGCCGGGAGACGCGACGCAGCCGGTCCGCGTTCGGGACGGGCTCCGAGCCGATGATCAGGTCGAGGTGGTCGACCAGGTTCAGGGCGATGAACGGCCATGCGCCCTGGTTGGCCGGCTCCTCCTGCGCCCACACATACTTCTCGGCGTTGGCGAAGCGCGCCATCTCGGTCTGGATCTCCTTGCCGGGCAGCGGGTAGAGCCGCTCCAGCCGGATGATCGCCGTGTCGGTCAGCCCGCGCTTGGTCCGCTCGGCGTCCAGGTCGTAGTAGACCTTGCCGGAGCAGAAGACGACCTTGCGGACCTTGGCCGGGTCGAGCTGGCCGCTGTCCAGCAGCGTGTCACCGATCACCGGGCGGAAGCCGCCGCTGGTGAACTCCTCCGTCTTGGAGGCCGCCGCCTTCATCCGCAGCATCGACTTCGGGGTGAAGACGACCAGCGGCTTGTGGTGCGGGTTGTGCACCTGCCAGCGCAGCAGATGGAAGTAGCTGGAGGGCAGCGACGGCATCGCGACCGTCATGCTGTTCTGCGCGCACAGCTGGAGGAACCGCTCGATGCGGGCCGAGGAGTGGTCCGGGCCCTGGCCCTCGTAGCCGTGCGGCAGCAGCAGGGTGACACCAGAGGTCTGGTTCCACTTCTGCTCGGCCGAGGAGATGAACTCGTCGATGACCGTCTGCGCGCCGTTCATGAAGTCACCGAACTGCGCCTCCCACATCACCAGCGCCTCGGGCCGGGCCAGCGAGTAGCCGTACTCGAAGCCCATCGCCGCGTACTCGCTCAGCAGCGAGTCGTAGACGTTGTAGCGGGCCTGGTCGTCGGAGAGGTACAGCAGCGGCGTGTAGTCGTCCCCGGTGTTCTGGTCGAGCAGCACCGCGTGCCGCTGGCCGAACGTGCCGCGCCGCGAGTCCTGGCCCGCCAGCCGGACCGGGGTGCCCTCCATCAGCAGCGAGCCGATGGCCAGCGTCTCGCCCATGCCCCAGTCGATCGTGTCGTCCTCGACCATCTGCGCGCGGCGCTGGAGCTGCGGCGTCAGACGGGGGTGGACGGAGATCCGCTCGGGGATGTTGACCTGCGACTCGGCGATCCGCTTGACGACCTCCTGGCTGATGGCCGTCTCCACATGCACCGGGAACTCGGCCTGCGGCGCCGGGACCTCGGCCGGGGCCGGTGCCGACGTGGCGTCCCGGACCTCGGTGAAGACCTTCTCCAGCTGCCCCTGGAAGTCCTGGAGCGCCTGCTCGGCCTCCTCCAGCGTGATGTCGCCCCGGCCGATCAGCGACTCGGTGTAGAGCTTGCGCACCGAGCGCTTGCGGTCGATCAGCTCGTACATCAGCGGCTGGGTGAACTTCGGGTTGTCGGTCTCGTTGTGACCGCGGCGCCGGTAGCAGATCAGGTCGATGACCACGTCCTTGTTGAACGCCTGCCGGTACTCGAACGCCAGCCGCGCCACCCGGACCACGGCCTCCGGGTCGTCGCCGTTCACATGGAAGATCGGCGCCTCGACCATCCGGGCCACGTCCGTCGAGTACATCGACGAGCGCGCCGACTCGGGAGCCGCGGTGAAGCCGACCTGGTTGTTGATGACGACGTGGATGGTGCCGCCGGTGCGGTAGCCGCGCAGCTGCGACATGTTGAGCGTCTCGGCCACCACGCCCTGGCCCGCGAACGCTGCGTCACCGTGCAGCGCGATCGGCAGCACCGTGAAGTCCGTGCCGCCCTTGCCGATGATGTCCTGCTTGGCGCGTGCCACGCCCTCCAGGACCGGATCGACGGCCTCCAGGTGGGAGGGGTTGGCGGTGAGCGAGACCTTGATCTGCTCGCCGTCCAGCCCGGTGAAGACGCCCTCGGCACCCAGGTGGTACTTCACGTCGCCGGAGCCGTGCATCGACTTCGGGTCGAGGTTGCCCTCGAACTCCCGGAAAATCTGCGCGTACGGCTTGCCCACGATGTTCGCCAGCACGTTCAGCCGGCCGCGGTGGGCCATGCCGATGACGGCCTCGTCCAGCCGCGACTCGGCAGCCGCGTCGATGACTGCGTCCAGCAGCGGGATGACGGACTCGCCGCCCTCCAGCGAGAACCGCTTCTGGCCGACGTACTTGGTCTGCAGGAACGTCTCGAACGCCTCGGCGGCGTTGAGCCGGCGCAGGATGCGCAGCTGCTCCTCGCGCTCCGGCTTGACGTGCTGGAGCTCGACCCGGTCCTGGATCCACTTGCGCTGCTTGGGGTCCTGGATGTGCATGTACTCGATGCCGGTGGTGCGGCAGTACGAGTCACGCAGCACGCCCAGGATGTCGCGCAGCTTCATCATGGACTTGCCGGCGAAGCCGCCGACCGCGAACTCCCGCTCCAGGTCCCACAGGGTGAGTCCGTGCTCGGTGATGTCCAGGTCGGGGTGCTTGCGCTGCTTGTACTCCAGCGGGTCGGTGTCGGCCATGATGTGGCCGCGCACCCGGTAGGAGTGGATGAGGTCGAAGACGCGCGCCGCCTTGGTGACGTCGTCGTCGTGCGAGGCGTCGATGTCCTGCATCCAGCGCACCGGCTCGTACGGGATGCGCAGCGCCTTGAAGATCTCGTCGTAGAAGTTGTTGTCGCCCAGCAGCAGGTTGGCCACCAGGCGCAGGAACTCGCCCGACGCCGCGCCCTGGATGACGCGGTGGTCGTAGGTGCTGGTGAGCGTCATCACCTTGGAGACGCCGAGCCGGTTGAGAGTGTCCTGGGAGGTGCCCTGGAACTCCGCCGGGTACTCCATCGCGCCGACGCCCATGATCAGGCCCTGGCCCGGCATCAGCCGCGGCACGGAGTGGACGGTGCCGATGCCGCCGGGGTTGGTCAGCGAGCAGGTGACGCCGGAGAAGTCCTCCATCGTCAGCTTGTTGTTCCGGGCACGGCGGACGATGTCCTCGTACGCCTGCCAGAACTCGAAGAAGGTCAGCGTCTCGGCCTTCTTGATGCCCGCGACGACCAGCTGGCGCTCGCCGTTCGGCTTCACCAGGTCGATCGCCAGGCCCAGGTTCACATGGTCCGGCTTGACCAGGGTGGGCTTGCCGTCCTTCTCCGTGAAGGAGTGGTTCATCGACGGCATGGCCTTCAGTGCCTGCACCATGGCGTAGCCGATCAGGTGCGTGAAGGAGACCTTGCCGCCGCGGGCGCGCTTGAGGTGGTTGTTGATGACGATGCGGTTGTCGAACAGCAGCTTCACCGGGACCGCACGCACGGACGTGGCCGTGGGCAGCTCCAGTGAGGCGTTCATGTTCTTCGCCACGGCCGCTGAGGGACCGCGCAGCGCCACGTACTCCGGGCCCTCGGCGGCCTCGGCGGCGGGCGCCGCCTTGGCGGCCGGAGCCTTGGCGCCGCCGGCCTGAGCGGGCTGCTGCGCCGCCGGCTTGGCGGGCGCCGCCTGCTTCGGCTGGGCCTGCTGCGGCTGCCCCGGTCCGGCGGGCTCCGCCTTCGCCGGGGCCGGAGCGCTCGGCTGGGCGGGCTGCTGCGGGGCAGCCTGCCCGGCGGCGGGCGCGGCCGGTGCCTGGGCCGGTGCGGCCTTCGCGGGCGCCGGGGCGTTGTCCCGTGGCGTGCCCGCGCCGTCCGGCGCCGGGCTTCCGTCGGTGGACTCCGGCTGATAGTCAGCGAAGAAGTCCCACCAGGCTCGGTCTACCGAGTTCGGATCCTGGAGGTACTGCTGGTAGATCTCGTCGACGAGCCACTCGTTCGGCCCGAACGAATGGCCAGGGTCCTTGCCCTGTCCGTCCTTCGGTTCCGTAGTGGTGCTCGATGAGCTGTTGGGGGACTGTGACGACACGGCGGCAACCGCCCTCTTCCGCTTCCTTAGGTGGTGGACAGCGGAAATAAAGGCTACGCCTCTCCGGACGATTGGTGGAGTCCGGGCCGCTCTTGGTCACGTACATCACATCGCAGCAGCGGTTTCGGGGCATTATTTGGCGGGAATCACTGACGGTTTTGCCCCGATGCCGGAACCGGGCAGCCCTCATTTCGCGTCCGCGGGCTCTCACCTGCGAGGGTACGTCAACTCTGGACGTTGCCGGTGCCCGGAAGAGTGAGCTGTATGCGACAGCCGCGAGGTGATTCGGCCACCCTGATCCGGCCCCCGTGCAGCTCCACCGCCCATCGGGCTATGGCCAGCCCCAGACCGGTGCCGCCGCCCGGGCTGATCCCGCCCCTGAGGCCCGTGACCGACTCGGTGCTGTGCGTGCCGCTGAACCGGTCGAAGACCCGCTCCCGCTCCGACTCGGGGATGCCGGGACCCTCGTCCAGCACCTCGACCTCCAGGCTGCCGTCGTCGCCGGTGCCCGCGCCGGCACCCGGGCCCGGCCTGGCCTTGACCGTTACGCGGCCGTGCTGCGGGCTGTGCTTGACGGCGTTGTCTATCAGGTTGGCCACCACCTGGTGCAGCCGTTCGGGGTCGGCGTAGGCCATCAGCTCGGGCGGTGAGACATCGAGGTGGAGGTGGACGTCCTTACGGGAGTGGCCCGAGCCCTTGCTCATGTTGGCCTCCTTCAGCACGCCCGCCAGGTACGGCCACACCTCGAAGCTCCGCGAGCGCAGCGGGACCACACCGTTGTCCAGCCGGGAGAGGTCCAGCAGATGGTCCACGAGCCGGCCCAGCCGCTCGGTCTGCGACAGGGCCGTGCGCATCGTCTCCGGGTCGGCCTCCGAGACGCCGTCCACGACGTTCTCCAGCACCGCACGCAGCGCCGCGATGGGGGTGCGCAGCTCGTGCGAGACGTTTGCCACCAGCTCCTTGCGGTGCTTGTCGACGGCCTGCAGATCGGCCGCCATCCGGTTGAAGTTCGCTGCCAGCTCGCCGAACTCGTCCCGCCGCTCGCCGCGCACCCGTCGGGAGTAGTCGCCGTTGGCCATCGCCTTGGCCGCGTCGGTCATCTCGTCCAGCGGCGCCGTCAGCGACTGCGCCACGAACTGGGTGATCAGCAGCGAGGCGACGATGGAGATGATCGTGATGACGCGCAGCTCGGTCGCCGACTGCATGGCGAACAGCGCCAGCAGCGTGGTGATCACCACGGAGACGATCACCAGCGCACCCAGCGCCGCCTTGACCGACCGGTAGGGGTCGACCGGGCGTAGACCCTCCCACAGCCGCTCCCACGCCTGTGCGCCGTGCCGGACGGCGGCCCGCTTGCAGCGGGCCAGCGCACGGTTCAGGAGGCGGGCCAGGGAGCGCGCGAGAGAGCGCGTACGGGCCGTCAGGGAGAAGGACACGGAAACGGACATCTCGCTCCGTCCCCTCCGCCGTCAGGAGCTCTCCGTCGCGGCGCCCGTCACGGGCGCCGCAGCGCCACCGTCCGGGCCCGGGGTCTCGAGGGCGTATCCGACACCGTGGACGGTGCGGATGCGCTCCGCGCCGATCTTGCGCCGTAGGGCCTTGATGTGGCTGTCGACGGTGCGGGTGCCGGAGGCGTCGGCCCAGTCCCACACCTCGGCCAGCAGCTGCTCGCGCGAGAGCACCGCGCGGGGCGAGTGCGCCAGGCACACCAGCAGGTCGAACTCGGTGGGGGTCAGATGCACGTCCTCACCCGTGACCCGCACCCGCCGCTGCGCGTGATCGATCTCCAGCTCCCCGAGCCGGAGTATGCCGCTGCGCGGCGTGTGCGCGGCCAGCGTCGCGCGCTCCACCCTGCGCAGCAGTACGTGCACCCGCGCCGCGACCTCCCGCATGGAGAACGGCTTGGTCATGTAGTCGTCGGCGCCCACACCGAGGCCGACCAGCATGTCCGTCTCGTCGTCCCGCGCCGTCAGCATCAGCACCGGCACCGGGCGCTGGGCCTGTACCCGGCGGCAGACCTCCAGGCCGTCGAAGCCGGGCAGCATCACATCCAGCACCAGCAGGTCCGGCTGCCACGCCTCGGCGGTGTCCACCGCAGCGGGCCCGTCGCCCGCCGTCTGCACCTGGAAGCCCTCGGCCCGCAGCCGTCGCGCGATGGCGTCGACGATGGTGGGGTCGTCCTCCACGACCAGGATGCGACGCTGGGCGCCCGGGGTGGTCGCGGCAGCAGCGCCGCCAGGTGTCTGAGTGGTGTTCTTCTGGTCCATACGACCCCGCCCCTGTGGCTCTTCCGGCTTTCCTGGGACAGCAGCGTAAGGGCCTGCTGACGGCTTCGGCTACGCCGGTCGTGCTGCGAAGTGGACCACGTCGGGGACGCCTCGGGCGACGGGGATCTCATCGGTCCTAACGCGGCAGAATCCCGCATTACGCAGACATCCCTCGAATGTCGGCGACGGTTGCGCCGACCACACGGCCAGTACGCCGCCGGGCGCGAGGGCCGCCCGGCAGGCGGTCAGCCCGGCGGGGGAGTAGAGGGAGGCGTTGTCGTCGGTGACCGTCCAGTCCGGGCCGTTGTCGATGTCCAGACACATGGCGTCGAAGCGTCGCCCGGCGGCCGCCGACTCGTGCACGTACGCCACCAGTTCGGCCTCCACCAGCTCCGTACGGGCGTCGGCCAGCGCCTGGCCGGAGATCGCGGAGAGCGGCCCTGTACGGTGCCAGTCGAGGATCGCGGGTTCCCGCTCGACGACGCTGATCCGGCCCCAGCGCGGCTCGCCCGCCGCCTCGGCCAGCGAGAAACCGACCCCCAGTCCGCCGATGAGCAACCGCGGTCCGGCCCGCCCGGCCAGCTCGTCCAGCGCCGCACGCACCAGCAGCCGCTCCGAGCGTCCGTCGGAGGTGTCCATCAGGAAGCACCCGTTGGCGATGATCTCGTAGTGCGCCCCCCGCTGCCGCAGCACCACCTCACCGTAGGGACCGTCCCGCCGCTCCACGGTGACCGGCGACCCGGGGGCCGACGGTCCGGTGACCGGCGACCCGGTGGCTGGCGGTCCGGCGGTCGGCGCCGACTCCCGGACCGCTGAGATCGGAGCACTGGCTGACTTCGACATGGGGGCAGGGTAGGACGATCGCCGTCGATCCTCGATGTCCTTCGCAGTTCGAGTCTGCGAGCTGGACGCCAGACGGTGACATAGGCGGCCGGGAGCCGGGAGCGATCACGTGGGTGGCGTCTGTGGACGGCGAGCTCGTGGGCACGTCCGAGCTGGGAGAGCGCGGTCGTCTTCCTGGTGCCCGAGGCGCCGCTGATGATGCCCCGGCGGGCGGAGACCTGCTGGCGGTTGAGCTGGATCAGCAGCGCCGGACTTCCTGAGACCCCTCGCAACGTTGCACCGGACCTCGCAAGGTTCACCTGCAAAGGACATCGATCGCTGACAGCGAACAGATCTCCCGGAAGCAGGGGAACATACGCAGCCTCAAAAGCATTGAGTGGGTATTACTCAACTTGCCTGCCTAGGGAGAGATCATGGCTGCTGAGTCCCTGGAGTCCACACCGCTCACCCTGCCTGTGCTGCCCATCGACGCCGAGGACGGCGTGGTGCTGCCGGGAATGGTGGTGCCGCTGGATCTCTCGGACAGCGACGTGAGGGCCGCCGTCGATGCCGCGAAGTCAGCGGCCTCGGACGCGCCGGACGGTGCGAAGCCCCGGGTGCTGCTGGTCCCACGGGTTGAGGGCAACTACGCCGAGATCGGCGTGGAGGGCCGGGTGGAGCAGATCGGACGCCTCGCCGACGGCGACCCCGGCGCACTCATCCGCGGTCTGCGCCGGATCCGCGTCGGCACCGGGACGACAGGGCCCGGAGCCGCACTGTGGGTGGAGGGCGCGCCGGTCACCGAAACCGTGCCCGACCCCCTGCCCGGCCAGGTCGCCGAGCAGATGAAGGAGTACAAAGCCCTCATCACCGACTGGCTGCGCAAGCGCGGGGCCTGGCAGGTCGTGGACCGGGTGCAGCAGATCGACGACGTCGGCCAGCTCGCCGACAACGCCGGCTACTCCCCGTTCCTGTCCACCGAGCAGAAGCTGCAGCTGCTGGAGACCACCGAACCGGTCGAGCGGCTGAGGATCGCCACGGCCGCACTGCGCGAGCACCTGGCCGAGCAGGACGTGGCCGAGTCCATCGCCAAGGACGTCCAGGAGGGCGTCGACAAGCAGCAGCGCGAGTTCCTGCTGCGCCGCCAGCTGGATGCCGTCCGCAAGGAACTGGCCGAGCTGAACGGCGACCCCGAGGACGAGAGCGAGGACTACCGGGCCCGCGTCGAGGCTGCCGACCTGCCCGAGGAGGTCAAGAAGGCCGCCCTCAAGGAGGTCGACAAGCTGGAACGCTCCAGCGACCAGTCGCCGGAGGGCAGCTGGATCCGCACCTGGCTCGACACCGTCCTGGAGATGCCCTGGAACGAGCGCACCGAGGACGCCTACGACATCTCCGGCGCGCAGGCCGTCCTGGACGCCGACCACGCCGGGCTGCAGGACGTCAAGGAGCGCATCACCGAGTACCTGGCTGTCCGCAAGCGGCGCGCCGAGCGCGGCCTCGGTGTCGTCGGCGGGCGTCAAACAGACACTGCCGCGCGCAGCGCGTCCACAACGGGTGGTGGTGGGCGACGGGCGGGCGGAGGGGCGGTGCTGGCGCTGACCGGGCCTCCCGGGGTGGGGAAGACCTCGCTCGGTGCAAGCGTCGCCCGCGCGATGGGCCGTAAGTTCGTCCGGGTCGCGCTCGGCGGCGTCCGGGACGAGGCGGAGATCCGCGGCCACCGGCGTACCTACGTCGGCGCCCAGCCCGGCCGTATCGTCCGTGCCATCAAGGAAGCCGGTTCGATGAACCCGGTCGTGCTGCTGGACGAAGTCGACAAGGTCGGCTCCGACTTCCGCGGTGACCCGGCAGCGGCGCTGCTGGAGGTGTTGGACCCGGCGCAGAACCACACCTTCCGGGACCACTACCTGGAGGTCGAGCTCGATCTGTCGGACGTCGTCTTCCTGGCCACCGCCAACGTCCTGGAGGTCATCCCGCAGCCGCTGCTCGACCGGATGGAGGTCGTCGAGCTCGACGGGTACACCGAGCACGAGAAGATCACCATTGCCCGGGACCACCTGCTGCCCCGCCAGCTGGAGCGGGCAGGGCTGGAGAGCGGTGAGGTCACCTTCGAGGAGGCAGCACTGCGCAAGCTCGCCGCCGAGTACACCCGTGAGGCGGGCGTCCGCTCCCTGGAGCGGTCGGTCCAGCGGGTGTTGCGCAAGGTGGCGGCCAAGCACCAGCTGGGCGAGGCCGAGCTGCCCTACACCGTCGGGGACGACGTGCTGCGTGAGCTGATCGGCCGCCCGCGGCACACCCCTGAGGCCGCACAGGATCCGGCGGAGCGCCGTACGGCGGTGCCGGGCGTGGCTACTGGGCTGGCCGTCACTGGTTCAGGGGGTGACGTTCTCTTCGTGGAGGCGTCGCTCGCCGACCCCGAGACGGGTGCCTCCGGGCTCACCCTGACCGGCCAGCTCGGCGACGTGATGAAGGAGTCCGCGCACATCGCCCTCTCCTACCTGCGCTCGCGCGGCGCGGAGCTGGAGCTGCCGGTCGGCGATCTGAAGGAGCGCGGCATCCATCTGCATGTGCCCGCGGGTGCCGTGCCCAAGGACGGACCCAGCGCCGGCATCACCATGACGACGGCCCTGGCCTCGCTGCTCAGCGGTCGTCAGGTGCGGCCCGAGGTGGCGATGACCGGTGAGGTCTCACTGACGGGGCGGGTGCTGCCCATCGGCGGCGTCAAGCAGAAGCTCCTGGCCGCGCACCGCGCCGGGGTGACCACGGTGATCATCCCGAAGCGGAACGAGCCCGACCTGGACGACGTCCCCGCGGAGGTGCTGGACGACCTCGACGTCCACCCCGTCGCCGACGTCCGCCAGGTCCTGGAGCTGGCCCTGACCCCCGCGCAGACCCCGGCCCGGGAGACGCCGGTCGCGGCGTGACGGACGCGACCGGCAACAGAGTGGCCCCCACCGCAGGGTGGGGGCCACTCACATGTGAGGGGTTCGCAAGCCGTGCGGGGTCAGCCGCCGTTGGCCAGAACCTTCAGCCGGTCCATCGCTCCGTTGAAGTAGTTGTGGTCGCCCACGGTCGGGCCGCTGGAGGTGTACTGCCAGAAGGTCCAGAATCCCCAGCCGGCCGGGAGGGTGCCCGGCGAGGAGGCGTAGCGCGCGATCCAGAGCGGGTTCGAGTTCCCGAACGCACCGCTGTTGCCGGTGCACTGGGTCCACCAGCTCGTGGTGGTGTAGATGACCGCGTCGCGTCCGGTCTTCGCCTTGTAGGTGCTGGTGAAGTCCTTGATCCAGTTCACCATCGCGCTCTTGCTCAGGCCGTAGCAGGTCGCACCGTAGGGGTTGTACTCGATGTCGAGCACGCCCGGCAGGGTCTTGCCGTCCTTGCTCCAGCCGCCGCCGTTGTTGACGAAGTAGTTGGCCTGGGTGGCCCCGCTGGAGGAGTTGGGCAGCGCGAAGTGGTAGGCGCCCCTGATCATGCCGACGTTGTAGGAGCCGTTGTACTGCTGGGCGAAGTAGGGGTTCTTGTAGCTGGTGCCCTCGGTCGCCTTGGAGTAGGCGAAGCGGACCCCGCTGTTCCATAGGGTCGACCACGCCACGTTGCCCTGGTGGCTGCTGACGTCCACGCCGTGGACGGTTGCGAGCAGGCCCGCCCGCTTCTTGTCGGGCGGGGTACCGTCGGTCGAGTCCGCCTCGTGCATCCGGACACCAGCGCCCATCCACGCTTCCCCTGGCTTGCCGGGCTCCTTGGGGTTGCCGCGCAGGCCCTCCGTGCCCTTGGCCGAATCCGTGGACTTACCGGACGCGGTGGACGTGGCCGACTTTGTACCGCTGTCCCCGTTGTCGGGAACTGCCGATGCCGCGCCCGGAAGTGCCAGGACGAGCGCGAGAAGGGAGACGAACATCCCGACAACAGCCGCGATTCCGCGTCTGTGCCGGGCCGTACCGGATCTGAAGCTGGGCATCTCTGCCTCCGGAGCCTCGATGGTGGGGGTCTGGTACGTGCGTAGTATTTACTGGTGTGGGGGGTTTTGCTCTGCGACGCGCGGAGTGACTACACGCCAATGGTGTGCCCATGTCAGGGCGAACGTACGCGCGTAGACCGGCCACGCGGAAGATGCCCTGCCGTCTGCCGTTGGTCTACTCCTGCGAAATACTGACGGAGCTGGGACTATCGGGCTGGGCTGGAGATAAGTTTCTTCATGGAAAACGCCGGAGACACCACTGACGTGCACAAGAACTCCACGGACTCCACGGACGCTGCGAACGCCGCGGGCTCCCCGAACGCCGCGGGCTCCCCGGATGTCGTGGACGCTGCGGACCCCGCCGAGCCGTTCGGTCCCGAATGCCTCGACGTGGAACGCGAGTTGGCCGTCTTCCTGCGCCGTGCCCGCGCCTCGTCCGGCGAGATGGCCCGGCAGGTCCACCCCGACCTGGAACCCGCCGCCTACGGGCTACTGGTGCGCCTGGAGGACGCGGGCGAGCAGCGTGCGACCGAACTGGCCGCCTACTTCGGCGTCGGCAAGGCGACGATAAGCCGTCAGCTGCATGCACTGATCCAGCTCGGCCTGGTGGACCGGCGGCCCGATCCCGCGGACCGCCGCGCCTCGCTGGTACGCCTCACAGCGGAGGGCCGCGAACGGTTTACGCGGGTACGGGACGCGCGCCGTCTGTCGTACGCGCGCAAACTGGCCGCCTGGGACCGCCGGGAGATCGCCGAGCTGGCCCGCCTCCTCCACCGCCTCAACTCGCTCGCCGACCAGGACGAGTGAGCCGGGCAGTCGGCCCCTCTCCTACCGGCCGACGACCGCCTCCGCACCGGCCTTCACGTCCACCGCCCCACGCAGTTCGTTCCGCAGCTCGGGCGTCAGCACATGGCCCGCCCGCCCCACGAAGAGGCCCATCTGATAGCCGACCGCCCCCATGTCGCAGTCCGCCGCGGCGTGCACCCCCAGCAGTGAGCCGTCCCCGATGGCCATGACGAGCAATGCGCCCTCGTCCATGGACACCATGGTCTGCTTCACCGCGCCGCTCTCCATCAGGCCGGCAGCGGCGACCGTCAGCGCGGCCACTCCGGAGACGAGCGCAGCCAGGTCGCCGCTGGAACCCCTGGGGCCCTTGGGACCGCGCGCCCAGTGACCGCCGCGCCGCCGCCGTACGGGCATTCCGCCCCGTACGGCGCCCGAACTCCCCGGAACCGCGGCTTCCTCGATCCGCGGCGTCGAAACTGCCTCCGCAGCGGCCGGCACGGACGTTCCGTGCTCGACCCCCAGCGCGGGATCGGATGCGAGCAGCAGCAGACCGTCGGACGAGACGACGGCCACGGACCGGATGCCCGGCACCTCTTCGACCAGTTTGTCGAGAAGCCACCGGAGGTTACGTGCCTCCGGACTGCCGGACGTACCTGTGGTGAGCGGGTTCACTTACGAGCCTCCTGTGGCAGTACCACCGTCAACCTGCGCCCCCGCTCGCTCTTCCGCATGGTCGGTGTCCTCGGTCTGCTGCTCAGCCCGTGATGCCTGCCCGGGCTGCTGGTCCTGCTGGTCCTGTCGGTCCTGATGGTTCTGCTGGTCCTGGCGGTCCTGGTGATTCTGTGCGGTCTCGGTGGTCGTGTGGCCGGGTTCCCCCACCGCGGTGTGCGCCATGGAGTCCCGCAGGCCCTCCCGGGTGCCCTGCTGGAATCCGTCGAGCTTGCGCCGCAGTTCCTCCGGGGTGGCGCCGCCCTTGCGGGGACGCGGTGCGGTGGGCTCACGCGGCGTCTCCCTGCGGATCCGCTGAGGCAGACCCGGATGCGCGACGGACCCTGGTGGCTCCGCCTGGTCTCCCTGCTCCGCCGATCGGTTCGCTCCCGCCGCCCCCTCAGGCTCCTCCGCCTGGGTGGGGGCCTGGTCATCGGTCCGGGAGTGCTCGTCCTCGACGCGGGCGTGGTCGCTCCCTTCCGCAGGGAGACCGCTCTCGTCGACCCCGTCGGACGGCTGTGCGCTGCCGATTCCGTCAAGCACCAGCACGTGCGGGACGGTCACGTCGGCCACGGTGCCGCCGCCGTCCCGTTCGCGCAGCCGCACCCGTATACCGTGCCGTGCCGAGAGCCGGGCGACCACGTTTGTGCCCAGCCCGCAGGGACCACTCACGCCCTCCGCCACCTGCGGCTCGTCCAGCCGGGAATTGAGCTCGGCGAGCTGCGGACCGGGCATGCCCTCGCCATCGTCTTCCACGGACACCAGGGCCTCGCCGCTCTCCAGCATCCGCGCGCTCAGCCGTACCCCGGTCTCGGCGGGGGAGAAGGCGGCGGCGTTGTCGAGAAGTTCGGCGACCAAGTGGCTCAGATCGTCCGCGGCGGAACCGTCGACCCGCACCTCCGCCGGCAGCGCCCCCAACTCGACGCGTTCGTACTGGGCTATCTCACTGACGGCGGCACGCAGTACATCCAGCAGCGGTGCCGGGGCGGCGGTCGCGGACGGCGCACTGCGCTCGGGGCGCTCCGTGCCCGCCAGCAGCAGCAGGTTCTCGCTGTGCCGCCGCATCCGGGTCGCCAGATGATCCAGCTTGAAGAGAGTGTCGAGCCGGTCGGGGTCGGCCTCCTTCTCCTCCAGCCCCTCGATGATGCCGAGCTGCCGCTCGACCAGCGTGAGCGTGCGGCTGCCCAGATCGGCGAAGGCGCTGTGGTCCGCCGTCGCTGTGGTCTCGCCGACGCGCGCGCCAGCGCTACCGCCCGCACTCCCGCCCGCACCCGCACTCAGGCCCGTGTACGCACTCGGGCCCGCACCCGCACTCGGGCCCGCGTACGCTTCCGCACCACTGCCCTGCGGCGCCGACGCCGTCAACTGCTCGCGCGCCGCCTCAAGCTCGGCCTGCAGCGCGGCGAAGTCCTCACTCAGCAATTGGTGCTTCTCGGTCAGCTGTGCCTTCTCGACCGCCAGCTGGTCCTGCTCCCGCTCCGCGCAGGAGGACCGGCGCCGCAGCTCGGCGGCGGTGGCACACAGCGTGTTGAGCGCTCTCACCACATCGGCGAACTCGTCGTTCCTGCCGCGGAAGGTGATCGGCTCCTCGCCCGCCGGGTCCTTGGCGAGCCGCTGCGAACCGCGTTTGAGCACCGACAGCGGACGGGTGAGCGACCGCGCCATGGCGACGCTGACCGCGACGGCGATCAGCAGACAGCCGCCCACCAGCCCGGCCCGCAGTTGCAGCGCCGTCACATCGTCGTCCCGCAGCCCTTCGAGCCGCTTGACTTCCGCCACCGCGAACGACGACTGCACTCCGCGCATATGGGCCAGCCGCGCCGAGACGGAGCTGTCGAACCGCTCACGGTCCAGGGCCCGGGCGCCGCCCGTGAGGTGGTTGCGCGAGGTGACGGCCGTCAGATAGCGCTCGGCGACGTTGACGTCCGTGCCGTTGACGGTCGTGCTGTAGCTCTCCCGGGCCTTGGCGTCGGCCGTCTCCTCGAAGTCCGCGAGCGCGGCCTGCTCCCGAAGGCGCGTCTGCCCCGCCGCGGTGACCAGCGGCCGCTGGGAACCCTGTCCCGCCAGCGCCCCCTCCAGCAGGCCGCGGGTGGCCGATGCCTGATCGACGGCGCGTGACAGGTCGGGGATCGCCGCCGCGGTCCGGTTCTCCGCTCGCGCGGGCAGGCCGTCGGCGATGCCACGGGTGAGGTGACGGAGCGTCTGGATGACCTTGGAGTAGGACTCGTAGGAGTCCAGCGGGCCGGCTTTGCCGTTCATGGCGTGCTGCCGGATGGCGGGCAGCTTCTTGACGGCCTTGGCGACCGCGTCGGGGGAGGCAGACGGAGCGGCAGCCCCGGACCCGGACGGCGCGGAGGACGCGGCCTCGCGCAGCTCGCGGGCCTGCCGATCGACCCGGTTGCGCTGGGCTTGGCTGACGCCCGTACCGCCCTTGCCGCTGCGGCCGGCAGCGATGTACTCGACCATGCTGTCGCGCTCGTCCGCGACGGAGTGGGACAGTGCGATGGCCTGCTGGTCGAGCCGGGCGAGGTCGACGAGATCCTGCGCGTCGGCGGCATCCCGGGAGCCCGCGACAAGGGTGGGTGCTCCAGCCGCCACAACCGCCACGGCACCCACCGCGACGGACAGCAGCAGCCTGTTGCGTACCCGCGCACGCCTACGTCCCACAGGGGTGGCCGGCTCCGCGTCCGCGGAGGCAGTGGCGCCGTCCGCGGAGGCAGTGGCGCCGGGGCCGGTCGCCGTGGCCTGGGGAACGTCCGCTCTGTGACGTTGCTTCTTCCGCACCCGCACTCGCAATCTCGTCCCGCCTCTCCCGGAGGGCCCGGGCGGCACAGTCCAACGTGTGTGGCGAGAGGGTGGCCCCGCCCCCGCGCCGGCACCCTCTGCGACCTTCGGTTCCCAGCTACCTCTCCGGGCCTCGGGCGGCGCGGTGCTCCGCAGCGGTGTCCCCACACTCGACGACCGACCTTGGCAGTGCGCTCCTGAGGCGGGTGAGAATCCCCTGCTGGGCCACCCGAAGGAGTGAACATCACTCCTCGGCAGCGGGACAACTCGGCCTGAGCCGGGCGCTGTCCGCTTCCCGGGCACTGGTTGGAAATCCGTCCGACGTCCTGGCAGGATGCCTGCCGGACTTTGCGGAAGGGCAGATTCCGTTCTGTTCCCGGTCGTTTTCCGGCCGCATGCCTCGCGCGCCCGAGCGCGCGCTACCACAGCCGCAGGAGGGCGCGGCGGCACCGAGTACCGGTCTCCGGCCGACCGGGGCACGCCCGCCACGGCGGTCACCGGGCACTCCAAGATCGACCGTCCGGCAGACTGCCGTCATGCGCATCGACATGGTCACCGAGCCCGGTAGTCCTCAACGGCCCAACGAGGACTATGTGTCGGCCGCCCTGCCTGCCTCCGGCTCGGGCGGAGCGCTCGTCGTGCTGGACGGTGTCACTCCGCCGGAGGGAGGGGATGGCTGCCGTCACGGAGTGCCGTGGTTCGTGGCGCGGCTCGGTGGTGCGCTGCTCGAACTTTCGGGCGCCCGCCGGGACATGACTCTGGCCGAATGCCTCGCCGTCGCAGTGGCCCGCACGGCGGACGCCCACCGCGAGACATGTGATCTTTTTCACCCACGTACTCCCCAGGCAACCGTCGTCGCCGCCCGGTGGGACGACGAGCGGGTCGAGCACCTGGTGCTGTCCGACTCCGCGCTCCTCGTGGAGGCCGCCGATGGCACCGTGCATCCCGTTCTCGACCGGCGCCTGGCCGAACTGCCGCCCGCCGTGCAGGCACTGCGCGACCGCGTGCGGCTGACGGGCGAGGAATCGGACCGTGCGGCCTACGTACGCGCCGTCGAAGGGCTGCGCAACGCGCCGGACGGCAGCGGTTTCTACACGGCAGCCACCGACCCGGGCGTCGCGGCACAGGCGGTGACGGGAAGTCATCCGAGATCCGATGTCCGTGCCCTGCTCGCCCTCACCGACGGCGCCACCCGCTGGACGGAGACCTTCCGCCTCGGCGACTGGGCGGGCCTCTTCGCCCTCGTCCGTAAAGAGGGGCCACGTGCCCTCATCCACCGTGTCCGCACGGCCGAGTCGGAGTCGCCGCGCCGCCGTGGCAAGCGGCACGACGATGCCACGGTGCTCCTGGCCGAACTGGACTGAGGCGGCAACCCGCACTGCCGCCACGGTCGCCCCGCCGAGGGATACCCTCCACCGCACCGGCCTCATGCCCGCGATCCGTCCGGGCGGACCGCGCCGAGCGGTGGGTCGGCGGCGAGCGGGGTCAGCCGCACCGCGCTCCCCGGCCGAGGGGCCTGCACCACCCGGCCACCTCCCGCGTACATGCCCACATGTGTCGCCCCCTCGCGGTAGATGACCAGGTCGCCGGGGCGCAGCGCATCCAACGGGACCCTCGGCAACTGCCGCCACTGCTCCTGGCTGGTGCGTGGGATCTCCCGGCCTGCATGGCGCCACGCCTGCGAGGTGAGCCCCGAGCAGTCGAACGCCCCCGGGCCCTCGGCGCCCCACACATACGGCTTGCCGACCTGCTTCAGCGCCCAGTCGAGAGCCTTCCGTCCCGCCGCGGAAGGGGAGCGCGTCGCGCCGCTCGGGTCGAGTGCTCCGGAGTCCACCAGCTGCTGCTGCGCAGCGTCCGTGCGGTCCCGTTCCAGCTCGTGCAGCCGAGCGAGCTGCTCCCCGTTCAGCGACGAGAGCAGCATCTCCACCTTCTTCAGCCGCTTGTGCACCTCGTTGCGCTGCTTCTTCTTGCGCTTCGCCAGCCGCTCCTGCCGTGCCACCGCGGCACGCGCCCGCTTGGCCGCCGATGCGTGCCGCTGCTTTCCGTCGGTCAGCTTCCGTACCGTGGCCGCTTGGTCGCCCGCCGCTCGCTGGAGCAGATGTCCGCGCTCCAGCAGCTGGTAGGGGTCGCGCGCGAGCAGCATCTGCACCGTTGGCGGGATGCCGGTCGCCTCGCCCCGGTACTGCTGCCGGGCCAGCTCGCCGGCCTGCGTCCGCCCGGTCGCCAGCGCGGCGCGGGCCCCGGAGAGCTTGGTTTGCGCCCGGCTGGCCGCCGCACGCTGGGCCTTCAGTTTCTCCGCCGTGCCGTTGTAAGCCTCTGACGCTTCCTCAGTGCGCTCGTACAGCAGACTCAGCTCACCCAGCAGCTCGCCGACAGACTTGGAGCCCGTGCCAGGTGGCTCCGCCACAGGCCCGGGATCCGGCCTGCCGGGCGCTCCCACCTCTGCAGTCGGCATCCCACTCATACCCGCCGGTGCAGCCGAACCCGCCGGGGCCGCAGGCCCCAGCACGGTCACGGCCGCGAGCACGATTCCGAGCAGCACCGCACCGACACCCGGCCTGGCCGCAGCGGCCGGCCCTCCTCCACGCGCCCTTCGCTCCCTCGCCTCACACAACACCCGCAACAACGCCCACAACACTTCACACCTCGCTCCCGAGCGGCGTCTCCCCGTCGTCGACCGCTCTGCCGCGATCGTGGCACGGGCAAGGCCACCGGCTCAGGGCGAGCGAAGCGGCTGGGCGCACGTCTCTCACTCGATCGAGAAACCCGAGGTCCCGCTCCCGGCGTCGGCGTACCGAACCGGCGCAATCCGGCGCGGGCGGGAACGCGCCGAGCAACGACGACGAGGGCACGCCGCCTTGCTGGTCCCGGGCAATTCAGGCGCAGTGCGGGAAGCCGGCGAGCCGAAATCGCCTGTCCCTACCCCCACTCCACCGCCCTGTCCAGCGCCTTCGGCCCGACCCTCGTCACCCGTACGTGTGAGGAACCACGCCTGTCCCCGTACCCAGACCCTCGGCGCCCCGACCCCGGACCAGACCGCCCGATCAGCGCCCCAAGCCCCTCCACCCCGATCGACGACCCATCCCCTCCGCCCGATCAGCGACCCCATCCCCTCCGTCCGATCAGCGACCCCATCCCCTCCGTCCGATCAGTGCCCGCGCGGCGTCCGCTCGCTCGCCGATCTCGTGGAGGTACGGCTCCGGAAGCCACTCACGCGCCGGACGGGTTGCCGTGCCGGAGAGGTCCAGGGTGTGCGCAAGAGATTCCGGTTGCGGGCGGGTCTCCGGCGTCTTGTGCAGGCACGACAGCAGCGGCACGCACAGGGCGTCGGGCACCCCCGTCAGGTCCGGGCCCTCCCGCGCCGAGGGCAGCGGGCTCCCCGCGAACGGATGCCGCGCGCTCGCCGCGACCACCAGTACGGCACCCAGCGCGAAGACGTCCTCGGCCCTCCGCGTCGACGGCCCGAAGCCCGCGCCGCCGACCGCCGCGGAACGCCTGCCCAGCGCGATGCCGTAGTCGACCACGCGTGGCCCGTCGGCCGTCAGCAGTACGTTCGCGGCCCGCAGGTCCCCGTGCGCGGTTCCCGCCGCGTGCAGTTGCACCAGCGCACGGGCAAGTGCACCCCCCAACGCGCGGACGGACATCTCCGGCAGCGGCCCGTACATGGCCACCAGCGCGGACAGCGGCACGCCCGGCACGAACGCCTCGGCGGTCCAGGGCTGCTCGCTGTCGAGTTCGCAGCCGAGGAAGTCGGCGACGAAGGGGCTGTCGACCGCGTCCGCGACCCGCGCGGTCTCCTGTCGCAGCCGTGCCCGCAGCTGTCGGTCGCGCAGCAGTTCGGGCCGTACGGCGCGCACCGCGGCTGCCCGCTTGCGCGCACCCCGCCGAGGGGCGCCCCTGCCCAGGTAGACAGTGCCCGCCCCGCCGTGCCCGAGCACTCCGAAGAGCCGGAACGGGCCGAGCCTCTGGGGGTCCGTCTCGCGCAGCCGCGCGATGCCTTCGATCACGTCAGCAGAAAACCGTCTCTCCACGGCGCTGTCCAGGCTGTGCGGACCATCCGGGACCGGCCCACCGCTCCCGCGGAGAGCGCCCCACCGGGTCGGCCGGTCCAGACCACTGGCGTCAGCTGGCGCCGCCGCAGACCATCGCGGCAGCTCCCGCCACGGCGAACCACCGGGTCGACCGTCACTGCCGCGTCCCGGCCTCAGCCACCACCGGCCGCGATCCACGCGTCAGCCACCGCCTGCGGCAATCCGCCGGCGTCAGCCACCGCCTGCCGCGATCCATCGGCGTCAGCCGCCACTGCCGCGATCGATCCCATCAGCCACCGCCTGCCGCAATCCTCCGGCCTTAGCCACCGCTGCCGCGATCAACCCCGTCAGTCACCGCTGCCGCGCCTCCTGCGCCACGGCAGTCGCTCCAAGGGGCCCTTCGCGGGCTGCCCCTCGGGTTCGTAGACGTACGCCCAGCCCCGTGGCAGTCCCAGCCGGTTCACGGCGGCCGGCTCCAGTCGGTAGACATGGACCACTGGCGGGCCGCCGTCCGGATCGGGTACCGGGACTTCGTAACTGCGCGGTGGTCTCCCGGTCGGGCCCAGCGGGACGGACAGTGTCCGCCCGTCCAGCGGTCCGCCGCGGAAGGCGGTCTCCTCGCTGCGCACCGTCTCAGACCGCTTCGCCGTCGGTCACAGCAGCGACCGCCGCACTGTCGGAGCCCGCACAAGAGCCCCCGTCGTCCGGGCCCCCGCAAGAGCCCTCGTCGTCGGCCGGCTGACCGCCGCAAGCATCACCGGACCGGTCGCCGTGCGCCGGGTCAGGGCCGCAGGGCTGGGCGAGCTGGCGGGCTCCGGGGCCCTGATCGCCGAGTCGGTCCTGCGGATTGACCAGCGCGCACGCCGTCAGTGACAGACAGCCGCAGCCGATGCAGTCGGTGAGGTGGTCGCGGAGCTGCTCCAGCAGCGCGATCCGCTGGTTGAGGTCTTCCCGCCAGCACTCCGAGACGGCTGCCCAGTCGTCCCGGGTGGGCGTACGGCCCTCCGGCAGCAGGGCGAGTGCTTCCCGGATGGCGGCGAGCGGCAGGCCGAGCCGCTGGGAGGCCCGGATGAAGGCGACGCGGCGCAGTGTGTCGCGGCTGTAGCGGCGCTGGTTGCCTGAGGTGCGACGGCTCTGGATGAGCCCTTCGCGCTCGTAGAAGCGCAGCGTGGAGGTGGCGACACCGGCGCGTTCGGCCAGCTCTCCGACGGTGGCTTCCTTGGCCTTCCATGACAGCTGAGACGGCATGGGCTCAGCTTAGCCCAGTCTTCAAGTAATCTTTAAGTCCATAGAGCCGCTGCTCACCAGGCCGTCCCGCACAGCAGGCGCCCGTCCCGTTACCCGAAACAGACGGCCGCACTCAGCTCTCACAGCAGGTGCCCGGAGTCCGCGACCACCGGCAGCACCCTGCGCACCAGTTCTGCGACGGCACCGTCGGACTCCTCCAGTGCCAGCGCCCGCCGGACCACGGTGGCGGTCTCCGCGTCGCCGGCTGCCGTGGCGGTCAGCAGAGCGACGAAGTGGTCCATCAGCCAGTCCCGCAGCTGAGGCAGCGGCGGCTGCTTGTCTTCGTCCAGCCAGATCAGGGATGCGGCCTCCACGGCCGAGATCCATGTCCGCACGGCCATCCGCAGGCGGGGCGATCCGCGGCCCTTGCTGCCCTGGTCCGCTGCCAGATGGGCGAGGATCTGCTCGGCCGCGTCCCTGCGCACCTCGTCGACTATGGCGTTGGTGCGCGAGGTCTCCACCACGCTGCCGCCCTGCATCAGTGCCATGAAACCCGCGTCGTGCTCGTCGACGAACGCCAGATAGCGGTCGAGTGCGCGGGCCAGCCGGGTGGTGAGCGGGCCGGTGGGCGGCTCGGCGAAGCACTGTTCGAGCTGGTCGGCTGCGCTGCGCAGCGCAGCCTCGTACAACTGCTGTTTGCCACCGGGGAAGTAGCGGTAGACGAGCGGGCGCGACACTCCGGCGGAGGCCGCGACATCGTCCAGCGACACATCCTCGGGCGGCCGGTGTGCGAACAGACCCAGCGCGTGCCCGAGCAATTGACTGCGCCGCTCCTGCACGCTCAGCCTGCGATACGCCGGGGCGGTGCCGCTGCTGCTCATGCAGTGCAGCGTAACTGCCCCGGCAGGCGACGGCGTTCCCCGCGTTCCCCGGAATTCCTCACACGTGCTTCACGGGGCTCTCACCGGCAGCTCATTTCGGCAGCAGGCCCGAGCTCACCCACAGTTTGCGGCCTACGCCCCGTAGTACGCCGATGTCGTCCAGGAAGTCGGTCAGCCGCTTGGCGCCGGTCTGCATGACCTCGCGGCGGTGGCCGCTGGCCTTCACCTGGGCGACGGCCTCCTTCTTGTCGAGCCCGACGTCCTCGTAGACCTGCGGGTTGACGAAGGAGATGGAGAAGACGCGGGCGGCCTCGCCCGAGCTGATCCGGGTCAGTTCGGCCTCCCAGCGCGGGCACTTGACCATCTGGCGGCGCAGCTCCTCGCGTGCGTAGCGCACATGCCGGGCCTCCTCGATGACGTGGATCCGCGTCACGCCGCGTACCAGTGGCTGGATGCGCTCGTCCGGGAAGGTCAGCCGCTGCATCCAGTCCAGGATCTCCTCGCCCAGCAGTGTCGCGGTGAACGAACCAGGGGTCGTGGAGACGGTCTTGAGCAGCCGTGCCAGGTTGTGGTGCAGCCTCGATACGGGGTACGCGGGCGCCCCGGCCCGCTTGATCATGCGTGCGAACATCATCGAGTGCCGGCACTCGTCGGCGATCTCGGTCAGCGCGTAGCGGACGTGGTTACTGGTCAGCGGCTTGTCGTAGATGTGCCGCACCAGCAACTGCATCAGGATCACCTCGAACCAGATGCCCAGCGAGGCGAGCGAGGCCGCCTCGTGCCGGGCCAGATCCATCCGCTGCTCCTCGGACATCCGCTTCCACAGCGGGGTGTCGTAGAGCGACACCAGCTCCGGTGGCCAGAACCACTTGCCGTCCTCGAACGGTGCTTCCCAGTCCAGTTCGGTGTCCGGGTCGAAGGAGTGCTTCCTGGAGGACTCGAGGAGGCGCTCGGCGACCTGCTCGCGATCCTTGAGCAGGCCGAGGGCGTCCCTGAGGACCTCGCGTTCCATGTCGGCGATGTCAGGCGCTGTCGTCATGCTGAGGCACCTCTTCGTTGGGGGTGCCGGCGATCTCGTTCGAGTGTTACCGGCGGTCACGTCTGCTTGTCGACTCTTATGAGACTGCCTGTCAGTAAGGACGTCAATCCCCCCTGCGCAACTTGTTGACCGAGCGGTAACACGCGTGTGAGCCTGCCAACTACCCACCCGTAACGGGCAGTCCCGAACCAACCCCCCACCACCACGCGGGGCAGTCCGTGACTGAAGGAGATGTCAGTGTCCACACACGATCTCTACGTGCACACAACCGACGCCCCCCTCTGGCAGATCGCCGCATCCGGCAGCGCCCGCTTCTCCTGGGAGTACGACGACGGGCGCGACCGTCTACTGGCGCTGTACCAGAAGGGCAAGGACAAGCAGTGGGACGGGCAGCGCCGCATCGACTGGGACCTGGAGGTCGACCCGTACGACCCGCTGGGGACCCCTGATGAAGTCATGACGCTCTACGGGACGCCCTACTGGGACAAGATGAACGAGGCCGAGCGCGGCGAGCTGCGCCGGCACTACGCCTCCTGGCAGTTCAGCCAGTTCCTGCACGGTGAGCAGGGCGCCATGGTGTGCGCCGCGCGGATCGTGGAGTCGGTGCCCGACATGGACGCGAAGTTCTACTCCGCGACACAGACCATGGACGAGGCCCGGCACGCCGAGATATACGGCCGCTTTCTCCACGAGAAGATCGGCATGCTCTACCCGATCAACGACAGCCTCCAGTCGCTCCTCGGCGACACCCTCCGCGACTCCCGCTGGGACATGCCGTACCTGGGCATGCAGGTGCTGATCGAGGGCCTGGCGCTGGCCGCCTTCGGCCTGATCCGGGACACCACCGACAAGCCGCTGCCCAAGCGGATCCTCGCGTACGTCATGCAGGACGAGGCCCGTCACGTGGCGTTCGGCCGGATGGCGCTGCGGGACTACTACAAGCAGCTGTCCGACGCCGAACTGCGCGAGCGCGAAGAGTTCGTCATCGAGGGCTGCTATCTGATGCGCGACCGGCTCAAGGGCGCCGAGGTGCTGGAGAACTTCGGTATCCCGCGGGCCGAGGCGGACACCTTCAGCGAGCAGTCCGAGAACCTGCAGCTCTTCCGAAAGCTCCTCTTCAGCCGCATAGTCCCCTGTGTGCGGGACATCGGCCTGTGGGGCGAACGCCTCCAGCGCGCCTATGTCGACATGGGCGTCTTCGAGATGGGCAACCAGAACCTCGACCTCCTGATGGCCCAGGACGAGGAGATCGCCGAGAAGCTGGACGCCGGACGCTTCGCCGCCGAGGAAGCCGAACGGACGGCTGAGGTGGCCGAAGCCATCGAGGAGGGCAAGACTCAGGTGTAGCCCGTCCGGCACTCCCGCGCCCGCGGAGGCCGGCACTCCTGAGGAGGACGGCCTTATGGCACGCGCTGTCGGAATCGACCTCGGCACCACCAACTCGGTGGTCAGTGTCCTGGAGGGCGGTGACCCCACGGTCGTCGTCAACGCCGAGGGCGCCCGGACGACGCCGTCCGTGGTGGCGTTCGCCAAGGGCGGTGAGGTGCTGACGGGCGAGATCGCCAAGCGGCAGGCGGTCACCAACGTCGACCGCACCGTCCGCTCCGTCAAGCGCCATATGGGCGAGGCCAACTGGCGCTTCCCGGAGTCCGGCAGTATCGACGGCAAGTCCTTCACCGCCCAGGAGATCTCGGCCCGCGTCCTGCAGAAGCTCAAGCGGGACGCGGAGAGCTATCTCGGGCAGGACGTCACCGACGCGGTCATCACCGTTCCCGCGTACTTCAACGACGCGCAGCGCCAGGCCACCAAGGAGGCCGGCGAGATCGCGGGCCTGAGCGTGCTGCGCATCATCAACGAGCCAACGGCAGCCGCACTGGCCTACGGCCTCGACAAGGAGGAGGAGCAGACGGTCCTCGTCTTCGACCTGGGCGGCGGCACGTTCGACGTCTCGCTGCTGGAGATCGGCGAAGGCGTACTGGAGGTGAAGGCCACCGCGGGCGACACTCATCTGGGTGGTGACGACTGGGACCAGCGGCTGGTCGACCACCTGGTCAAACGGTTCAGGGACGGCCACGGCATCGATCTGGCCAAGGACAGGATGGCGGTGCAGCGGCTGCGTGAGGCGGCCGAGAAGGCGAAGATCGAGCTGTCCTCGTCCACCGAGACGACGATCAATCTGCCCTACATCACCGCGACGGCCGAGGGCCCGCTGCACCTGGACGAGCAGCTGACCCGCACCCAGTTCCAACAGCTGACGGAAGACCTGCTGGAGCGCTGCAAGACGCCGTTCCACCAGGCGGTGAACGACGCGAACGTGCAACTGTCCGACATCCACCATGTGATCATGGTCGGCGGCTCGACCCGGATGCCCGCGGTGACAGAGCTGGTCAAGGAGCTCACCGGCCGGGACCCGCACAAGGGCGTGAACCCGGACGAGGTCGTCGCCATCGGCGCCAGCCTCCAGGCGGGTGTGCTCAAGGGTGAGGTCAAGGACGTCCTGCTGCTGGATGTCACCCCGCTGTCCCTCGGTATCGAGACCAAGGGCGGCATCATGACCAAGCTGATCGAGCGCAACACCACGATTCCGACGAAGCGTTCGGAGACCTTCACCACGGCCGAGGACAACCAGTCCTCCGTGCAGATCCAGGTCTTCCAGGGCGAGCGGGAGATCGCGGCGTACAACAAGAAGCTGGGCATGTTCGAGCTGACGGGTCTGCCGCCGGCTCCGCGCAATGTGCCGCAGATCGAGGTCACCTTCGACATCGACGCCAACGGGATCATGCACGTCTCCGCCAAGGACCTGGGCACCGGCAAGGAACAGAAGATGCAGGTCACCGGCGGCTCCAGCCTGCCCAAGGACGACATCGAGCGCATGGTGCGCGAGGCGGAGCAGCACGCAGAGGAGGACGCGCGGCGCCGCGAGGCCGCCGAGACCCACAACCAGGCCGAGCAGCTCGCCTACCAGACCGAACGTCTGCTGGCCGACACCGCCGAGGGCACGGTGCCCGCCGAAACCCGCGCCGAGGTCGAAGCGGCGCTCGCCGACCTCAAGGCGCGGCTGGCCGAGACCCCCGACGATCCCGCCCGGGCCGCCGAACACACCGCGACCCTGCGCGAGGCGGTCGACCGTACGACAGCCGCGGCCCAGAAGATCGGCACAGCAATGTACGCGCAGGCCAGGGAGGGGCAGCAGGCCGGCACGGAGGGGGCACAGCCGACCGGCGAGGGCACGGAGCAGGGCGGCACCGCGCCGCCGGACGAGGACGTGGTCGACGCGGAGATCGTCGACGACGAGCAAGCCGACGGCTCCACCGGCCCTGGCACTCCCGGCGGTTCACCTGGGACCGGGGGCCGAGGGGACCGGGAAGGGGAGAGCTAGGTAGGCGGGGCCGCTCGTCAGTCCCCGAACCACCCCGCGGCATCCAGCCGGAACGGCGCCGGACCCACCACGGTCTCCAACGCGTCCTCGAGCTCCGTCAGCCGCTTCCGGCCCAACTGGTCGGCCCACCTGCCGCGGAGCTCCTCGAAGACCGCACCGGAGAGCACCAGCGCGTCCTGACCACGCGGAGTGAGCCGGACGAGCTTGCGCCGCGCGTCGGCGGGGTCGGCGACCCGTTCCGCGTAGCCCAGTGCGGCGAGCCGGTCGACGGTCTTGCCCGCCGCCTGCTTGGAGACGCCCAGCCGCCGCCCCAGCTCGCTCGCCGTCACCCCGTCCCGCCCGATGGCCTGCATCGCGAAGCCGTGTGCCGGGCGCAGCTCCGGATGGCCGTGGTCGGCCAGTTCCGTGTGCAGCTGGTCGATCAGCGAACGGAACCCGGCGAACAGCAGCAAAGGCAGCTCGAACCCCCACCTCTCGCGCTCAGCCATGACGACCCTCGACAAGTTCGACAACCTGGTTTACCTTATTTTCGACAACCACGTTGACCACTGTACGAGAGGGGCCGACTGTGCCCGGAACAACCTTTGCCGAACTCACCCCGCAGTCCGCCCCTGCCGCCTCCCGGCGCATCATGGAGGCCACCCGGCAGCGCCTCGGATTTCTCCCCTCGGCGACGGCCCGGCTTGCCGTCTCGCCGCACACTCTTGAGGCGTTCACCAGGATGAGCGCCGCCTTCGAGGCCACCAGCCTCGACGTGCTGGCACGCGAGACCGTCATCCTTGCTGTCGCGACCCGCAACGGATGCCATCTGTGCGTCGCCATGCACACCCGCAAGCTGCGTGCCCTCGAGGCCGACGAGGAGTTGATCGCAGCCCTGCGCGAGGCCCGTCCGCTTCCCGACGAACGCCTGGAGGCCGTCCGCGTCTTCACCACGGAAGTGCTCGACCGGGCGGGCGAGGTGAGCCCCGGGGCGCTCGACGCCTTCGCCGCCCACGGCTACACCCCGGAGCAGGCCCTCGAAGTCGTCCTCGGCATCGGTGCGTACACCCTCTCCACGCTGGCCAACAGGCTCACCGGTGCGCCTGTCGACGCCGAACTGGAGCCGTACGCCTGATGTTTCCGCGCCCCCCGGCTCAGCGTGCGAGCCGTCGCACAGGGAGCAGGCAGTGCGCCGATGTGGAGAGCACCTCTTCGCTCAGGAACTCCCGGAGTGCGTCCTGCTGGATCTCGTTGCCGAGGCGCACCTGCGGCCAGGGCTGCGTCGCGAGCAGGAAGTAGACGTGTCCGCGGTCATGCGCCGCGGCAACCCACTCGGGCGGTGTCGAGTACTGCACCGACATCTTCGGCATCGTCAGCGCCACTTGACCGCCCTCGACGAGCGCGGTCACCGGAAACTGCCGCCCGGCCGAGGTGGCGTCCAGGATGTCGCCGCCGACCGTCAGTCCCGTCGACTCGGCGAGCTGCCGCATTGCGGCGACAGTCTCCTCCCGGGTGCCGGCGCCGTCGCCGAGTGAGAAGACGAGCAGGAAGGCCATGTCCCGTCCGTCTCCGTATTCACCGGCCCAGCCGACCACGCTGAGGGTGCCGAGCTGCTGCTGAATGCCGCCCTGGGCGGCCTGGAGGGAGGTCATGGAGGGGCACCTTAGTCGCGCCGAGGGCCGTACCTGATACCAGAATCACCCTGAATGACCACGTTTGGTGCCCGAGCACGCCACCGAGGGTACGGTCGTTCAGCTGTGCGTGGTCCGTGGGCTGACGACTGTCGCTCACGAACTACTTGTGCAACCAGGAACCCCCGCCGGGCGCCGGGAGGTTGGCGCGTCACCCCGATCAGGCGACTACGATATGGAGCTGACTGGTCACAAAACGTTGCTCATGGTCCGAGCAACTCGTACTCGGTGGTGAACATGCTCAAGTCCGGAACCGCCCGTCACAAAGCACCTGCCCCACGCGTTTTCGCCCGGGCCGGGGTACTCGCCGCGGCCGTCGGCGCGGCCCTCGGTTCGGCCGTGCCGACCGCTGCGGCGGCCGAGCAGGGCGGCGCGGGGAAAACCGGCGGTGATTTCGCGATGGAGGGTCTGGTGCACGGACTCACGACGCCTGTCCGGGGGACGGTACGCGGCACCGGTGTAGCGCTCGGCAGCGCGTTGAAGGCGGTCAACGATCTCCAGCTCGATCCGCTGGCCAACACCGGTACGGATCCGCTGGACAATTCCGTCGGCACCAAGATCGCCGACTTCCCCCCGCTGAGCACCGCAGCCGTCACCGGCCCGCTCGCCCGCGGTGCCTCCCTCGGTGACCTCCCCCTCGTCGGCCCGCTGGCCACCAAGGCGACCGACACGCTGCGCGGCTGAGGGCGGGAGCACGAGCCGACGAGGCGCGAGCGCCACTCGTCGAAGCGGAAGACGCGACGAAGCGGAAGACGCCAAGAAGCGGAAGGCACGAAAAGGGGGAACACCCGAAGAACCGGAACACACGAAGAGGCCACCGGCTGAATGCCGGTGGCCTCTTCTGTGAAGTCCCCGCTTCGACCTGGGGTCCGGTTGCTCAGCGGTTGCGCTCGCCGTTGGCGGAGAGGGCCGCGATGTCGTCCAGGATGTGCGACAGCGGCTCGTCGCCCTTGGCCTGGGACGAGTTGTCCGAGCACTTCTGGGACTGGTAGGCGGACAGGATGTTGATGTCCTGAACGGTGATCGGAGCGACGGCGCCGATGAGCGAGCCGATGTTGATCTTCTCGAACGGCAGGGCGCAGATCCTGTTCAGGGAGCCCTGGATGAGCTGGTTCTGCGGGCTCAGGTTGCCGTAGGTGGCGGCGTTGCCTTCATTGTGGTCGGCGCCGTTGCCGTTCACCGTGGTGGTGCCGGTGTCGTTGCCGGTGGCCAGCGCCTGCGGGGCGGCCATCGCCGAGATACCGACGAGCGAAAGGGCCACCGTAGCGGTGGACAGGGCCTTCTTCATCATGGGTTCTACCGTTCTTCCTGGAATGGTGCGGAAGTCTGGGACGTCGGGTCTAACTGTCTTCCGCTTCCTGAGTTTTTCCTTTTCACCTGAATGGTGTGTACGCCGTGACCCGTAAATCCCCTATCGGCGCGCGGGCGTCACTCGGCCGGCGGAAGTCCGCCCAAGAGATTCTGATTGCCGATCAGCTTCCCGTTCTTCAAAGGACGCTTCACCGCATTCACCAAGGCATCGAACTGCGGACCGGCCACGCCCACCGGGGGAGAGGAGGAAAGCAGTTCACCGCTTCCGAGGGCATAGTCGAGACCGCCGTTCAGACTCGCGCGCGGACCGACAGGGGCTTCGCTCGCGAGGGCGGGCGGCGCGGCGCCCAGAGCCATCACCGATCCTGCGATGACGGCGGCGGTCTTCCTGTACTTCATAGGGTGCTTCTTCTCCCGGAAACTGTGCGATTTTCCGACGGCGCTTCCCGGTGACGGCTCGCGGCAGGCGGGAAACCGCGCCTTTTCGCCGTTTCGCCGCGCAGCGCCCGTCACGAGCGCATCGCGGAAAAGCGTGCGAAGGAGTTCCGCGTTGCGCGGGTGCCTTGAATGTCGGTCAGATATGGCGAGTACGGGTCAGCTCCGACGCGGGGTGGCGCGCCGGTAGAGCACCACGCCGCCGAGCAGCATGCCCGCACCGAGCGCCGCCGTGCCCCAGGCGCCGCCCGTACCGGACTGCGCCAGCGACTCGGAAGCCGCGACCTGGTGCTCGGCCGCTCGCGGAGCGCGCGGAGCGGCTTCGTGGGCCTGACGTTCGGGTGTCGCCGCCTTCCCGGCCTGCGGAGCCCGGTGCTCGACGGGCCGGTCCGCGGGCTTCTCGCTGCGGCTCTCCACCTGGTCGGCGGGCCTCCTCGGGCCGGCGGGCTGCTGCGGGGCGCGGGCGGGCGGGTGCTGCTCGGCCCTTTCCTGCGGCGGCTCCTCGGCCCGCTGCGGAGGCTTCTTCGGGCCCGGCCCCGGCGCCGGCGGCTGCTGGTGCGGAGGCGTCCTCCTGGCGTGCCCGGCGCCGCAGTTGTTGCCGAAGGACGGGTTCAGCGCGCCGACAACGTCGATGGTGTTCCCGCAGACGCTGGTCGGCACGTGCACCGGAGCCTTGACCACGTTGCCCGACCCGAAGCCGGGGGAGCCGGCGGCGCCACCACCGGCTCCCGCGTCGGCCTGTGCGTACCCGGCAGCGCCCGCGAGCGCGCCCGTCGTGGCGGCAGCCGTCAGGAGGCTCTTGCTCAAGACCTTTCGCATGGTCTCTTCCTGCTCTCAGTCTGGTGCGGAAGGCGCGGAATTCTCGCAATTCCATATCCGCGTCTCAGGAGACCGGACGGCTCCGGTGCGTGAGCTCCACGCCCCACGCACCGGAGCCGGTCCGAGCTGGTTCCCGCTCACGAGGGCGGGGGGTGTCAGTCGGCGACGCAGGTGTTGCCGAACGCCGGGTTGAGCAGGGCGATGATGTCCACGGTGTTGCCGCAGAGCTGGATCGGGATGTGCACCGGAACCTGGACGACGTTGCCCGAGATGACACCAGGGGAGTTGGCGGCGCCGCCCTGGGCACCCGAGTCTGCGAGGGCCGGAGCGGCGGCGGTGCCCAGGGCCATCAGCGTGCCTGCGGCGACGGTCGCGACCTTCGTGTACTTCACGTGGGAGTCCTTTCTCAAGCGGGTTTCCCTGGACCACGGATTTCGTATGTCCACGAGTGCTGGCTGATCGCCCGCAACTCCGCTGTCGCCATTCGTAACGATGTCGAGTTCCGTACGACACGAGTTATGCCGAATTACCTGCCTCGTCCCTCTGGTGGCGTAATGGATCGGGCCGGTTACGTCACTCGATGTGATGTCGGGGTAGCTGGGCAATCCGCCACTCGGGTGATGATCGTCAACCGCAACGGGAAAGCGTGATCGTCAACCGCGACAGGAAAGCGCGGAAGAGCCGTTTGCGAAACAGTCGAAGACACCCGGAACGGAAAGAGTGAAATCCTGGAGGAAATCGGGGAGTTGGAACAAGCGAAAGGCCCGGGGCGTAGCGCCCCGGGCCCCATGCCCGCGTTCCGCTCTGGCCGCAGCCGGAGTCTCCTCAGCGGTTTCGGGTGCCGTTTCCGGAGAGGAGAGGGATGTCCTGAAGAATGTGCGAGAGCGGCTCATCTCCCTTGACCTGGGAGGAGTTCTCGACACACTTCTGGGTCTGCGGGCTGGACAGGATGTTGATGTCCTGAACCGAGATCGGAATGAGCCCGATGAGCGAGCCCACATTGATCTTGTCCGGAATCGCGATGCAGGGCTTGTTCAACGAGCCCTGGATCAGCGCGAATTGGGGGCTCCAGTTCCCATAGGTGGCGGAGTTGCCGTACATCTGGGCCGCTCCGTTGCCGTTCACCGTGGTGGTGCCGTGGTCGTTGCCGATGGCCGCGGCCGGGGGAGCGGCCACGCCGACGACCGCTGTGGCAGCGGCGGCAGTGGCCAGCGCGTTCTTGATCATTCTTGTCCTCCTGACGTGGAGCTCGGACGCGGAGCGCACTGGACAACTGGGCCGCACGGGGTTGGTTGCGCATGTTCACCCGGACGACAACGCTCTCACCAGGGGTGATGTGATCCTCGGCTCATCGGCTCGGTCTCCTCGCTCGCCTCGCACGCGGCCCTGCGATGCGCCGCACCGGCTTCATACGGGCCCGCCCGTTCGGGCCATCCCTCCCTGCCGTTCCGGCCGGTGGGCGGTATGCCTGGAGGGATGGAAGAGCGACGTGCGGAAGCAGGGAGCGCGGCGGCAGGCGGGTCCCGGAAGGGAGTGCCGTCGTGAGTGGGACGGTTGTGGTGGGTGTCGACGGTTCGCCGTCGAGCCTGGAGGCGGTGGACGTCGCCGCCCGGGAGGCGAAGCTACGCGGCGGCTCGCTGCGCGTCGTGCACGCGTTCGTCTGGCCGATGATGAAGGTGCCGCTCGGCCCGTCCGCCATGGGGCCGCCCGAGGGCGGGCTGCGCAGCCTCGCGCACCGTACGGTCGAGGAGGCCGCCGCCCGCGCGAAGAGCGCCCAGCCGACCGTCGAGGTCACCCACGCGGTCATCCCGGGGGAGCCGCTCTCCGTCCTCACCATCGAGTCGCAGAGCGCCGATCTCGTGGTCGTCGGGACCCGCGGCCTCGGCGGCTTCACCGGCCTGCTCGTCGGCTCCGTCGCCGTCTACCTCACCGCACACGCCGAGTGCCCGGTGCTGGTCACCCGCGGCAGGAAGCATCCCACCGGCCCGGTGCTGCTCGGGGTGGACGGCTCCGAAGTGGGTGACGCGGCTGTCGGGTGGGCCTTCAAGGAGGCGTCGCTGCGCGGTGCCGAACTCGTCGCACTGCACAACTGGAACGCCTGGACGGGCCCGATCGCGGCGGGCCCGAGCATCCAGGTGCCCACGTACTACGACGTGGACCTCTACAGGGCGGAGGAAGAGCGCGTGTTGACGACGGCGATCGCAGGGTGGCGCGAGAAGTACCCGGACGTGAACGTGACGCCCCGGCTCGTCCAGGAGTACACCAGGCAGGCGCTCATCGCGGCCAGCGAGGAGTCCCAGCTGCTCGTCGTCGGCGCCCGTGGCCGGGGTGGGTTCACCGGGCTGCTGCTCGGGTCGGTCAGCCAGGCGGTGCTCCACCACGCGGACTGCCCGGTGGCGGTCGTACGGGCGGATCGCGGTCACCGGCACGGCCACGAGCACGGCCCCGAGCACCGGCACGGGCACCGCCCCTGGCATCGGCACGAGCACGGTGAAGGGGACGGTGAAGGGGACGGGCGTGCGGAGGGGTGACGCAGTGCCGCACTGGTGCGGTGACGCACTGCCGGAGTGATGACGAGATGCAGCCGGAAAGGCCGCTGGCCGAGGTCGAATTCTGCGCGGTCGAATTCTGCTCGACCTGCTGATCATTCGGGGGAGTTGAGGCATCCTGCCTGGACGTGGACCGGAAGGAAGGTCGGGGCCCCGAACACTGTTCGTCTCGCCCGGTGGCACCCGGCCGCGACCACCCTTCCGGCCTTGCACCCAGGAGCCCCCCACCATGAGTGCCTGCTGTCGCCCGCACTTCCGCCGCCCATCTCTCCGCGCTCGCCGCGTTTGGGCCGGCCGTGCCCGGATTGCCGTCGGCGTCGCGCTTGCGGTCGTGGCTGTCCTTGTCGCCGGTACGACGGCAGGCTGCGGCGGGCACGTACTGGGCAGCGGTGGCGTCGGTGGAGCCGGTGACGCTCGTGGTGCTCGCGACGGTGACGGACGTACGAGCACGCCGCCGGGCCCGCACGGTGCGGTGACCGTCGTCCAGGCGCGCCGCGTCCTCCACCGCTACGAGAAGATCGCCACCAGGGCCGACCGGACAAGGGACGCCGCCCTGCTCGCCAGGGTCGCGGCGGGCAATGTGCTGGAACGGTCCAAGGCGGGCTACGAGCAGTACGACGCCCTCCCACGGCACGATCGCGCCCCGTTCGCCCACCCCACCCGCTACCGGAAGCCCGAGTTCCATATCCCCGCGGGCGCCTCCTGGTTCATGGTGACCGCCACCCGCACCACGCCCTCCCCGCAGCGCACCGTGCTGGTCTTCGCCAGGGAACACCGAGCCGGCGCACGGCACGGGAAGCGCGTGACCCCCTGGCGTCTGCACGCCGCGCTCCCGCTCCAGGCCGGGCGGCTGCCCCGCGTCGCCACGAGTCGGGCGGGCCTCGCGACGGCGGTCAGCGCGGCCACCAGGAGCGGTGTGCTACGTCCGGACGACGTCCCCGGGACGTACGAGGATCTGTGGCAGACGGGCGGCACCGACGAGGCGGCGGCGCTCGCGCCCAACGCCGTGACGAAGGAGGCACGTTCCACCCACCGCCATCGCAACGACGCACTCGGCGCGGAGGGTGCCCGCAGACGTTTCGTACCGGCGCAGCCGCGCCACCGCGACAGCTACGCGCTTCGCACCGCCGACGGGGGAGTGCTGGCCGTCGTTCCGCTGGCGCACGAACAGCGGCTGCACGTCGCCCGCTCCGGCTTCCAGCTCACCCCGTCCGACGAAGAGGCCGTCTACGACCCCGCACCCCGCTCCACCGTCATCAGCACCTTCCACGGCCAGGCCCTCGCCCACCTGCCGCGCCAGGGGCGGCCGACGGTGCTCTCGGCGAAATACGCCCTGGTGGACTCGCGGTAAGAGCGCTCGCCCCTGTGGGCGGCAGCGGCAGTACGGCACCGGTCCGCGCAGCGGCGGTACGGCACCGGTCCGTGCACCCGCCCGCCCGCGCCCAGCACCGGGCTGCACCTCGCTTCCGCAGCCGCTAGCAGACGCGGTGCAGCCAGCCGTGTGGGTCCTTGGCACGGCCGTACTGGATGTCCAGTACATGCTCACGCAGCGCGACCGTCCTTCTGCCCGGTGAACCGTTACCGACGGTCACCTCGTAGCCCTCGCCGTCGGGGCCCACACCCTTGAACCCGGTGATCGGCGTGACCACAGCTGCCGTGCCCGCGGCGAACGTCTCGACGATGGTGCCGTCGGCGATCCCCGAGCGCAGCTCCTCAATGCTGACCGAGCGCTCCACCGGCGTCAGCCCGTGCTCGCCGGCCAGCGCCAGCAGGGTGTCGCGGGTGACGCCCGCCAGAATGGTGCCCAGCTCCGGCGTGACGAGGTGGCCGTCCGAGGTGACCAGGAGCAGGTTCATCGTGCCGGACTCCTCGACGTTGCCCTTGCCGGCACTGTCGAGGTACAGCACCTGGTCGCAGCCGTGCTCCGCGGCCTCGCGCTGCGCGGCCAGGCTCCCCGCGTAGTTGCCCCCGCACTTGGCCGCGCCCGTACCGCCCTCGGCCGCACGGGTGTACGTGCCACTCACCCACAGGGTGACCCCGGTGACCCCGGACTCGAAGTAGGGCCCCGCGGGGCTCGCGATCACGGCGTACTCGACCCGGGCGGCGGGCCGTACCCCGAGGAACGCCTCGGAAGCGAACATGAACGGCCGCAGATACAGGCTCTCCTCCCCGGCAGGCGCAGGAACCCACGGCTCGTCGACCTCCACCAGCGTGGCCACACCGGCGACGAAGTCCTCCTCCGGCAGCACGGGCAGCGCCAGCCGGCGCGCGGACCGTGCGAAGCGCCGGGCGTTGGCGTCCGGCCGGAACAGCCACACGCTGCCGTCCCCGTGCCGGTACGCCTTCAGGCCCTCGAAGATCTCCTGTGCGTAATGCAGCACCGCAGCGCTGGGATGCAGCTGGAACGGCTCCAGCGGCCCCACCTTGTGCCCCGCCCAGCCGCCGTCGGCCGTCCAGGTGGCCGAGGCCATGTGATCGGTGAAGTACCGCCCGAATCCCGGCGCCGCCAGGATCGCTGCCCGCTCCTCCGCGCCCACGGGCCGCCCACTCCGCACCACGGCGAACTCAGCGCTCACACCGACTCCTCCCGCCACCCGTCACCGCCACGACCGCCCGGGCATCGTAAGTCGCCGGACCCCACCAGGACACGGGTCGAGCGCGATACGGCGAGGCGGCCGGATACGCGGTCACGGGCGGTGGGGCCACGGGCACCCGGTCGTGACGGGCAGTCACCGGCAGCAGGAGCAGGAGCAGGAGCAGGAGCAGGGGCGGGGGCACGGGCGGGGCCGCGAGCGTCGAGCGCCCGGCCAGACACCCGTCCCCCTTCGTCCCGCGATGTCTCCCTACGTCAAGCAGTCGTACGCGTGCTCGGCCGTCCCGCTTCCCTCCCAGCGCACGGTGCCGGTGCCGTGCGCGGCGATCGTCACGCACTGAGGGTTCTGCCCGGAACTCAGCTCCACCGAGCCGCTGATCTCCACACCGCAGTCGTTGCGCAGCGAGGCCCAGCCCGGCCCCTGATCGGTCAGCTCGGCACAGGCCCCCAGAACATTCGGCGCAGCCGCGTCACGCTCGGCAGCGCCGGCACCATGAGCGGGTACGACAACCAATGCGGCGCCGGCCGCCAGCACTCCCAGAACACGCGGAAGTCGGAACACGAACGGTCCTCCCCGTCGGCGGTACGGAAAACAGGCGTCACCGCCCGACCCGCACCCCCGGACGTGCCCTGACCGACGGCCGAAGCCCACCGCGTAACGCTCCTACGGCTGGTCTCGACCACCTGAGCCAGATCCTGACCCACCTCTCACTCCACCGCAAGCCCACACCAAGTGCCCCTCCGCACACCAACCGGCCCCGCAGCAGCGCCAGTTGGCCTGCGGGGCCGGTCGCTCGTCAAGGGTCAGAGGTGGGCGGACCAGGGGGTCAGTAGTCCCACTGCTTCGTCATCTCCGCCGACCACTGCTTCGGGAAGCTCTGGTCGATACGGAAGGCCATGCCCAGCCCCTTGGCGAGCTGCACCTTGCGATCCAGGGTCTTCTCGTACGGGTGGTTGTTGTCGTCCCACCAGATCTCGTGCTGGGTGATGCACGAGCGGTCCTTGAAGGTGGCGTTGGAGCAGGGGGCCGGCGGTGACCACACCTGCCGGTGACGGAAGTTGATGGTCTTCCCGCCCTTCTCCTCCTGGATGGTGCCCTTGGCATCCAGGCAGTAGCCCTCGGCGGGAATGTTCCAGCGCACATAGTGCTGGCGGTCGCCCTCGGACGGGAGTGCCTTCATGTTCGTACAGTCGGCGTCACCGATCTTCTCCGAGGTGACGCGCTGCTCGTAGTAGGTGTGGCCCTTCTTCCCCCAGCCGTCCAGCAGCAGCCACTCCCCGTCCTTGGAGCGGCGGAACCGCTCCCGGTTCTCCGGCTCCTTCTGCTCCCAGTTGATCGTGTACTCCCCGGACGGCTCCGTACGCCAGGACCACTGCCCCGCAACAGAATCCCCCGACCCGAACTGCCCCGCCGAGCGCTGATCGAGCCGCGAGAACTCGTTGTACGTACCGACTGCCGCCGACCCGCCCTTGGTCGAGACCCCGGCCCCGGCCGAAGCGGCCTTGGTCTTGGCCTCGGCCTTGCCCGTTCCGCTGTCCTCGGCCCCCATCGCCGTGACGGTCCCCGCCGTGGCCAGGGCGCCTGCCGCCACCGCACCGAGCAGAATGCGTGAACGCTTGATCATTTCTCCCCCATCGGCCCGGGCCCGCCCCACCGCGCTCCCTCCACGCCGGGCGAACCTCAGCTCGTGCTCACGCCTTGGCACTCTAGGTCCCCGACATCGAGGGGCAACTCCCCCCACGTCATAACCCGGCAACAGCCCGTACCCGCTGGCTCCCGCCTCCCGCCTCCCGCCTGCCGCCTCCCGCCTGTCGTCTGCTGCCGCACGATCTGGAAGCCGGCCCGCTCGTACGCCCCCTCACGGCTGAGGTGGCCGTTCCGGTCGCGCCACCGTCCGCGGCCCGGCTGGGGACTTCGGGGCAACGTGCTCGTCCACGAACGGGAGGAACTGTTTGTCGGAGACCGACGGCTTGCCCTCCGGCCACCCGTTCCGAAGTAGAGGCACATGCTGATGTACGGCTAATCTCTGGCGGCAGTTGCGGACTTGGCCTGGTGGCTCGGGGCCTGTTGCGTTCATACGGGTCGCGTGAACCTGGCGGCCGTCGATGGCCGGTTGCGGGCTGGCGGTGAGCCGCAAGGCGGCACCGACAGTCGTCTCCGGGCTCGTCGGCAACGGTGCGTCTCCGCCTCAAGTTCATGTGCCTCGCCGTGGGCTCATACGGCCGACGCGGGGCGGCTTCGGGTCCCTCGTCAGGCTTCTGCCGGGACAGATGCCGGAGGACTTCATCAAGAGGTCGTCTTCGATTGGCGATCAGCGAAGTGCGTCGATAGTCAAGGAGACCTGCGTGCGCGGATTGGTCAGCCCGGGGACACTGCGCGCATGAGCTTCGACGCCCTCCAGACACCGCAGGAACGGGCTCTTGGTCATGTGGCCGGGCTGTCGTCCGGTCCGCCGCTGGATCCGATGCTGCGGGTGACCCTCAACTTCCATCCGGACTGTCTGACACACGGCAAACCGATCCTTGACTCCCTGGCTGAGTGCGGCGTTTATGTCTCACAGTTCGTCACCGGAACGAGCAACGGCGGCCTGACTGCCTACCCCGGCGGGGACCGGTGGCGGTGGGAGAGCCGGATCTTCAACGGCGCCTACGACAACGCCGCCGCCAGCGAGCGGCCCGTCTATGGGGCACTGAACTTCGGCCACAATCCGGTCGGCGCGGCGCCGCGCTTCGGTTCCTCCCACTTCCGGCTCACCGCCGGGGCGCTGGAGCGGACGACGTTCTGCTATCCGGACAGCTGCCTGGAGCCCTCAGACTTCGGTACCGCAGAGCGCATGGGGCTTATCGAGCTCGCCCTGGCCGACCATCGGGACGCCCTCGACGACTGCATCGAAGCGCAGGTGCACGGACCGGTCCGCCTCGATCGCGACGTCGAGGCCCTGGTCCTGGACCACTGCTACCGAGGCACGGCCGTCGAGGACGCTGCTGGCCGCCTTCCGTGCCCCGTGGAATGGCACCCTGGATTCCGACTTACGGTCGAGGAGCTCCGTCGGCATCCCGCCTATCGGGGCCAGGAGTTCATCGACCTAGGCGCACAGATCGCCGTCGGTGACGTGCTCAATCCGCGCCTCGTTGGAGACGCCGCCAATACCGGACGCTATGACCCGCAGGCGGTCAAGAAGGTATGGCACTACCTGGCGCGTTTCGGAGCGCCTTGGCAGGCGGCAGACAAGGCGGAGCACCGGGAGCAGGAGGAGGAGGCCGCGCCCGATGGCGTTCGCTGACCGCTTGGTGCCGGAGCGGCTGTGGGAGTTGTTCCGAGCCGTCAGGCCGACTGCCCCGACGCCGCCGCAAGGGGGCGGCCGTCGGCGCCTAGACGATCGAGCGATCCTTGCCGCGATCGTCTTCGTCGTCACCTGGGGATGCACCTGGCGGCAGCTGCCGCCGGTCTTCGGCGCCTCATGGCAGACCGTCCACCGACGGTTCACCGAGTGGAGCCAGGCCGGGGTGTGGGCCAAGCTGCACCGCCTGGTCATTGACGAACTCGGGTCCGGTGGCGAGTTGGACTGGACCCGCTGCGCGATCGACTCGGTGAATATGCGGGTCTTGAAAAGGGGGACCTGACAGCTCCGAATCCTGTCGACCGGGGCAAGTACGGCTCAAAGATCCACTTGTCACTGAGCGAACTGGTCTGCCCCTGTCCATCGGAATCTCGGGGGCGAACCTGCACGACAGCCAGGCCCTGATCCCTCTGGTGAAGGGCATCTACGGAGCCCCGGAGAAATCCGGGGCTCTCGTGTGTTCGCAGCGGGCTAGAAGTCGGCCCGCTCGTGGTCGTCAGTCCGGAGAACAGCCTCTTGGCCGTAGATGCGCTTGTACGCGCTGCGGATCTTCTCGATGTCGGCGTCGTGGTCGCGGGCCTCCGAGACGGGGTAGAGCACGCTGAGTTCGTACGACCCCTCGCGGCTGATGTGGCCGTTCTGGTCGCGCCACTGTCCGCGGCCCCGCTGGATGGTCAGTCCCGCGGGGAACTTCGGGGTCACATGCTTGTCCACGAACGCGAGGAATTGCTTGTCGGAGACGGGTGGCTTGCCGTCCGGCCGGCCGGTCCCGAAGTAGAGACGCGTGTTGATGTACGGCTTGCCCCTGGCGACAGTCGCGGACTCGGTCTGGTGGCTTGGTGTCTGCTTTCCGCCTAAAGCTGCGTATGCCTGCGGGGTTCCCGTGACGACCGCGAGAACGGCCGCCGAGGCGACGATGCGTGAGCGCGTCTTCCTGGTGAGCACGATGGCAACGGTCCCTTCGGTCTGCTCGGCAGTGGGCGGTGGAGCCTCTGTCGAGCAAGATCCTTCTGTGACCGCGCCGGTTTGTCAGCCGCTTTCAGGAACCGGCCCGGGATGAGTACTGCTACGTTCGCCGTTGGAGGTGCGGGGCCTGAGACTGCTGCTGACCTGCGAAAAGCCGCCCAAGATCATTAAGTCGTCATTAGGTGATCAGCGACATCGGCCTGCATCCGGCCGCATGAGGCTGCACAACGCAATAACGCCCCGCGCCAGCGAAAGGACTGGTCACAGGGCGTTTCGGCACTTGAATCAAAGTACCCCCGGCAGGATTCGAACCTGCGCACACGGCTCCGGAGGTCACGGAAGCGGCGAGCGGTGGACGGCCGCTGATCTGCGGGGGAGGGCTTCGTTGGAGCGGGGTGACCAAGATCATTACGCCATTACTACGTGAACGGCCTGCCGGGCTCGTGGCGGGGCCGGTAGCGTCGCTCTCATGGTCTCGGATGGTGGCGAGTCGGGTGCACGGGTAGCGGAGTTCACCGAGGAGAGCGCGGGTGCAGTCCTCCGGGAGGCGTGCGCCTCGGCCGGCCTCGACCTTGCGGGCGCGGAGCTACTGCGGCTCGGCTCCAACGCGGTATACCGGTTGTCGACGGCTCCGGTCATCGTCCGCATCGCGCGGGACACTGGCGCTCTGGAGGAGATGCAGCGGGCCGTCGGGGTCGCTCGCTGGCTGGAGACGGAGGACTTCCCGGCTACGCGGGTGCTGGGCGACGTGGAACAGCCGGTCGTAATCGGTGGTCGGGTCGTCACGTACTGGGTGAACCTTCAGGACGAAGTCGAGTACGCCCGGCTGGATGAGCTGGCGGACCTGCTGAAGTGGCTGCACTGGCTGGAAGAGCCGAAGTCGCTGGGGATGCCGTACTTCGACCCCTTTGCCAAGGTGTGGGGCTCGCTGCGCACACTGGACGGTGTCTCGGATGCAGACCGGACGTTCCTGGAGGAGCGGGCCGGAGAGCTGAACAAGGCGTACAGCCGCCTGGACTTCGTGCTTCCCTTCGGCTTGATCCACGGTGACGCGAGCATCGGCAACATCCTGCGCAGTCGCACGGGCCAAGCGGTGCTGATCGACCTCGATGGCTTCGCGCTCGCTCCCCGCGAATGGGACCTGGTGCAGACCGCGCTCTTCTACGAGCGGTTCGGCTGGCACACACGGACGGAGTATGAATCCTTCGTCCACCACTACGGATTCGATCTCATGAACTGGCCGGGATACCCGGCCTTGGCCGACGTACGCGAACTGATGATGACGCTGTGGCTCGGACAGCAGGCATCCGCAAAAGCTAAATCGGCAGAAGAGTTTTCGCGCCGAGTCGGCGATATTCGTCAAGGCGGGAGCCGTCGCAACTGGCAACCGTTCTAGAGTGTCGATGGATCTCATATGGGATAACTACGGGGAGATTGCAGAAAGTGGCAGCGTCAATCGCGTCCGAACTGCTAACCGATCACCAATCTGAGTTCACTGCCGCCCTCATAGGGGCTGTAGCGACATTGCTGGCCTCGTACCTCGCCTTTCGTCTCCAGTCTGCCAGAGAGCCTCGCAAGAGATTGGTCTGGAACGCGAAGACGCAGGGGGCTGGTATTGATATCGACTCGGATATTCGTCAAAGAATTCAACTACTCTATCGCGGCTCTCCGGTCGACGAGTTGACGCTGATCGAGTTTCATGTAGAGAACGCCGGGAATCAGGTAATTCGCGATCACCAGATCCGCTTCGAATTTCCCCCAACGGCGGCTCTGGTAGATGCTCACTGCTCACCGGAGCCTGACCGTGAACTCGGGGTTGAGCGACGCACAAGCCTGGAGCAGAGTAGAAGCGAAGTTATCTATGGGCTTGGTCAGCTTGAGAGTGGGCAAGGCGTTACTTTCAAGATCCTCGCCAGTGGGCAAGGCGGGGAACGTTGGCGCCCTATTTCCTATAGCCCCGAGGGCGGGGTTCAATTCATCGAAGGTTCCGTCATTAGAACTGCGAATGACAGTGAGCATGTCGTGCCATTCTGTTTCTCCGCGTTCCTGCTCATGGCGCTGGCGGGTCTAGGGGCTAGTGGGCTAGTGCGAAATCTCTCAGTGATGCCAAAGATCGCCATTGGCGTGATCGCTCTCATTGTCGTTGGTTTTGCTCTACGGCATCTTGCTCCCGCAGTAAGATTCGTGCGAGATGTAATGCTCAAATGGTACGAAACTCGAAGTGCTAACGAAATCACGGTTCAGGGCAGTGTTAGCGCGTTGAGTGTTGGAGATCATTCGTCTGCCACTCAGATGGGGGAGAGCGGATCACGGGGCGGCTGAGATTCCCCAGGGGGGGTAGCTGGCCGTTATCCAAACCTTTTACCAGATTCCTTCCATAGGCGGTGATTTGACGCCTCGGCGGTGAAGTCGCGTACACAAGAGGCGGACGCTAATTCCCCTGAAAGGGTCTTCCTAAACTCCGCTAGGTAGCTGACACATCGCGCTGACTTAAGCTGTTCGCCGAGATCCAGCGCATCCAACGCAACTCGGCATGCCTCCTCGGGATCTCCGGCCCGAAGGTGGGCGTCCGCAAGAACCATCGTCGCGAAGAAGTCGCTCCTCACATGGCTGCCGCTCATGGCGTTCTCGGCATGGGCCACGGCTCGGCGCGCGCTGTTCACGTCGCGGAAGCAGTGGGCGGCCTCGGCTGCCAGCTCGGCCTCGTCGAAGTAGGTGATCCACTCGGGCTCGTCGCTGCTGTTGCGGCTCTCCAGCGCCTTGGTGGCCTCGCTCAGCGCCAGCTCGCATGCGCGGATATCGCCCGTACGGGCAAGGGCGCGAGCCTCCATCGCGTGAAACTGGGCCATCAGGGTCGGTGTCGCCACGCCCGAGATGCCCATACGTGCGGCTCGGGCGAGTGTCGCGGCCTCGGTGAAGTTGCCCAGGAACGTGGCCTGATGGCTCATCGCGGACAGTATGCTCCCCGCCAACCGGCGGTCGTCGCCGTCCTGGGCGAGACGGAGCGCCTGGAGGAAGTACCGCTGAGCCAGGCCGTGGTGACACGCGTCGTACGACATCCAACCGGCCAGCAGCGTGGACTCCGCGACCGTGGAGAAGAGCGCACGGCCGACGGCTTCCGTGTACTGACCCGTGAGCAGGGGTGTCACATCCTGGCTGAGGTACTGGACCACAGACTGTCGCGCATGCTCGCCGCCGAACCGGTCGTCCATCTCGGCGAACATGTCACTGGTCGTCTTGATCATCGCTACGTCGGCCAGTCCCACCCGTGCGCTATCCGTCCGGACAGTGGAGGGGAACGACGGATCGGGCGCGACCAACCATCGCAAGGACGCTTCGCTCCACGCGTGCTGTGACGCCTCGGAGAGCAACAGTGGCTCGTATCCGTGCAAGTCAGCTCGCCACAACTGGCTGACGGTCTGAAACGCCTCCTCCGGGGTCGGGGGATAGCGCGTCTCCAGCAAGCGGGAGTCCTGGCCGGCGGCGGCACTCAGACCCAACTCGGCCGGAGCGATGTCCAGCGCCTCGCAGATGAGCGCCCCGTAGAACTCATCGGGCACGCTGTGCCCGTTCTCCCAGGTTGCGATGCGGCGTTTCACGCTGGCATCGGACGGGAGCGCCTTCCCGTGGCGCTTCGCGCACCGTCGCAGCTCGCTGACGAGCCTGAGCTGGCCCCAGCCGCGGGCCTTGCGAGCCGCGCGGAGAAGTTCCCCGAAGGGTCGGTTCGCTTCCGTTCTGATCGCCTCCCCCGCCCGTATGGCCACGTGCGCTGTCCTGCTCGCCCCTCCGATAATTTACGGAATGTAAGCCCATGCTGTCTGCCCGTAATTCGGAGGTTGGTGCGTTTGTCGGCAGGTGATCCGGGGTGACGCGGGACCGGAGGGCACGTCATCCCCCGTCACCTCTCGTCATCTGCCCAGCTCAGGGCTGTGCGACCCAAGGTGGTTCCAACGCGGCCAAACGGCTGGGGCTTGGACCAACTGAGGTGACTCGACGTGCAGATGATGACAAGAAGGGGAGTTCAGTGGATCTCCTGCGCATCCGATGACCCGGACGAGTGCCGGGAGTACTGGGCGGTTGCCCCTCGACGCCCCTGCGCGCTTCCGGCTGGGCGTTTCTTCGACGTCGTGGTGGTCGGGCAGCGGGTCGGGCTGGAGACGTTCGACCAACTCCAGCGCCACGGAATGCCGCTGGGACCCGTGATGGCGGACCGGGCATCCGAACAGGTCGGCTTCTTCGTCCCCACCTGGGCACGTGATCCGTTCGATCGAATGATCCGGCAGGAGTCGGCGGATGAAGCGCCTGAGTACCGCTACCTGGGCGAGGGCTCGGTAGTGGTCGTTCCCGGGCCGATGCCGCTGACGGGGGATCGCTACATCTGGCTGCGGGCTCCGATGCGTCGACCGGAGGCTTCCCCTTCGCGGATTGCGGCACTGGCCGCGATGTTTGTCGCCGCGTCGTCTGTGGTGGCTCGGGCTGACCGGTACGGCCGTGAGCAGTCGGCCGCCTCCGTGGTAGGTGAGGGCACCCATGCCGGCTGACCACGAACACAGCGGTGACAGCGCGAGCTGGTCCCCGCTCGACAGCGAGGAGTGGTACGCAGCGCGGGACGCGGTCGCTGGGCTCCGGGACGTACTGATCGCTGCCGGGATGGAACGCGACTTCCCGTACCTGCGTGCCGACCTGAACGCCTTCGGACACGGGCTGATCGAACTCGGCCGGATCTCGCCGGAGACGTCCGAGCGGCTGACGGAGCTGCTGCGGCGGGCGCTGGAGAGCACGTACGACGTGCCTGGCACGGGCACGAACGGCCGTCAGCAGCGGAACGACTGAGCAGAGCGGATGAGGTGGACGACGTGACGGACCCCAAGGGCGTGTGCGCGACCTGCGGATTGCCTCACTCCAGGTGTGGCCTACGTACGCGGCTGGGCGGAAGGCAAGCGCGCTGCTGACGGCCTCGCAGAGATGCTGCGCGCGGTCGGCCTGGATGTGGACCTGCCGGGGCTCAAGGCGGACGTGAACGTCTTCGGGTACGGTGTCGTCACCCTCGGCGCGGTACGCCCGGACGCGGCGCGGCTGCTGGCCGACTTGCTGACGACTGGGCTTACGGCGGAGATGGCGTGGCAGGAAGACGGCCAGCCGGGGCTCGGAGGCGCCGCAGACAGTTCAGCGGCATAGCACCGCTCGGCGAACAAGTCTGCCAAGCAGTACAGGTGGCTCGTCGTCGGCCGGGAACGGCGCCCCAGCGCCGCAGCCCGAGCCGAACGACGAGCCACCTACGTGTCGGCTGAGCTATGAGCTTGGGAATCACGGGTGATTGGGGGCAGTTGGAGCTCTGAGCTGGGCGGATGGCGGTTCGTCGCCTGGTGCTGGGCACTGGGGGGGGATGACCGGTGTTGACCGTGGTTCACCCGTCGATCTGGTGCGCATCTGGTGCGATGTGGTGCGCCACCGGCCATGGGCGGACCTTCTGTTTACAAGCTCTACCCAGGCCGGTCGTCTGCGGTCATTCAGGACGGACAACGGGCTGCGCCGTCCGACTGTGGGCGTTGGCGGTTGGTGTGGTTGCTGTGCTTCGCTGCTGTACAGCACCGAGTCGATGCTGACCGTCTTCATCGCCTCGCAGACGTAGAGGTGCGGGCCGGTGGCTCCACCTGTCCCCACGGTGAAGGGGGCGACGTGCCGTAGTGGGGCCATTCAGGGCCGCCCCAGTCCAGGCAGAGCACCGTGGCGTCATCTCTCGGGTCGTGCTCGCTGGCCCGCATTACGGATTGGGTGAGGGCGCGCGTCGCTTCGCGAGCATGCAAAGCGCCGGTTTCTTTGATGAGGCGGCGCAGCTCTCGATCTTGGCCGTGCGGTTCCATCATTCCGTCGGTGAGCAGGAAGAGGCGGTCGCCGGGGCGCAGATCGAGACTCTGGACGTGATATTCGGCGCGGGGTGCGATACCGAACGGCAGATCGACGCCCGGGGCGATCTCCTCGACTTGCCCGTCGCGAAGCAGCAGCGGCCAGACGTGGCCTGCGTTGATGAACTCGGTGCGCCCGGTCTCGAACGCGACCCACAGCAGTTGCCCCGTGACCATCGCCTGGGCGCCGTGTTCGGCCAGCGCATGGGTCACCTGAGCGGACTGGTCGAGAACCGCGCGGTGCTCGCGCACGGCGTGTTCGAGCACCGCCTTGTTAGCGGCTTCTGCCTGTGCTGCGAGTCCCGCACCCGCGCGGCGGGCGTTGCGCAGGGCACTGACGATGACCGTCGCCAGCAACGCTGCCCGCACGTCGTGACCCATGGCATCGGTCAGGGACATGTTGAGGCCGTGACCGTTGAGGGTGTAGTCGAAGGTGTCACCGCCGACATCGGTTGCCGGCTCCAGAGACCCGGCGATGATGAAAGGTCCGGCATCGCAGGTGAAGGACTCGGGCAGCAGGCGGTGCTGGATCTCCGCGGCCAGGGACAGTCGAGTGGTCCGTCTCCCCCACTCGTACAGATCGGTGAAGCGTCTGTCGGCGACCACGGCATACGCCAGCACGCGGGTGGCCTCGGTGATCCGTTCCAGCTTCTCCCGGTCGGGGGGAACAGGGAGGGACAATTCCAGGACCCCGATCGCGTCCCCCCGGTGGGTCACCGGCGCGACCACCCGGGAACTACGCCGCCCGGTGTCGTCTTCCGCATGCCCCTCCGTACTCACCCACAACTGCTGCGAGTGGATCACCCGCTCATAGGCCGTGCCGGACAGGGCAAGCGGCTCGGGTGCGACGGTGCCGCCCTGCTCTCTCGATCCCGTCAACCGGACCACGGCATTGCCCCCGCGATCGGTGATGAGGAACGAGACCTCCTCAGCGGCGAACTGCTCCTGCAGAACCGTTGCCAGGACCACGACAGACTTCACCGGTTGCGCAGACTGCACCGCCGCGAGCAGGTCACTCACCCAGCCCATGCTGTCCACCACGCGCTGCGCCCTTCTCTACGACGGCAAGGCGTCGGCCTGCCCATGTGCACCTGTCCGGCGCACGGCCCAGCAGGGCTAGGAACGCTTCCGCTCCTGACAAGGATGTACCGCTCCCGGCTCTTGCCGCCAAGCTGGATGACCTGTCGGAGTGAGTCGCGGCTGATAGGCCGTTGTCGCCCACGGTCGGTGGAGCCTCGATGCGCGTGTCAAGCCCACCAACGATCTTGCGGCGAGGCAGGCGCGAAGTGCCGCGCAAGATCGACAGACCGCAAATCGGAAACACAGCCCTGACGCTGCCTGTACGCCCGAGCGTGCGGGTAGCGAGTCCCCTCCTGTCCGGAGCAGGGGCGGATGGCCGGTTCGTAGCGCCTCTCGGTGGCGCCGACCAGCCCTTCTGGAAGTGATCCCGCAAATATGTCACCTGCGGGGCCTTCGCCGTACGGCTTCCTGATCTGCGCTGATCCCTCGGGCAGTTTCCATCGGCCGTCACCGTCGACCCCGTTGCACGGCCCGGGAACGGCCCGAGGACGACCGTCCCAGCCACGACCGTCAGGCCAAGGTCGCCGCCGAGCTGGCTGCTACCTCAAGCGGGGAAAGTCAGCCACGACGACGGGACAGACATCCGAGCATCCGCATGTGTATCCCCCAACCGGCCACCGGCATCAGCCACGTTTCCATGCTTCTGATCTTTGACCCGCAGACGCCTCCGCGCAGCCCCAGCCGACCACCTGGCGATGGCGGGACCGGCCCGCAGACCGCGACGAGATCTGGGCGCCGCGCCACGGACCTTCTCGGCGTACTTGGTCCGGGGGTACAGGGCCGGTCGACTTCTGTGCCTGGTCTGCGCCTGGTCGTGCGTGCTGGCGTCCGCTGGTCGGCTGAGTCGTGCGGGCCGACGCCACCTGGAGCCCTGGCGGGGCAAGCGGATCGCTGTTGTGGCTGCGCGCTGAGCGGTCCGGGGTCGGCGCGGAGCGGGGCGGAGACAGGAGCGGGCGGCGGCCACGGGCCGCCAGCGCGCGCGGCCCGCGTCAGCGGGCCGCCTTGAAGTCGTAGAGAAAGTTGTTACGCACGCGCCTGGTGAGCTGGCGGGCAGGCTATCGGGCTGACTGTCCAAGTCGCTGCTGTGGTGCGTTGCTTGAGGGTGAGCGTATGACGCTTGCCCTCTTCGAGTTCGCGGGTCGCTGCTGGCTGGCCGTGGTCGAGCCAGGCACGGGCCTCTCGGTAGGGCTCTTCGTCCAAGGAACGACGGGACGAGATGGTCACGCAGCTCATCCGGCTCGCCCAGCTCGGCCGTGCCACATGAAGCCGGGAAAGACGAGGAACCGCTTGCCTGCCTCGGACTTGGTCTCACCGGGAGCACGGTGACCGGTGCACAGCTCGGGCTCGGCGGTCCGAATCCAGACGCCGACGCGGTCGAGGTCCACATCCTGAGCGTTGTTGGCCCTAGCTTGAGTTTTCAGCTGTAGCCAGGTGAAGAATGATCCGAGGGCACGGCCGAAGACGGCCGACTGTTCTTCAACGAGCGGGGCGGCGTCATCGGCTCGTCGTCGTACTCCCGTACCTGGGAGGAAGCGCGCGCCCTGGCCCTTACCCCGGAACAGGTTGCCTCACCGCTCGCCGGTACGCCGTACGACCTGCGGCACGCGGCCCTGTCCTCCTGGCTGAACGCGGGAGTCGATCCGGCCGAGGTGGCGGAGCGCGCGGGCAACCGCGTGGACGTGTTGCTGACCCGCTACGCGAAGTGCCTCGACGGTCGGCAGCAAGTAGCCAACCAACGGATCGACGCCCTCTGGGACGACGGTTCCGACACCGAAGACGAGAGCGAGACCGACTGAGAACTGAGAGCTGAACGACTACAGTCAGGCCCCTGGGAGTCATCCCGGGGGCCTTCTCATGCAATGGCCCTGACCTGCGGAAACGGGACCGAATCCATCCCGCGAATACGCCGCGACCACCGACAAACAGCGGCTCGCAGCCGCATCCGGCTGCACACACGACAAACGCCCTGCACCAGCATCCAACCTGGTCACAGGGCGTTTCGGCACTTGAATCAAAGTACCCCCGGCAGGATTCGAACCTGCGCACACGGCTCCGGAGGCCGTTGCTCTATCCCCTGAGCTACGGGGGCGCGGCCGTTTGGGCGGCGACAGGTAGAACACTACCAGGTCACTGGGGGTGGGCAGGAACGGGTTTGGGGGGAGGGCGGGGTGTGGGGTGGAAATGGGCAAAACCCGGACGCAGGTGGAGGGGCGCGCCTACGCTTCTTGATGTGCCAGGTATGTCCGGCCGGGTGCTTGTTGTGGACGACAGCAGCGTCATCCGGCAGTTGATCAGGGTCAACCTCGAGCTTGAGGGCTTCGAGGTGGTGACCGCCGTCGACGGTGCCGAGTGCCTGGACGTGGTGCATCGCGTGCGGCCCGACGTCGTGACGCTCGATGCGGTGATGCCGCGTCTGGACGGGGTGCGTACGGCGGAGCGGCTGCGGGCCGATCCCCGTACGCGGCACCTGCCGCTCGCGCTCGTGAGTGCGTGCACCGAGCTGGAGGGCGGGGGTGTGGTCGGGGAGAGAGGCGTGGATGCGTTTCTCGGGAAACCGTTCGAGCCCGTTGACCTGGTGCGGATGGTGCGCCGTCTGATGCATGGGAGACCTGGAACGGCCGGCGCGGAGGGGGGTGGTCCCGTCGTCTCCGAGGTCGTCGAACCCTGAGCGCCTGAGGGGCTGAGACGGCTGAGAGGGGGAGGGCGAGAGTAGAGGGACGCGTAGAGAGGGACGCGTAGAGGGAGAGGGTAAGCCTTCGGGCATCTGCCCTGTGTTGTCGGCCCGCCGCAGTGTGTGACCAGCGCGGCCCTTCCAATTACGTCGCCGTCCCAGCTGCCGAAACCGGCTCGCGCAGACCCACCCTGCCTCCCATACGCTTGCTCTGTGACCCCCGCCCAGCTCTCGCGCACCATCAGGCACACGCTGCCCCGTGTGCTCTCGGACGATGGCGGCGGGGGCGCGGAGGAACGCTTGGCCGGTGTACGTGTCGTCGTGGAGTCCCCGCCGCGGCGGGGTGGCGGGGATTACGCGACGGGGGTCGCGTTCCAGGCCGCCGCGGCCTGCGGGCGTCCCGCACAGGAGGTCGCGGAGGAGCTGTGCGCGCGGCTGGTACGGGACGAGGACGCGGTGGCGGAGGCCGTCGTTGTCGCCGGAGGGTTCGTGAACGTCACGCTGGGGCCCGCCGGCCGGATAGCGCTGGTGCGCACCCTCGCGGAGAGCGGGAGCGGGACCGGCGCGGAGAGCAGCAGCAGCAGCGCGGAGAGCGGACCGACGGACGGGTCCGACAGCACCGTGCCCCCTCACCGGCCGACCGACATCCCGGCTCAGGACATCCCACGCTGGGCGGCGTCGACCGGCGAGGACCCGGCGGCGCTCGCGGTCCGTATCGAGCGCTCCAGTTCGCTCTTCCGGGTGCAGTACGCGCATGCGCGGGTCTGCTCGCTGCTGCGTAATGGCCGGCGGCTCGGGCTGCGGCCGGAGCCGGAGAGTGCCGTGCCGCTCTGCGCTGCCGGTGCCCGGTTGCTGGCTCTGCTCGCCGACCGGGAGCGGATCACCGCGCCCGGCGCGCTGGCCCGGCATCTGGATGCCGTCGCGGGGGCGTTCGCCGTATTCCATGACACATGTCCGCCGCTGCCCCGGGGCGAGGAAAAACCCGGGGCCGCCCATCGCGGCCGGCTGGCCCTCGCCGAGGCCACCGGAGCGGTGCTGGCAGGCGGCCTGTCCCAGCTCGGCGTCACCGCACCCGCACAGCTCTAGCGGCTGTGAACCCACAGACTCCGAAACTCAGCAACAGGGACACAGGGACACGATCATGAGCCGTTCCGCACACCCGGCAGGACCCCGGTACGCCGACGTTCTCCCCGAGGGCCACTACACGGCGCCCCCGGCGGACCTCAACTCGCTCGACCCGCGCGTGTGGTCGCAGACCGTCGAGCGCACGCAGGACGGAGCCGTCGCCGTCGGCGGGCTGGACGTACGGAAGATCGCCGAGGAGTTCGGTACTCCGGCGTATGTGCTGGACGAGACGGATTTCCGCGCCCGTTGCCGCGCATGGCGGGACGCCTTCGGTCGGGACGCCGATGTGTTCTACGCCGGGAAGGCGTTCCTCTCCCGTGCTGTCGTGCGCTGGCTGTACGAGGAGGGGCTGAACCTCGACGTGTGCTCCGGCGGCGAGCTGGCGACCGCGCTGGCCGCCGGGATGCCCGCCGAGCGGATCGCGCTGCACGGCAACAACAAGTCGAACGAGGAGATCCACCGGGCCGTCGAGGCGGGCGTGGGCCGGATCGTGCTGGACTCCTTCCAGGAGATCGCCCGGGTCGCGCACGCCGCGGAGCGGCTCGGGCGGCGCCAGCCGGTACAGATCCGGGTCACGGTCGGTGTCGAGGCGCACACGCACGAGTTCATCGCGACCGCGCACGAGGACCAGAAGTTCGGGCTGGCATTGGCCGACGGAGGGGCCGCCGAGGCCGTGCGCCGGGTGCTGAGGCTGGACAGCCTGGAGCTGATCGGCATCCACTCGCACATCGGCTCGCAGATCTTCGACATGGCCGGCTTCGAGGTCTCGGCCCGCCGCGTGGTGGGGCTGCTGACCCAGATCCGGGACGAGCACGGGATCGAGCTGCCCGAGATCGACCTGGGCGGGGGACTAGGGATCGCCTACACGCCCGAGGACGACCCCCGGGAGCCGCACGAGATCGCCAAGTCGCTGGGTGACATCGTCACGCGCGAGTGCGAGGTGGCGGGGCTGGCGGTGCCGCGGCTGTCGGTGGAGCCGGGGCGGGCCATCGTCGGGCCGACTGCGTTCACGCTCTACGAGGTCGGCACGCTCAAGGAGCTGGAGGGGCTGCGTACGTATGTGAGCGTGGACGGCGGGATGTCGGACAACATCCGCACGGCGCTGTACGACGCGGAGTACAGCGTGGCGCTGGTCTCCCGGGCCTCCGTCGCGGAGCCGATGCTCAGCCGGGTCGTCGGCAAGCACTGCGAGAGCGGTGACATCGTCGTACGGGACGCGTTCCTGCCCGCGGACCTGGCGCCCGGCGATCTGCTGGCCGTGCCCGCGACCGGCGCGTACTGCCGGTCGATGGCGAGCAACTACAACCACGCGCTGCGTCCGCCGGTCATCGCCGTGCGGGACGGGGAGGCGCGGACGATCCTGCGGCGCGAGACGGAGGAAGATCTCCTGCGACTCGATGTCGGTTAGCGAGATATAGATCCCACATACTGGACCAGGCGTGGAATCTCCGTTTCGGTAAGTGAGACTTGACGCGACGGAGCGCCGGGTCCGACGGGCCGGACGTCGGCTCGGAAGAGAAGAAGTCGAGAAAAAGAGGTCAGATGATGCGTACGCGTCCGCTGAAGGTGGCGCTGCTGGGCTGTGGGGTCGTCGGCTCAGAGGTGGCACGCATCATGACGACGCACGCGGAGGACCTCGCCCAGCGCATCGGTGCCCCGGTCGAGCTGGCCGGGGTCGCCGTACGCCGGCCCGACCGGGTCCGTGCGGGTATCGACCCCGCGCTGATCACCACCGACGCGGCGGCGCTCGCCGCGCGCGAGGACATCGACGTGGCTGTGGAGGTCATCGGCGGCCTGGAGCCTGCGCGGGCCCTGATCACCTCGGCGTTCGAGCACGGTTCCAGCGTCGTGACCGCGAACAAGGCACTGCTGGCCGAGGACGGCTCCACCCTCCACGAGTCCGCCGAGAAGTACGGCGTCGACCTCTTCTACGAGGCGGCGGTGGCCGCCGCCATCCCGCTGGTGCGGCCGCTGCGCGAGTCCCTGGCGGGCGACAAGGTCAACCGGGTGCTGGGCATCGTCAACGGCACCACCAACTTCATCCTCGACCGGATGGAGTCCACCGGCGCCGGCTACAGCGAGGCGCTGGACGAGGCCACCGCGCTCGGTTATGCCGAGGCCGACCCGACGGCGGACGTGGAGGGCTTCGACGCGGCGGCGAAGGCGGCCATCCTGGCGGGCATCGCCTTCCACACCCGCGTACGGCTGGACGACGTGCACCGCGAGGGCCTCGCCGATGTGACGGCGGCCGACATCGCCTCCGCGAAACGCATGGGGTGCACCGTCAAGCTGCTGGCCATCTGCGAGCGGGCCGAGGACGGCCGCTCGGTGACCGCCCGGGTGCACCCCGCGATGATCCCGCTCAGCCACCCGCTGGCCTCGGTGCGCGAGGCGTACAACGCGGTGTTCGTCGAGTCCGAGGCGGCCGGGCAGCTGATGTTCTACGGCCCCGGCGCCGGCGGCTCGCCCACCGCCTCCGCCGTGCTCGGCGACCTGGTGGCCGCCTGCCGCAACAAGCTCAGCGGCGGCAAGGGCCCGGGCGAGTCCGCGTACGCGCAGCTGCCCGTCTCGCCGATGGGCGAGGTGGTCACCCGCTACCACATCAGCCTGGACGTGGCCGACAAACCCGGCGTACTGGCCCAGGTGGCCACGGTCTTCGCCGAGCACGGCGTCTCCATCGACACGGTGCGGCAGAAGGGCAAGGAAGGCGCACACGACGGAGCCTGGCTCGTCGTCGTCACCCACCGGGCCCCGGACGCGGCGCTCAGCGCGACGGTCGAGGCCCTGCGCGGCCTCGACACGGTGCGCGGGGTGGCCAGCATCATGCGGGTCGAGGGGGAGTGAACGTGCCGAGCGCCGACCCCGGCGAGCGGCGCGCAGCGCGAGCAGTACGGCGCGATGGGCAGCGCCGGACAATGGTCAGTAAGGGAGCCAAGGAACAGTGACCGTCATGGAGCCTCCGATGTCACAGATGCGCGCCGCGGGGCGCCCGCAGTGGCGCGGCATCATCGAGGAGTACCGCGACCGCCTCCCGGTCGCCCCCGGGACCAGCCCCGTCACGCTTCGTGAAGGCGGCACTCCGCTGGTGCCCGCCCAGCAGCTCTCCGAGCTGACCGGCTGCGACGTCCACCTCAAGGTCGAGGGCGCCAACCCCACCGGCTCCTTCAAGGACCGCGGGATGACGATGGCCATCACCCGCGCCAAGGAGGAGGGGGCCCAGGCCGTCATCTGCGCCTCCACCGGCAACACCTCGGCGTCGGCCGCCGCGTACGCCGTACGGGCCGGGATGGTCTGCGCCGTGCTGGTGCCGCAGGGCAAGATCGCGCTGGGCAAGATGGGGCAGGCGCTGGTGCACGGCGCCAAGATCCTTCAGGTCGACGGCAACTTCGACGACTGCCTGGAGCTGGCCCGTGGGCTGTCGGACAAGTACCCGGTGGCGCTGGTCAATTCGGTCAACCCGGTGCGGATCGAGGGGCAGAAGACCGCAGCCTTCGAGATCGTCGACATGCTCGGGGACGCGCCCGACATCCACGTTCTCCCGGTGGGCAACGCGGGCAACATCACGGCCTACTGGAAGGGCTACCGCGAGTATCACGCGGACGGTCCGGCCACCCGCACGCCGCGGATGTGGGGTTACCAGGCGTCCGGTGCCGCGCCGATCGTGCGCGGCGAGGCCGTCAAGGAGCCGAGCACCATCGCCACCGCCATCCGGATCGGCAACCCGGCGTCCTGGACGCTGGCCGAGCAGGCGCGGGACGAGTCGGGCGGCTTCATCGACGCCGTGACAGACCGTCAGATCCTGCGTGCCTACCGGCTGTTGGCCGCGCAGGAGGGCGTCTTCGTCGAGCCGGCCTCGGCCGCGTCGGTTGCGGGCCTGATCCAGGCGACCGAGCAGGGCAAGGTCGAGTCGGGACAGCGCATCGTCTGCACCGTCACCGGCAACGGCCTCAAGGACCCGGACTGGGCCGTGGCGGGCGCGCCGCAGCCCATCGTCGTCCCCGTCGACGCGGACGCCGCCGCCGAGCGCCTCGGTCTGGCCTGAGCCGACTCACGGCCGGGCCGGGCCCGGCCGCAGAACCGACCGGCCCGGCTCCGGGCCCGCTCCGGGTCGGCTCCGCCATTGGTCCGACCTGGCTGGCCGCCACTGGTCTGAACCGGTTCCGCCCGAGCTGGTTTCCCCGGGCCCGTTCCCTGGGCAGATCCTCTGTGGGCTTCATCCGGGCCGATTCCGGTTCCGATTCCGGTTCCGGTTCCGGCTTCGATTCCGGTTCCGCTTCCGGGGGCGGCAACGGTTCGGCTCGGCGCGCTGTACGCTCGCGTACTGCGCGGAAGCACGGCGAGGCTCACGACACGCATCGTGCGCCTCCTGTGCGCCCTATGTCGCCAGTGAACCCACCTTCGATAGGCTGAGTTTCACCCCGACTCCCGTACGTCCCCACCGCGGGTGAGCGCGGAGCCGTGACCGGTCCGGCGCAGCCGCGGTCGAGGGGATGCTCCGCAAACCCAAACCAAGGAGAGTCATCGAGAGATGGCCGGTCCCGCGTTCCGCGCCGCCGCCGTCCGGGTGCGCGTCCCCGCCACCAGCGCCAACCTCGGCCCCGGCTTCGACGCCCTGGGCCTCGCCCTGGGGCTCTACGACGACGTGGTGGTCCGCGTCGCCGACTCCGGTCTGCACATCGACATCGCGGGCGAGGGCGCCGAGACCCTGCCCCGCGACGAGAACCACCTGCTCGTCCGCTCCCTGCGCACCACCTTCGACCTGCTGGGCGGGCAGCCGCGCGGCCTGGAGGTCGTATGTGCCAACCGGATTCCGCACGGCCGTGGTCTCGGTTCCTCCTCCGCAGCGATCTGCGCCGGTGTGATGGCGGCCCGCGCCGTGACCACCGGCGGTGAGGCCCGGCTGGACGACACCGCGCTGCTGGAGCTCGCCACCGAGATCGAGGGCCACCCCGACAACGTCGCCGCCTGCCTGCTCGGCGGCTTCACCCTGGCCTGGACCGACGGCGGAGCGGCCCGCGCCTTGCGGATGGAGCCCGCGGCATCCCTCGTCCCGGTGGTCTTCGTTCCGGCGAAACCCCTGCTCACACAGACCGCGCGAGGGCTGCTCCCGCGCACCGTGCCGCACGTGGACGCGGCGTTCAACGCGGGGCGCGCTGCGCTGCTCGTCGAGGCTCTGACGCGCCGCCCCGAGCTGCTGCTGGCCGCCACCGAGGACCGGCTGCACCAGGAGTACCGGGCCCCGGCCATGACGGAGAGCGCGGACCTGGTCGGCAGGCTGCGCGCCGAGGGCGTCCCCGCCGTCATCTCGGGGGCCGGACCGACGGTGCTGGCGCTGGCCGCGGACGAGGGCGAAGCCGACAAGGTCTCCCGGCTGGCGGGGGAGGGCTGGACGGCGAACCGGCTGGCCCCGGACCTGGCAGGAGCCAGCGTCCTGCCGCTCTCCGCATCTGCCCGGACCAGCGAAAACGCGGGAATCGAGGCCGGAGACGGAACCGGGAACGGAACCGGAATCGCACCGGGAGGCACGGACAGCGGACCCCGGTGACAGCGGGTTGCGGATCTTTGAGAGGGGGAATGTTTGTTGGATCCGGTAGTGTTAACCTCAAGTCTGCACTCGCAGTCACTTGGGCCCCGCGCAGGAAAGTGCGATGGTTCGAAGAGTGCGGTGCTTGTGTGTTCCCCTGGCAGCGCCAGCAGGGACCACCTCTTCTCCCAGGAGCCTCCCACACTGCTCGGCCTGTTGCCGGGTAGGGGCGAACACGCTCCGGAGCCGACGTGAAGGACATCCATGTCGAGGCTTCACGCCGAACCCACGTACTGATCTCCCCGCCGTACATCCAGGCGGGACCACCGCCCCGGCCAGGTCCGCGAACACAGGACCCCAGCCGGACAGCACAACCGGTCGCCGAGCCAGACAGGCCGACGTCCGCTCCAGGGAAGGACCCTTCGTGAGCGACACCACCGATCTGATGGGCGTGAACGCCGATACCGCAGCCGACGGTGCCGCGGCGCCCGCTACGGACGCATCCGCCACGCCTGCCTCCGGTGCCGCACCCAGGCGTCGGCGCTCCGGCACGGGGCTCGAGGGCATGGTTCTGGCCGAGCTCCAGCAGGTCGCCTCCAGCCTCGGCATCAGGGGCACCGCTCGGATGCGCAAGAGCCAGCTGATCGAGGTCATCAAGGAGCGCCAGGCGGGCGGCAGTTCGCAGCCCGCGTCCGCGACTTCGGGCAAGGGCGCCAAGGCAGCCGAGACCAAGGCAGCCGAGACCAAGCAGAGCAAGGCCCCCGACAGCAAGCAAGGCAAGGCCGCCGAGGACGCCAAGTCCGGCGGCGAGGGCGCCGAGGAGGCGAAGCCGAAGCGCCGCGCCACCTCCCGGGCCCGGACCGGCGAGTCCGAGGCCGCGCAGCCGGAGGCGCAGGGCAGCCAGCAGCAGATCGACATCCCCGGCCAGACCGAGGGTGACGCCAAGGCGGCCCAGGAGGGCGGCGGCCGTGCCCGCCGTACCAAGGCCGAGGCCGCAGCCGACACCGCCGAGGGCCGTACGGACGCCAAGTCCGGTGGCGACGGCGGCAAGCAGGCCGCGCAGGACGGCAAGTCCGAGCGCGCCGAGAAGGACGGCAAGGGCGGCGGCCCCTCCGGCGAGGGCAAGCAGCAGCAGGACCGTCCCTCGAAGCGCGAGCGCCAGCGCGACCGTGACCGCGACCGCGACCGCAGCCGTGGCAAGAGCGACGGCGGCGGTGGCGGCCAGCAGCAGAGCCAGGCCGGCGGCGGCGGTCGCCGGGACGAAGGCTTCGACGACGAGGGCGGCGGCCGTCGCGGGCGGCGTGGCCGCTACCGCGACCGCCGGGGCCGGCGCGGCGGCCGGGAGGACTTCGAGCCGCAGATCGCCGAGGACGACGTCCTGATCCCCGTCGCGGGCATCCTCGACATCCTCGACAACTACGCGTTCGTGCGCACCTCCGGCTACCTGCCGGGGCCGAACGACGTGTACGTCTCGCTGGCCCAGGTCCGCAAGAACGGCCTGCGCAAGGGAGACCACGTCACCGGCGCGGTGCGCCAGCCGCGGGAGGGCGAGCGGCGCGAGAAGTTCAACGCGCTGGTCCGCCTGGACTCGGTCAACGGCATGTCGCCCGACGACGGCAAGGGCCGTTCCGAGTTCAACAAGCTCACCCCGCTCTACCCGCAGGACCGACTGCGGCTGGAGACCGAGCCGAACCATCTGACCTCGCGGATCATCGACCTGGTCTCGCCGGTCGGCAAGGGGCAGCGCGGTCTGATCGTGGCCCCGCCGAAGGCGGGCAAGACCACGGTGCTCCAGTCGATCGCGAACTCGATCACGCGGAACAACCCCGAGTGCCACCTGATGGTCGTCCTCGTCGACGAGCGTCCGGAAGAGGTCACCGACATGCAGCGGTCGGTGAAGGGCGAGGTCATCTCCTCGACCTTCGACCGCCCTGCCGAGGACCACACCACCATCGCCGAGCTGGCCATCGAGCGGGCGAAGCGGCTGGTGGAGCTGGGGCACGACGTGGTGATCCTGCTGGACAACATCACCCGGCTCGCCCGCGCCTACAACCTGGCGGCGCCGGCCTCGGGCCGCATCCTCTCCGGTGGTGTCGACTCGACGGCGCTGTACCCGCCGAAGAAGTTCTTCGGTGCCGCGCGGAACATCGAGGACGGCGGCTCCCTGACGATCCTCGCCGCGGCGCTGGTGGAGACCGGCTCCCGGATGGAGGAGGTCATCTTCGAGGAGTTCAAGGGCACCGGCAACATGGAGCTCAAGCTCGACCGGAAGCTCGCCGAGAAGCGGATCTTCCCCGCGGTGGACGTGGACGCGTCCGGTACCCGTAAGGAAGAGATCCTCATGGCGAACGAGGAGCTCCAGATCGTCTGGAAGCTGCGGCGCGTGCTGCACGCCCTGGACCAGCAGCAGGCCATCGAGCTGCTGCTGGACAAGATGAAGCAGACGAAGTCCAACGCGGAGTTCCTGCTCCAGATCCAGAAGAACACCCCGACGCCCGGCAACGGGGACTGAGGCCCGCGGGCCCGGGCCTTCGCCCGGACGGATGACGCGAGGGCCGCTCCACCACACACGGTGGGGCGGCCCTCGCGGTCTGTTTTGGCTGCTGAGAGCTTGCCCACAACCCCTCCCCGCCGGTAACCGGTGTGGGCTCGGCAGGCGAGGGTACGTCGTCGCAGGTAAAACGGGAGCAGTGCCGCGTTGCGGCCCGGTCCGTGCGTCGCTGTCACGTAACGCGCTCCTGGCGCGTGCGGTGACCTGTTGTGCAACCCTTCGGGCGAGACACAGCGTCCCCACGGGACAACGTCTCCATCGGACGACGTCCAGGCGGGACAACGGCGCCACGAGGCAGGACTGAGGGAAGTGACCATGGCGGGCGACAGCTACGAGGGCGACACGGCGGCAGCACGCCGCTCCGGGGGCATAGGTGCCTCCGGCCGTCGTCGCAAGCCGCTCAGCGGACGCCGGCGTGCCGTGCGGGCCGCAGCCTGGACCGTCGCGGGGGCGGTCGTGCTCGGCGGGACAAGTCTCGGCTTCGTCTACTTCAAGCTGGACGGCAACATATCCGGCGTCGACATCAACGCGGCGCTGGGCACCGACCGTCCGCAGGACGTACCGAACGGCTCGATGGACATACTCGTGCTCGGCTCTGACAGCCGCGCCGGGGCGAACGCGAAGTTCGGCAAGAACGAGGGCGGCGCCCGCTCGGACACCGCGATGGTGCTGCACATCAACGAGAAGCACGACAAGGCCAGCGTCGTCTCGATCCCCCGGGACACCATCGTGCAGCGGCCGAGCTGCAAGGGCGACGGATCCGCGGCCGGCAAGACCGTTCCGGCCCAGCAGGCGATGTTCAACTCCGCCTACAAGGTCGGCGGCCCCGCATGCGCCGTCAAGACCGTGGAATCCCTCTCCGGGGTCCGGATGGACCACTACCTCGAGGTCGATTTCGCCGGCTTCCAGCGGCTGATCAACACCCTCGGTGGCGTCGAGATGACCACCCACAAGGCGATCAACGACAAGGACAGCCACCTGAACCTCAAGGCGGGCACCCACCGCCTGAACGGTGAGCAGTCCCTGGGCCTGGTCCGTACCCGGCACGGGGTGGGCGACGGCAGCGACCTGGGCCGTATCCAGCTCCAGCAGGCGTTCCTCAAGGCGCTCATCGACCAGGTAAACAGCGTCGGCGTCTTCAGCAGCCCCAAGAAGCTCTACGACCTCGCCGACACCGCGACCTCGGCGATCACCACCGACTCCGACCTGGACTCGGTCGGCAAGCTGACCGGCATGGCGAAGATGCTCAAGGGCATCAAGTCCGACGACATCCAGATGACGACGCTGCCGGTCCAGTACGACCCCCAGGACCCGAACCGCGTCGTGCAGATCGACTCCAAGACCGGGAAGGTCTGGTCCGCGATCAAGCACGACAAGCCGGTGCCGAAGTCCGCCACCAAGGGCTCGGCGGGGGACAAGACCGACATAGGCGGTGTGGTGCGCGACAAGGCCCAGGCGGCGCCCCGGGCGAGCGCCGAGAAGGCGACCGGTCGCTGACGGCGCCGGCAGGCGGTACGGGGCGGACACCGGCGGTGGGGAATACCGGGTGCATCCCCCCGGTTTTGGGGGGTGCGGGAACCAGTGGCAAACTGGACCGTCGGCCCCGGTTCACGGGAAACAACCCGTATCCCGACCCGGTGCCCTCCCGAACCTAGGAGTGACCTTGAAGCGCGACATCCACCCCGAGTACCGCGAGACCCAGGTGAGCTGCACCTGTGGCAACTCGTTCACCACGCGTAGCACCATGCCGGAAGGCATGATCCGCGCCGACATCTGCTCGGCCTGCCACCCGTTCTACACCGGCAAGCAGAAGATCCTCGACACCGGTGGCCGCGTGGCCCGCTTCGAGGCCCGCTTCGGCAAGAGCGCCGGCAGCGCCAAGAAGTAGCGACACCACAGCGCCGGTCCGCGGCTGCCCCCTTGCCGGGCAGCGCGGCCCGGCGCTCTTTTGGTGCTCAGCGCCCCGGTGCCCGCCCGCCCCTCCCGGCGGGGCGGCGCCCCCACTCATCAGTAAGGGATGGCCACGATGTTCGAGGCGGTCGAGGAACTCGTCGGCGAGCACGCCGACCTGGAGCGGCGGCTCGCCGATCCGGCGATCCATGCCGACCAGGCGGGTGCCCGCCGGCTCAACAAGCGCTACGCCGAACTCACCCCGATCATCACCGCCTACAGCGACTGGAAGCGGACCGGGGACGACATCGGCACCGCGCGGGAACTGGCCGCGGAGGACCCGGACTTCGCCGACGAGGTCAAGGAGCTGGAGCGGCGCCGCGAGGAGCTGACCGAGCGGCTGCGGCTGCTGCTGGTCCCGCGCGACCCCAGCGACGACAAGGACGTCATCCTGGAGATCAAGGCGGGCGAGGGCGGCGACGAGTCCGCACTGTTCGCCGGCGATCTGCTGCGGATGTATCTGCGCTACGCCGAGCGCAACGGCTGGAAGACCGAGCTGATCGAGTCCAACGAGTCCGATCTGGGCGGCTACAAGGACGTCCAGGTCGCGGTGAAGTCCAAGGGCTCGGCCGAGCCGGGACAGGGCGTGTGGGCGCGCCTGAAGTACGAGGGCGGAGTGCACCGCGTACAGCGGGTGCCCGCCACCGAGTCGCAGGGCCGTATCCACACCTCGGCCGCCGGTGTCCTGGTGCTGCCGGAGGCGGAGGACGTGGATGTGGAGATCAACCCGAACGATCTGCGTATCGACGTCTACCGCTCCTCCGGGCCCGGCGGACAGTCGGTGAACACCACCGACTCGGCTGTGCGCATCACCCACGAGCCGACCGGCATCGTCGTCTCCTGCCAGAACGAGAAGAGCCAGCTCCAGAACAAGGAGCAGGCCCTGCGCATCCTGCGTGCCCGGCTGCTGGCCGCGGCGCAGGAGGAGGCCGAGAAGGAGGCGTCGGACGCCCGCCGCAGCCAGGTCCGGACGGTCGACAGGTCGGAGCGGGTGCGCACCTACAACTTCCCGGAGAACCGCATCTCGGACCACCGCGTCGGCTTCAAGGCCTACAACCTGGACCAGGTGCTGGACGGCGAGCTCGACCCCGTGATCCAGGCGTGCGTGGACGCGGATTCCGCGGCCAAGCTGGCCGCCGCTCAGTGACACCCGGGAGGGGGACGGAGTGAACGTGCTGCTCGCCGAGGTGGCGCAGGCCACACAACGGCTGGCCGACGCCGGCGTGCCCTCGCCGCGCTTCGATGCCGAGGAGCTGGCCGCCTGGGTGCACGGCGTCGGACGGGGGGAGCTGCACCGCGTCGCCGACGCCGACTTCGACGCGCGCTACTGGGAGGCCGTGGCCCGCCGCGAGGCCCGCGAACCGCTTCAGCACATCACCGGGCGCGCCTTCTTCCGCTATCTGGAGCTGCACGTCGGAGCGGGGGTCTTCGTACCCCGGCCGGAGACCGAGTCCGTGGTCGGCTGGGCGATAGACGCGGTACGGGCCATGGATGTGGCCGAGCCGCTGATCGTGGACCTGTGCACCGGTTCCGGGGCCATCGCGCTGGCCCTCGCCCAGGAGGTGCCCCGCTCCCGGGTGCACGCCGTGGAGCTGGACGAGGCGGCCCTGGTGTGGGCGCGCAAGAACGTCGAGGGCTCCCGGGTGACGCTGCACCAGGGGGACGCGCGTACCGCGCTGGCCGAGCTCGACGGCCAGGTGGACCTCGTGATCTCCAATCCGCCCTACATTCCGCTCACCGAGTGGGAGCATGTGGCGCCGGAAGCCCGCGATCACGATCCGCAGATCGCGCTGTTCTCCGGCGAGGACGGCCTGGACGTCATCCGCGGCCTGGAGCGCACCGCCCACCGGCTGCTGCGTCCGGGCGGCGTCGTGGTCATCGAGCACGCCGACACCCAGGGCGGGCAGGTGCCCTGGATCTTCACCGAGGACCGTGGCTGGGCTGACGCCGCGGACCACCCCGACCTCAACAACCGGCCCCGTTTTGCCACCGCACGCAGGGAGGTGCCGTAATGGCACGGCGATACGACTGCTCCGACGCGACCGACCGGGCGACGGGTCTGCGCGAGGCCGCCTCGGCCGTCAGGCGCGGAGAACTCGTCGTGCTGCCGACGGACACCGTCTACGGTGTCGGCGCCGACGCCTTCAGCGCCGATGCGGTCGGTGATCTGCTGGAGGCCAAGGGCCGCGGGCGCGGTATGCCCTCGCCGGTGCTGGTGGGCTCGCCGAACACGCTGCACGGCCTGGTCACGGACTTCTCCGAGACAGCCTGGGAGCTGGTCGACGCCTTCTGGCCCGGAGCGCTCACTCTGGTGGCGCGGCACCAGCCGTCGCTGACCTGGGACCTGGGGGAGACGCACGGCACGGTGGCGGTCCGGATGCCGCTGCACCCGGTCGCCATCGAGCTGCTGAACGAGTTCGGCCCGATGGCCGTCTCCTCGGCGAACCTGACCGGGCACCCGGCGCCGATGGACTGTGACGCGGCCCAGGAGATGCTGGGCGAGTCGGTCGCCGTCTACCTGGACGGCGGGCCCACGCAGGACAACGTGCCCTCGTCCATCGTGGACGTCACCGGCTCGGTGCCCGTCCTGCTGCGCGCGGGTGCCATCGACGCCGACGAGCTCCGCAAGGTCGTACCGGGCCTGGAGGTGGCCCCGTAGTGACCGCCCCACCCGGGCGTGGGCCGGCCGAGACCGGCGGCATAAGCGGCGCCGACGGCGCGTTCCGTATCCTCCACGTCTCCACAGGCAACGTGTGCCGCTCGCCGATCACCGAGCGGCTCACCCGCCATGCCCTGGCCGAACGGCTCGGGGAGCGCCGCATGGGCGGCCTCGTGGTCGAGAGCGCGGGGACATGGGGCCACGAGGGCGCGCCCATGGAGGAGAACGCGGTGGCCGTGCTGCTCGAACACGGCGCGGACGCCTCGGGGTTCACCGGCCGGGAGCTGCTCGACGAGCATGTGATCCGCGCCGATCTGGTGCTGACGGCCACCCGCGACCACCGGGCCCAGGTCATCTCCATGGGCCACTCAGCAGGTCTGCGCACCTTCACGCTCAAGGAGTTCACCCGGCTGGTGCGGGCCATAGACCCCGCGACCCTGCCGGCCGCAGGCAGCCCTGAGGGCGTGGTGGAGCGCGCGCACGCACTGGTCCAGGCGGCGGCCGCCCTGCGCGGCTGGCTGCTGGCGCCCAGCCCGGAGGCGGACGAGATCTACGACCCGTACGGGGCGCCGATCCCGTACTTCCGCAGCGTCGGCGAGGAGATCAGCGGAGCACTGGACCCGGTGGTCACCGCCTTGACGGGTGTTCCCGCGCACACGTAGAAGCACCACCGAGAACCGGCAGGCAGGAGTGAGCGTGTCCTATGGTGTGGGCCTGAGCAGCCCGCGAGACTTTTGGGGAGCCCGTGCGTGAATATCTGCTGACGCTGTGCGTCACGGCTGCGGTCACCTATCTGCTGACCGGGCCGGTGCGGAAGTTCGCCATCGCGGCGGGCGCGATGCCGCCGGTGCGGGCGCGCGACGTGCACCGGGAGCCGACGCCGCGGCTCGGCGGCATCGCGATGTTCGGCGGGCTGTGCGCCGGGCTGCTGGTGGCCTCGCAACTGACCAACATCGGCGAGCTGTTCACCCTTTCCGACGAACCCCGCGCGCTGCTCTCGGGCGCCGGTCTGATCTGGCTGATCGGCGTGCTGGACGACAAGTGGGGCGTCGACGCGCTGGTGAAGCTGGGCGGCCAGATGATCGCCGCCGGTGTGATGGTGCTCCAGGGCCTGACGATCCTGTGGCTGCCGGTGCCGGGTGTGGGAAATGTCGCGCTCACCCCGTTCCAGGGCACGCTGCTGACCGTCGCGCTGGTGGTCATCACCATCAACGCGGTGAACTTCGTGGACGGGCTGGACGGCCTCGCGGCGGGCATGGTGTGCATCGCCGGGGTGGCGTTCTTCATGTACGCCTACCGCATCTGGTACGGCTACGGCATCGAGGCCGCGGCTCCGGCCACACTCTTCGCAGCCGTGCTGATGGGCATGTGCCTGGGCTTCCTGCCGCACAACATGCACCCGGCGCGGATCTTCATGGGCGACTCGGGCTCCATGCTGATCGGCCTCGTGCTGGCGGCGGGCGCGGTCTCCGTCACCGGCCAGGTCGACCCGGACGTGATGGTCGAGCACACCGGTTCGGTGAAGTCCGCTGTGCACACGATGGTGCCCCTGTACATGCCGCTCCTGCTGCCGCTGAGCATCATCGCGATCCCGGTCGCCGACCTTGTCATGGCGATCGTGCGGCGCACCTGGAACGGGCGCTCGCCGTTCGCGGCCGACCGGGGCCATCTGCACCACCGGCTGCTGGAGATCGGGCACTCGCACAGCCGCGCGGTGCTGATCATGTACTTCTGGGCCGCGTTGATCGCCTTCGGCGCCGTGGCCTTCTCGGTGCGTTCTTCCAGCCTGGCCATCGTGCTGGCGATCGTGCTGCTGAGCGCCGTGGGCCTGGTGGTGCTGCTGATGCCGCGCTACACCCCGCGGGTGCCTGCCTGGGCGCAGCGCGCACTGCCGCCGCGGTACCGGCGTTCCGGGGAAGAGCCGGCGGTCGCCGAGGTCACCCCGACTCCGCCGGGGCCCGGCGAGGACCCGGTTCCCGCGGCGGAGACGGCCGAAGAGCCGGAGCGCGAGCCCGTGATGGCCGGACTGAACGGTGCAACAGCCATCGGGGAGCGTCGGCAGTTCACCCGGCCGAAGAAGATCAACACCCATGACTGAGCGGCCCGGTAACCGGCAAAAGCCCAATACCAGACATAGCGGCTGCCGTCACCGGGAGACGCGTACTGTCACACCTGCGTGTGACAGGGGGCACACCAAGTAGGTAAAGACCTCATCAAATAGTTTGTGATACCGTTCACGAAACCCGGTGGCCAGCCGAAGTGCCGCACTCTCGCGGGCTCTTCTGCCAGGGGGTCAGTCCTCCACGCCGGGCTACGCTCGTCATCGACGACCCACGTTCCCCGATTTCCCCGGAGCCACCACATGCAGTCGAACGACGCACGCATGCTCCTGCACTGCGCCGTCCCGACCGCCGTAGCCGGTGTCGTGGCCGCAGTGATCAGCGCCGTATTCGCAGGAGGTAAGGGCGCAGTCGGAGCCGCGGCCGGAGCACTCGTCGTGATCCTTTTCATGGGTCTCGGCCTTTACGTCCTCCAGCGGACAGCGCGCTCCTTTCCGCACCTCTTTCAGGCGATGGGCCTGCTGCTGTACACGACACAGATTCTGTTGCTGTTCGTTGTGCTGGTGGTCTTCCGGGATACGACCCTTTTCGACACCAAGACCTTCGCGTTCACACTGCTCGGCGGCACCATCGTGTGGGTCGCGGCACAGGGCAGGGCGCACCTGAAGGCGAAGATCATGTACGTCGAACCCTCCTCCGGCTCCGGCGAGAAGGCCAGTGCCACGTAGGGGCGGGATAAGCGCTCGTTCGAGCAACTGCTATCGTCCGTTGCCAACTGCGGCGCAGCAGACGGGGTCGGCGGAGTTTCCTCCACTTCCGGATTCCACGGGACGGAACGGACACTCTCGCCTCCTGATCCGCCGCCGCCCCCGATTCGTAAGACCAAGACCAGTGCCGTTCCGTGGCCGCACGCCGCGCCGACACAACGAGGTAGCCGTTTTCATGCGCCATGCAGAAGGAGCCCGCGGTGAGTGCTGACCAGATGCTCGCCTTTGAGACCGACTGCCACCTTTTCAGTGGCTGCGGCTTCGAGGCTCCAGGGCTCCACTCGTTCGTCTTCGAGCCGATGTTCAGCATCGGCGGATTCGACTTCAACAAGCCGATCCTGCTCGCCCTCGTGGGCACGATCGCCATCGTGGGGTTCTTCTGGGCCGCCTTCAGCAAGCCCAAGGTCGTTCCCGGAAAACTCCAGATGATCGGTGAGGCCGGCTACGACTTCATCCGCCGAGGCGTGGTCTACGAGACGATCGGCAAGAAGGAAGGCGAGAAGTACGTCCCCATGGTGGTGGCGCTCTTCTTCTTCGTGTGGGTGATGAACCTGTGGTCGGTCATCCCGCTCGCACAGTTCCCGGTGACCTCGATCTTCTCGATCCCGCTCGGCCTGGCGCTGCTCGTCTACCTCATCTGGGTCCCGCTGACCTTCAAGCGGCACGGCTTCGTGGGCGCGTTCAAGAACTTCACGGGCTACGACCCCTCGCTCCCCGGTGCGGTTCGGCCGCTGGTCATGGTCATCGAGTTCTTCTCGAACCTGCTGGTGCGCCCCTTCACGCACGCCGTCCGGCTCTTCGCGAACATGTTCGCCGGGCACATGCTGCTGGTGCTCTTCACCATCGCGACCTGGTACATGCTCAACGGCATCGGGATCGCCTACTCGGCCGTCTCCTTCGTGATGACGATCGTGATGGTCGCCTTCGAGCTGTTCATCCAGGTCATCCAGGCGTACGTCTTCGTCCTTCTGACCTGCACCTACATCCAGGGCGCGCTCGTCGAGGAGCACTGAGCAAGCCCTTTACCGCTACCGCACAATCCCCCAGCTGTCCGGCGGCCAACCCCCGCCGGTCCGTACAGAGAAGGAAGTAACGGCATGTCCGCTGCTCTCGACATGGTCAACCTCGCCGCCGAAGGTGGCGTCACCGGCAACCTCGGTTCCGTCGGCTACGGCCTCGCGGCCATCGGCCCCGGCATCGGCGTCGGCATCGTTTTCGGTAACGGCACCCAGGCGCTGGCCCGCCAGCCCGAGGCCGCCGGTCTGATCCGCCAGAACCAGATCCTCGGCTTCGCCTTCTGTGAGGCGCTGGCCCTCATCGGCATCGTCATGGGCTTCATCTTCCGCTCCTGACGTACCGAGCGAACGAACCCATTTCCGACGGAAGGCACTGACGTGAACGCCCTGGTAAACATGGCGGAGACCGAGGTTCCGCAGAACCCGCTCATTCCGCCGATCCCAGAGCTGGTCATCGGCCTGATCGCATTCGCCATCGTCTTCTTCTTCCTCTGGAAGAAGCTCCTTCCGAGCATCAACAAGGTGCTGGAAGAGCGTCGTGAAGCCATTGAGGGCGGCATCGAGAAAGCTGATGAGCTCCAGCAGGAGGCCGCCGAGGTACTCCAGCAGTACAAGGAGCAGCTCGCCGAGGCCCGCCACGAGGCCGCCCGGCTGCGTGCCGAGGCACAGGAACAGGGCGCCGCGCTCATCGCCGAGATGCGCGCCGAGGGCCAGCGGCAGCGTGAGGAGATCATCGCCGCCGGCCACGCCCAGATCGAGGCCGATCGCAAGCAGGCCGCGCACACACTCCGCCAGGACGTGGGCAAGCTCGCCACCGACCTGGCCGGCAAGCTCGTCGGCGAGTCCCTCGATGACCACGCCCGGCAGAGCCGCGTCATCGACCGCTTCCTCGACGGGCTCGAAGAGGCTGCCGAGGCCGACGCCAGCGGAGCCGCCCGATGAACGGTGCGAGCCGCCAGGCGCTTGCCGCCGCGCGCGAGAGCCTGACCGCGCTGACCGACTCCACGTCGGTCGACGCGGCGAGCCTCGCCGACGAGCTCGCCGCCGTCACCGCGCTGCTGGAGCGCGAGGTCTCGCTGCGCCGGGTCCTCACCGACCCGGCGCAGGACGGCGAGGCCAAGGCATCGCTGGTGCAGCGGGTGCTCGGCGGTCAGCTCAGCGGCCCGGCCACCGACCTGGTCTCCGGCATGGTCCGCTCCCGCTGGTCCGCGCAGCGTGACCTGGTCGACGCCGTCGAGGTGCTGGCGGACCTCGCCGACCTGGTGGCGGCCGAGCGGGACGGCTCGCTGGACGACGTCGAGGACGAACTGTTCCGCTTCGGCCGGACCGCGGCCTCGACGCCGGACCTGCGCGCGGCGCTCGCCAGCCGTACGGCCGGGTCCGAGGCGAAGCGCGCCCTGGTGCACCAGCTGCTGGGGGGCCGGGTCAGGCCGGCCACCGAGCGTCTGGTGACCCGGCTGGTCACTCAGCCGCGAGGACGTAGCCTGGACAGTGGGCTCGAAGCACTGTCCCGGCTGGCTGCCGAGCGCCGTAACCGTTCGGTCGCCGTCGTGACCTCCGCGGTGCCGCTGAGCGACGAGCAGAAGCGCCGCCTGGGCGCGGCGCTGGCCAAGCTGTACGGCCGCAAGGTGCACCTGAACCTGGATGTGGACCCGGAGGTCCTCGGCGGGATCGCGGTGCGGGTGGGCGACGAGGTCATCAACGGCTCGATCGCCGACCGGCTGGACGAGGCCAAGCGGCGGATGGCGGGCTGAGGCAGTACCCGGCGCCGAGCGCCAACCAACTCAACAAGCACGAAAGCGGCCCGAGTTGGGCCGTACAAGGGAGTCGGGGGAATTCACACCCCCCGGAGCCCGAAGGAACTTACGGGCCCAACAAGGAGAGCAGGGAACCCAGATGGCGGAGCTCACGATCCGGCCGGATGAGATCCGGGACGCGCTGGAGACCTTTGTCCAGTCGTACACGCCGGACGCGGCCTCGCGCGAAGAGGTCGGTACGGTCAGCGCTGCCAGCGATGGCATCGCGAAGGTCGAGGGGCTGCCCTCGGCCATGGCGAACGAGCTGCTGAAGTTCGAGGACGGCACCCTCGGCCTCGCCCTCAACCTCGAGGAGCGCGAGATCGGTGCGGTCGTCCTCGGTGAGTTCAGCGGCATCGAAGAGGGCCAGTCGGTGCAGCGGACCGGCGAGGTCCTGTCGGTCGCGGTCGGCGACGGCTACCTCGGCCGTGTCGTCGACCCGCTGGGTGCCCCGATCGACGGTCTCGGCGAGATCGAGGCGGAGGGCCGCCGCGCCCTGGAGCTCCAGGCTCCCACGGTCATGCAGCGCAAGTCCGTGCACGAGCCCATGGAGACCGGCTACAAGGCCGTCGACACCATGACCCCGATCGGCCGCGGCCAGCGCCAGCTCGTCATCGGCGACCGCCAGACCGGCAAGACCGCGCTGTGCGTCGACACGATCATCAACCAGCGTGACAACTGGCGCTCGGGCGACCCGGACAAGCAGGTCCGCTGCATCTACGTCGCCATCGGCCAGAAGGGCTCCACCATCGCGTCCGTGCGTGGCGCGCTGGAAGAGGCCGGCGCGCTGGAGTACACGACGATCGTCGCGGCCCCGGCCTCCGACCCGGCCGGCTTCAAGTACATCGCCCCCTACACCGGCTCGGCCATCGGCCAGCACTGGATGTACCAGGGCAAGCACGTGCTGGTGGTCTTCGACGACCTGTCCAAGCAGGCCGACGCCTACCGTGCCGTCTCCCTGCTGCTGCGCCGCCCGCCGGGCCGTGAGGCGTACCCGGGCGACGTCTTCTACCTGCACTCCCGGCTGCTGGAGCGCTGCGCCAAGCTCTCCGACGACATGGGCAAGGGCTCGATGACCGGTCTGCCGATCGTCGAGACGAAGGCCAACGACGTCTCGGCGTTCATTCCGACCAACGTCATCTCCATCACCGACGGGCAGTGCTTCCTGGAGTCCGACCTGTTCAACGCGGGCCAGCGCCCGGCGCTGAACGTCGGTATCTCGGTCTCCCGTGTCGGTGGCTCGGCCCAGCACCGTGCCATCCGTCAGGTCACCGGTTCGCTCCGGGTCGACCTGGCGCAGTACCGCGAGCTGGAGGCGTTCGCCGCCTTCGGTTCCGACCTGGACGACGCCTCCAAGGGGGCGCTGGAGCGCGGTAAGCGCATGGTCGAGCTGCTCAAGCAGCCGCAGTACCAGCCGTTCGCCACCGAGGACCAGGTCGTCTCCATCTGGTCCGGCACCAACGGCAAGATGGACGATGTCCCGGTCGAGGACATCCGGCGCTTCGAGCGCGAGCTGCTGGACTACATGCACCGCGACGAGCAGGCCCTGATGACCGGCATCCGCGAGGGCGGCAAGATGTCGGACGACACGGTCCAGGCGCTGAGCGACGCGGTCGACAAGTTCAAGACGCAGTTCGAGACCTCGGACGGCAAGCTGCTGGGCGAGGGCTGAGCATGGGTGCCCAGCTCAGGGTCTACAAGAGGCGGATCAAGTCCGTCTCCGCGACCAAGAAGATCACCCGGGCGATGGAGATGATCGCCGCCTCGCGCATCATCAAGGCGCAGCGCAGGGTGGCCGCCTCCGAGCCGTACGCGAAGGAGCTGACCCGCGCGGTCACCGCCGTCGCGCAGGGCTCCGACGCCAGGCACCCGCTGCTGACCGAGGCGGAGCAGCCGAAGCGGGCCGCGGTGCTGCTCATCACGAGCGACCGCGGGCTGGCGGGCGGCTACAACTCCAACGCCATCAAGGCGGCCGAGGTGCTGAACGCACGGCTGGCCGCCGAGGGCAAGGAGATCGTCAGCTACATCGTCGGCTCCAAGGGTGTGGCCTACTACGGCTTCCGCAACCGTCCCGTCAAGGAGTCGTTCACCGGCTTCACCGACAACCCAACCTACGCCGACGCGAAGGCCGTGGCAGCGCCGCTGATCGAGGCGGTGCAGACGGAGACCGCCGAGGGCGGCGTGGACGAACTGCACATCGTCTACACCGAGTTCATCTCGATGATGACGCAGACCGCGGTGGACGCCCGGATGCTGCCGCTCGCCCTCGACGAGGGCGGTAAGGCTCTGGAGGCGGGCGGCGGCAAGGGAGTCCTGCCGCTGTACGACTTCGAGCCCTCGGCCGAGGACGTACTGGACGCGCTGCTGCCGCGGTACGTCGAGTCGCGCGTCTACAACGCCCTGCTCCAGGCGGCAGCCTCCAAGCACGCCGCCACCCGCCGGGCGATGAAGTCCGCGACCGACAACGCCGAAGACCTCATCAAGTCGCTGACGCGGCTTGCCAACGCGGCCCGCCAGGCCGACATCACCCAGGAAATCAGCGAGATCGTCGGTGGGGCGAGCGCGCTGGCTGACGCTAACGCGGGGAGTGACCGCTAACCATGACCACCACAGTTGAGACGGCCGCTGCGACGGGCCGCGTCGCCCGGGTCATCGGCCCGGTCGTCGACGTGGAGTTCCCCGTCGACGCCATGCCGGACATCTACCAGGCGCTGACGGTCGAGGTCCTCGACCCGGCCGAAGAGGGCAAGAAGAAGACGCTGACCCTGGAGGTCGCCCAGCACCTCGGCGAGGGGCTGGTCCGCGCCATCTCCATGCAGCCCACCGACGGCCTGGTCCGCCAGGCCCCGGTGACCGACACCGGCGCAGGCATCACCGTGCCCGTCGGTGACGTCACCAAGGGCCGGGTCTTCAACACCCTCGGCAAGATCCTGAACGAGCCGGAGGCCGAGTCCGAGGTGACCGAGCGGTGGTCCATCCACCGCAAGGCCCCCGCCTTCGACCAGCTCGAGTCCAAGACCGAGATGTTCGAGACCGGTCTGAAGGTCGTCGACCTGCTGACCCCGTACGTCAAGGGCGGCAAGATCGGCCTGTTCGGCGGCGCGGGCGTCGGCAAGACCGTTCTCATCCAGGAAATGATCATGCGTGTGGCCAAGCTGCACGAGGGCGTTTCCGTGTTCGCCGGCGTCGGCGAGCGCACGCGTGAGGGCAACGACCTCATCGCGGAGATGGAAGAGTCGGGCGTGCTCCCGCAGACCGCGCTGGTCTACGGCCAGATGGACGAGCCCCCGGGGACGCGTCTGAGGGTCGCGCTGGCCGGTCTGACCATGGCGGAGTACTTCCGCGATGTGCAGAAGCAGGACGTGCTGTTCTTCATCGACAACATCTTCCGCTTCACCCAGGCCGGTTCCGAGGTCTCCACCCTGCTGGGCCGGATGCCCTCCGCTGTGGGCTACCAGCCGAACCTGGCGGACGAGATGGGTGTGCTCCAGGAGCGCATCACCTCGACCCGCGGTCACTCCATCACCTCGATGCAGGCGATCTACGTGCCCGCGGACGACCTCACCGACCCGGCCCCGGCGACGACCTTCGCGCACCTGGACGCCACCACGGTGCTCTCGCGTCCGATCTCGGAGAAGGGCATCTACCCGGCGGTGGACCCGCTGGACTCCACCTCCCGGATCCTGGACCCGCGGTTCGTCTCGCAGGAGCACTACGACTGCGCCGAGCGCGTCAAGGGGATCCTGCAGAAGTACAAGGACCTCCAGGACATCATCTCCATCCTCGGCATCGACGAGCTGTCCGAGGAGGACAAGCTCACGGTGTCCCGTGCCCGCCGTATCGAGCGCTTCCTGTCGCAGAACACCCACGCGGCGAAGCAGTTCACCGGTCTCGACGGATCGGACGTGCCGCTGGACGAGTCGATCGCGGCCTTCAACGCGATCGCCGAAGGCGAGTACGACCACTTCCCCGAGCAGGCGTTCTTCATGTGCGGTGGCCTTGACGACCTCAAGGCCAAGGCGAAGGAGCTCGGCGTCTCCTGACACCGGGCCCCGTGGCGGGGGCAGGGTGCGAGTGCACGCGCCCCCGCCGCACCCCTTATCCTTTCCCCATCCCAGTCTGAGGAGCCACAGTGGCTGAGCTGCACGTCGAGTTGGTCGCCGCCGACCGCAAGGTCTGGTCCGGCGAGGCCAGCCTGGTCGTCGCGCGCACCTCCTCGGGTGATATCGGTGTCATGCCCGGCCACCAGCCGCTGCTCGGCGTGCTGGAGTCCGGCCCGGTCACCATCCGTACGACCGGCGAGAGCGGCAGCGGCACCGTCGTCGCCGCGGTGCACGGCGGGTTCATCTCCTTCGCCGACAACCAGCTCTCGCTGCTCGCCGAGATCGCGGAGCTGACCGACGAGATCGATGTCGAGCGGGCGGAGCGCGCGCTGGAGGAGGCAAAGTCCAAGGCCGACGAGGACGCCGAGAAGCGCGCCGACGTCCGGCTGCGAGCGGTGACAGCCGCACGCTGACGTTTGTCGCGTCACGCCTGGCGCACGACGACCCTCAGCCGCGGGTGGTCCCGGAATTATCCGGGTCCGTCCGCGGCTGAAGCCATACAGCAGGGTTTGAGAGACTTGCCCCGCGGCAGGTCCCGGAGAGAGCGAGGAGGTCGGTGAAGATGGTCCTCGCTCTGCTGCTGTGCGGCGTGGTCGTCCTGCTGGTGATGGCGGGGCTTTTCGCCTTCGGGGTACGCCGGCGGCTCATCCAGCGGTCAGGCGGAACGTTCGACTGCAATCTGCGCTGGGCGGTCACCGAGTCCGAGGCCACCGACCCCAAAGGGAAAGGCTGGGCGTACGGCATCGCCCGCTACAACGGTGACCGCATCGAATGGTTCCGTGTCTTCTCCTATGCCCCCAGGCCCCGCCGCCATCTGGTGCGCGGGGCCATTGACGTTCTGGAGCGGCGCTCCCCGCTCGGCGAGGAGGAGCAGGCGCTGCTCTCCGACGCCGTGGTGCTGGCGTGTGCGGTGGGCCCGGAACACACCCGCGTCGAGCTCGCCCTGAGCGAGGACGCCCTCACCGGCTTCCTCGCCTGGCTGGAGGCGGCACCACCCGGGCAGCGCGTCAACGTGGCCTAGCCGACGGGACCGCCGCGTCCCGGCGTGCGGTCGCCAGCCGGAGGGGGGATTACGGCGCGGTGATCCCCAACTCCTGGGCCAGTACGGCGGCCTGGGTGCGGCTGCGCAGGTCCAGTTTGGCGAGCAGCCGGCTGACGTGGGTCTTCACGGTGGCCTCCGCCATGGTGAGGCGGCGGGCGATGTCCGCGTTGGAGAGCCCCTCACCGAGGCACCCCAGCACCTCCCGCTCGCGCCGCGTCAGTGCGTCCAGCCCGGGCGGCGGGTCCCCGGCCGGGACCGGGCGTACGCCCGCGAACTCGGCGATCAGCCGCCGCGTCACGCCGGGCGCGATCATGCCCTCGCCGCGTGCGACGGTGCGTACCGCGTCCACCACCGCTGCCGCCTCGCTGTCCTTGAGCAGAAAGCCGGCGGCGCCCGCGCGGAGCGCACCGAAGACGTACTCGTCGTGATCGAACGTCGTCAGCACGAGCACGTCGGCGAGGCGTTCCGCGGTGATGCGGCGGGTGGCGGTGACCCCGTCCAGGCGGGGCATCTGGACGTCCATCAGCACCACGTCGGGGGCGAGTTCGCGGGCGAGCCGTACGGCCTCCTCGCCGTCGCCCGCCTCGCCGGCCACGGTGATGCCCGGGGCGTTGCGGAGGATGAGTACCAGCCCCGCGCGTACGGCCTGCTGATCCTCGGCGACCAGCACCCGGACGGTCCGGTCAGCTGTCACGGCTCTGTCTCCCTCGGCTCGGATCGGCACTCGGCACCGGTCGGCGCGGCGCACCCGTGCCGGCGATGACCGCGCTCGTCTCGTGCGGTGCGGGCAGCACCGCGTGAATCAGCCAGACCGGCTCGCCACCCGTACCGGTCGCAGGCCCCGCCGCCAGCTCGCCCTCCAGCAGCTCCACCCGCTCCCGCATCCCGACGAGGCCCGCGCCGGCGCCGGGCGCGCGCGGGGCACCGTCGTCGGCCGGAGCGCCGTCCAGCGGACTGCTGACGCGTATGCCGAGCGTGTCCGGGCGGGCGCCGTCCCGGTCGAGTTCCACGGTGACGTTACCGGGCCCCGCGTGCTTGAGCGCGTTGGTGACGGCCTCCTGGACGATGCGGTAGGCGGTCAACTCCACGGGGGTGGGCAGCGGTTCGCCCCGGGGCCGGTGGTCCGCCAGCGTGAATGTGCGACCGTCGCCGGCCATGGCCTGGGCGCGGGTCAGCAGAGCGTCGAGTCCGTCGAGGGAGGGTGTGGCCGCGGGTGCCTCGGAGCCACCTGTATTGCGCAGCAGCCCGATGAGGCGGCGCATCTCGGCCAGTCCCTGCACGCTGTTCTCCCGGATGACGCCCAGCGCTTCGCGGGTGGCCTTGCCGCTGTCTTCCGAGGCGGGGAAGGAGAGCGCGGCCGAGGAGTGGATGGCGATGGCCGAGAGGTGGTTGGCGACGACGTCGTGCAGCTCGCGCGCCATCCGGGCCCGCTCGGCGATGACTGCCTGGTTGCGGTCCAGCTCTGCGAGCCGCGCGGTCTGCTCGGCCCGCAGCCGCTCGGCTGCCGCCTTGTCGCGGTGGCTGCGGACTATCTCGCCCGTGGTGGTGGGGACGAGCAGCACACCGGCGCAGGCTGCGCCGAGCAGCAGCATCTCGGCCCGCTGGAACGCGATCAGCAGCCCGGCCGTGACGAGCACGGTGACCACCGCAGAGGCCCGCAGCACCACACGGGCCAGCCGCGCCGAGCCGTACAGCACGGAGGCGTAGAGCACGTCCGTGAACAGCACCAGCGTCGCCAGCAGCGAACCCATCGCGATATCGGCCGCCTCGGCGGCGATGCCCACCAGCAGGGCGTACGGCTGTCCGGAATGCCGCAGCAGCGCGGCCACACACATCACACCGAGCGGCACCAGCGCCGGCCAGCGCGAGCCGGAGGCCCACAGCGGATCGCTGCCGAGGTCGAGCCCCCACAGCAGCAACCCGCAGGCGAGTCCGGTGAGCGCGATCAGCACATCGTCCTGGTGCGGGCGCAGATGACGCAGCGTCCGGGGCGGTGTGGTGGCTGCGGCGGTCATGGCTCCATTCTGCGGGGGCGGCACGGTACGGGGGTCCACCGCCGGGGCGAGCGTCCGCGCAGCGCCACTGCATCTTTCGATGCAGTCCGCAGCGCCCTGAATCGTCACGGACGACGACGCGCCGGTCCGTCCCGGTACGCGAAGGTGGAAGGGCGCGTCCGGACGCCGCGTCCGCCAGGGGGAGGGCGGGGCGACCGGGAGCAGTTCGCCGTCATCCCCGCCGGGGACATACGCCAGGAGGGCGTTCATTCATGATCGTGACGCTGATCGTCGTCTGCGAGGTCGGCTTCTGGGTGCTGCTCGCAGTGGGCCTCGCGCTGCGCTACCTCGCGCGGATGCCCCGTACAAGCGCGGCGGTGCTGCTGTGCGAGCCGATGCTGGAGGTGGTGCTGCTGGTCGTCACCGCGATCGATCTGCGGAACGGTGCGGAGCCCGACTGGAAGCACGGACTGGCCGCCGTCTACATCGGCTTCACCGCGACCTACGGGCACTACATGGTCCAGTGGGCGGACGGCCATGCCGCGCACCTGCTCGGCAGAGGCCCGCGCCCGGCAAAGCCGCCTCGTTACGGGAGGGCGCGCACGGTGCACGAGTGGAAGATGGGGATCCGTTCCATTGGTGCCGCCGCCATCGCCACCGGGCTGCTCCAGGTCGCGATCTGGTACGTCGGCGGAGGCGAGCAGACCGAGTCGTTGCGCCAGTGGCAGGTCCGGATGGGCTTCGTGGTCGGGATCAGCCTGATCATCGCGCTGAGCTACACGATATGGCCCAAGCAGCCCAAGAACGGCGCGGATCCGTCGGCACCGGGACCGGAGGAGGAGCGCCCCGCGGTGCAGCGCGACCCGGTGGACACCGGTGCCCGGAAGTAACCGGCCGCCGGGGCACCAAGGCAACTGGCAGCCGGTGTCCGGAAAAAACCGGACGCCGAGCTGCCGTTGATCCTCGTACGCTCGCCGGATGGATGAACGCGCACTGCTGGCTCGCTCCGACGGACCCGTCACCCGCAGCAGACTGGTCCGGGAGCTGACCGCGCTGGGCTTGCGACCCGGTGACACCGTCATGTTCCACACCGCGCTCTCCGCCCTCGGCTATGTGCCAGGCGGCCCCCTCACCGTCATCGCGGCACTGCGCGAAGTGCTGGGGGAGAAGGGCACGTTGCTCGTCTACAGCGGCTGGAACGATGCGCCGCCGCAGGACTTCACCGACTGGCCCGCACCGTGGCAGGACGCCGTGCGGGCCGAACACCCCGCGTACGACCCCGAGCTGAGCGAGGGCACGCACGACAACGGCCGCCTTCCCGAGGCCCTGCGCCGCCAGCCCGGGGCCCTGCGCACCCGGCATCCCGACAGCTTCGCCGCGCTCGGCGCGCGGGCCGAGGCGCTGGTGCTGGACGTGCCCTGGGACGACCCGTACGGCGCGCGGGGACCGCTCGGCAGGCTCGTCGACGCCGGGGGCCGTGTGCTGCTGCTGGGCGCCCCGCTCGACACGCTCACGATCCTGCATCACGCCGAGGCGCTGGCCCAGGCGCCCGGCAAGCGTCATCTCACCTACGAGGTCCCGGTCCTGGACTCCGACGGCAGGCGCGTCTGGCAGCGCTACCGGGACATCGACACCGAGGACGAGGCGTTCGACTACGGGCAGGCCGTACCGGAGGGCGTCTGGCCGTTCACCGTCATCGCGCAGGAGGCACTGGCAGCCGGCATCGGCGTTCGTGGCCGGGTCGGGGCGGCTGAAAGTCATCTGTTCGAGGCGGCGGAGCTGGTGCGCTTCGGAGTGGAGTGGATCGAGCGGAACATCACCGCGTAAGGGGAGAGGAGGGCTCCGCTACGCGCCCGGGTCGCGGCCGGGGGCCTCTTTGGAGTCCGGCTGCTTGAGCGCCTTCAGGGTGGCGCGGGTGTCCTTCTTCATCCAGCCGGTCACGGCTGACTCGGACGGTGGCTCGAAATCCTCGTCGATGCCGCCGCCGAACCAGCTCCAGCTCATCTCGTACGTCATCCACCCGGCGCGCACCTCCAGCTTGAGGCTGCCCAGGCTGTCGCCGCGCTTCTCCTTGATCATGTACGCCTCGTCACCGAAGCCGTCGACGCGGGAGACCGAGTACTGGTACGTACCGGACTTCTGGTCCTTCCACGTCCGCTGCTCGGAGGCGAACTCGCCCGCGGGATCGGTCTTCTTGTGCCACTTCACGGTGGTGGACACATAGGTGGTCGGGGGCGTCTTCGACGTCTCGCCCTGCTCGACCATCGTGCGGCTGCAGTTGCTGACGTCGAGGCCCTTCTGCCGCGAGGAGTAGCCGTCGGGATCGTCCGAGGACGACTCCTTGATCTCGTACTCCTGCCGGAACGAGGCGAGCTTCGCCGTCTCGCACATGTCGTGGTGGAAGCGGTAGCCCTGGAAGTCGGCCTTGGCCGATTCGGAAGCGTCCTTGTCCAGCGCGCCGGTGGCCATCAGTGTCGCGGCCCAGGTGACGGACGCGATCACCACGCCGCCCAGCGCCCATAGCCAGCGCGGACCGCCGCCGCGCCCCGGCCCGCCCGGTGGCTGCCCGGGCGGACCGGGCGGCGGAGTCTGCGGCTGTGCGTACGGATTGAACTGATAAGCGGGCGTCGCGGTGGATGTGGGTTGCTGTGAATACGGCTGCTGCGGCTGCTGTGGCTGCGCCCCCGGTATGGACATGCGGGCACAGTACCCGCATGTTTTCGGTCAGTCTCCCCCCGCCCGGGACAGCCGGGCGGCGAACGTCTCGAGAACGGCACGGGTGCCCGCGGAGTCCGTATGGAGATGTCCCGCCATGCCCAGGGTGCGGGCGGCCGCGACGTTCTCCGGTACGTCGTCCACGAACAGCGAATCCTCGGCTGCCGCGCCCAGCAGTTGAAGCGTGTGCGTGTAGATACGAGGGTCGGGCTTGGCGTAGCCCACCTCGCAGGAGAGCACGGCCTCGTCGGCGACCGACAGCAACGGGGCGAGGTTGGGGCGGGCGTCCGGCCAGGCATTGCTGACGAACGCCGTACGCGCCCGGCCGCGCAACCCGGCCACGACATCGAGCAGCGCCTGGTCCCACACCGGGTTGCCCGCCAGATCCTCGCGCAGTTCGGCGACGCCGTCCTCGTCCAACGCAAGCCGTTCGCGGACGACGGACCACCATGCGGGGCCGCTCATCCGGCCGACGAGCACCTCAGTGTCGTTGCCCGCGTAGACCGCCGTGACGAAGTCCCGCTCCGTGATGCCCAGCCGCGCCGACCACTTGGCTGCGGCGGCCGGGAGTATGTCCTCGACCAGCACCCCGCCCAGGTCCATCAGCAGCGCGGGCCGGCGGTCCCGCCCCCGCGCCGCGATGCTCACCGCTCGCCCCCGGGCACCCACAGCACGTCGCCGACCGCCTTGTTGGCCGTACGGGCGAGGATGAACAGCAGGTCGGAGAGGCGGTTGAGGTAGGTCGCGGTCAGCGGATTCATCGTCTCGCCGTGCTCCTCCAGCGCCGCCCATGTGGAGCGCTCGGCCCGGCGCACCACGGTGCACGCCTGGTGCAGCAGCGCCGCGCCCGGTGTACCGCCCGGAAGGATGAAGGAGCGCAGCTTCTCCAGGCCCTCCAGGAAACGGTCGCAGTCGGCCTCCAGCTTGTCGATGTAGGACTGTTCCACTCGCAGCGGCGGGAACTCGGGGCTCTCCACGACCGGCGTCGAGAGGTCGGCCCCTACGTCGAACAGGTCGTTCTGCACCCGCAGCAGCACGGCGCGGATTTCCTCGTCCAGCTCGCCCATGGCCAGCGCCACCCCGATCGCGGCGTTCGCCTCGTTGGCGTCGGCGTACGCCGCGATACGGGAGTCGGTTTTGGCGGTGCGGCTCATGTCGCCGAGCGCGGTGGTGCCCTTGTCGCCGGTCCGGGTGTAGATCCGCGTGAGGTTAACCATGGGCTGAGGGTAACGGGGGCGCGCCCCGAAGGGGCGCGGGGAACTGCGCGCTCGGCCACGACGTACCCGCAGTCCGCAAGCCACCAGCAGGGGCAACGCGTTACGCGCTCACCTTGCGGAAGACCCGCGTGCCCAACCCCAACGACACCACGGCCAAGGCGGCAGCCACCGCAGCGCCGAGCAGGACGGAGCCATCCGCGTAGTTCCCGGTGAAGGCGTCGCGTACGGCGTCGACGATGTACCGGAAGGGCACCAAATGGGAGAGGGCGTCCAACCAGCCGGGCGCCAAACTCATCGGCAGCAGGATGCCGGACAGCAGCACGGCGGGCATGTTGAGAGAGCTGATGACAGGAGCGAACTCCTGCGGCGAGTTGACGCGCATGGCCAGCGTGTACGACAGCGAGGCGAGCGACGCGGCGAGCAGACCGACCAGGACGAAACCGATCAGCACTCCCGCCACCGGGGCGCGCAGCCCCATCGCGACGCCGACCAGCACGAGCAACAGCGACTGTGCGAACAGCTGGAGCGCGTCGCGCAGCAGGCGCCCCAGCAGCAGCGCAAGCCGACTGACGGGGGTCACCCGCACCCGCTCGACCACGCCGTTGGGTTTCTCCATCAGGATCGTGAACCCGGCGAAGGCGGAGGAGAACAGGGTGAGCTGGACGAGGAGCCCTGGCACCAGCGTCTGCCAGGAGTCACCGCCCCCGCCCAGGTGGAGGTCTTCGAGGAGAGGGCCGAAGAGGACGAGGAAAAGCAGCGGCTGAAGCGCCCCGAACAGCAGCCCGATCTTGGAGGACGCCGTCTGCCGGATGTAGCGCCCGGCGATGATGCCGGTGTCGGTCAACAGGTGGGACACAGGAAGGTTGTCCGTTCTCTCTGAGGTCGGTGAGGCGGTCAGACGGCGACGGGTGCCGGTTCCTCCTCGCGCCGGGTGCGGCGCCCGGTGATGGCGATGAAGGCGTCCTGGAGTCCGGCGTCGGCCGCACCCGCGTAGGTCTGCTTGAGCTCGGCCGAGGTGCCGTGCGCGACGACCCGGCCGTCGTCCACGATCACCAGCCGGTCGGCGAGTGCGTCGGCCTCGTCCAGATAGTGCGTGGTCAGGAAGACCGTCATGCCCCGCTCGTCGCGCAGCCGCTGGACCAGCTGCCACAGGTCGGCCCGGCTGCCGGGATCGAGGCCGGTCGTCGGCTCGTCGAGGAAGAGCAGCGCCGGACTGTGGGTGAGCGCCATGGCGATGTCCAGCCGCCGCCGCTGTCCCCCGGAGAGGGAGCCGCAGGGGCGGTCGAGCAGCGCCCTCAGATCGAGCTCCCGGGCCAGCTCCTCGGTGCGCTGGGCGGCACCGGACTTGCTGAGCCGGTAGAGCCTGCCCTGGGTCGTCAGCTCCTCGCGGACGCTCACGGTGGGGTCGACGCCGCCGGACTGTGCGACGTAGCCGATCCGCTCCCGTACGCCCCCAGGGTCCGCGACCAGATCGTGCCCGGCCACGGTCGCGGTGCCCGAGGTGGGGGGCAGCAGGGTCGTGAGCATCCGGAGCGTCGTTGTCTTGCCCGCTCCGTTGGGACCGAGGAAGCCAAGTATCTCGCCCTGCTCGACGGTCAGGTCGACGCCGCGTACGGCCTCGACGGTGCGGGATTTGGTGCGGAAGGTCCGGGTCAGCCCGGTGGTGTGGATGGCTGCTGGCATGGCCCCAGAAAAACAGAGTCACTTAAAATTTGCAACCACTCTAAAATTTGTCGGACCCCACCCTGGCCTACGATGGAGCCATGACCAGCACTGCCCCTCAGGAGGGCCGCAGGGAGCGGAAGAAGCGGGAGACCCGGCTGCGGATCTCCGACATCGCCACGGGTCTCTTCCTCGACCGCGGCTTCGACGCGGTCACCATCGCCGAGATCGCGGAGGCCGCCGATGTCTCGGTGAACACGGTCTACAACTATTTCCCGACCAAGGAGGACCTCTTCTTCGACCGCGCGGAGGAGGTGATCGACCGCCCCTCCCGCTTCGTACGGGAGCGGCTGCCGGGCCAGTCGGCGGCCGAGGCCGTGCTGGGCAGGCTGCGCGAGGAGATCGAGGACCGCAGCGTCTACGCCGGCGTGACGGAGGGCTACGACAAGTTCGTGCGCTGCATCAATGAGGCGCCCTCGCTGCTGGCCCGGATGATGCTCATGCAGTACGAGACCGCAGAACGGCTCACCGCGACGCTTGCCGAAGAGACCGGCGCGGAGCCCGACGACCCGATGCCCCAGCTGGTCGCCGGGGAACTGGTGCACATCAGCAACCAGCTCTTCCGGGGTGCGACCCGTGCCATTGGCGCGGGGATGTCACCCGAACGGACGGCGATCGACGCGCTCCGGAAGCTGAACACCTACGAGAAGCTCGTCTCGGAACGCTTCCTCAAGTACGCGGTGAAACCCGGCTGATGGTCCCGGCGCCCACATGCCGACCGGACGGTGTGACGTCCGCCATGTGAGACGTGATACGTGTCTCTTCGTCTCCCACGCCTTGCCGATAGACGCTAATGTCCGCCCAACGGACGGTCATTCACAAGGCGCTGAGGCACACCGCAGCAGCGGGCGCGCGGCCCGGCGCGACGAAGTGAGGGTGAAGAACGTGGCGAAGAGGCTCGCCGTCATCGGAGCCGGACTCATGGGCTCCGGAATCGCACAGGTCTCCGCTCAGGCGGGCTGGGACGTGACGCTCCGCGATGTGACGGACGAGGCGCTCGCCCGCGGCAGGGACGGCATCGAGGCGTCGTACGACAAGTTCGTCTCCAAGGGCAAGCTCGACGCTGCCGAAGCGGAGGCCGCTCTCGGCCGTATCACCACCACCACGGATCTGGACGCGGCGGCCGAGGCGGATATCGTCGTCGAGGCCGTCTTCGAGAAGATCGAGGTCAAGCGGGAGATCTTCGCCGCCCTCGACAAGTTGGCCGGCGACCGGACCGTTCTCGCCTCCAACACCTCCGCCATCCCCATCACCAAGATCGCGGCGGCCACCGGCCGGCCCGAGCGGGTCGTCGGCACGCACTTCTTCTCGCCGGTACCCATGATGGCCCTGTGCGAGCTGGTGCGGGGTCTGAAGACCAGCGACGAAACCCTCGCCATCGCACGGGAGTTCGCCGAATCGGTCGGCAAGACCTGCGTCGTCGTCAACCGGGACGTCGCGGGCTTCGTCACCACCCGCCTCATCTCGGCGCTCGTGGTGGAGGCCGCCAAGCTCTACGAGTCCGGCGTCGCCTCCGCCGAGGACATCGACACCGCCTGCCGGCTGGGCTTCGGTCATGCCATGGGCCCGCTCGCCACCGCCGACCTGACCGGCGTCGACATCCTGCTGCACGCCACCGAGAACATCCACACCGAATCCCAGGACGCCAAGTTTGCCCCGCCGGAGCTGATGCGGCGCATGGTCGACGCCGGTGACCTGGGCCGCAAGACCGGTCAGGGCTTCTACCCGCACTGAGCCGCTCCGCGGGGTGCCCGAACGTCCTGGCTGCGCAGACCGCTCTGTCCTCCCTCGGCCGAAGGCTGGGGGAAGGCTGGGGGAGGGTGAGCCGATCTCCGCGACGACCGCGTTCGGCTCCCTCGCAGGGGTGAAACTCGGTATCAGTCAGGACACGGACGGCAACTCCACCGTTGCGGTGCCTGTCATCTGTGGTGGGGGCACCGTGGGCCGCAACGGCACAACCGATGGGCCGTAACGGCCGTAAGAGAGCACGCCACAAGGAAGCACGCCAGGGACAGCACTCCGCGAATTTAGGAGCATATATGCACATCAGGGGCGACCACGCCGAGCTGGTCGTCGGAGGTCGTCTTGACGTCCGCAGCGCGGCGGACGCCCGTACGGTCCTGCACGCAGCCGTCGACTCGGGTGACGGCGACCTCGTGCTGGACCTCGCCGAGCTCGACTCGTGGGACGCCACGGGGCTCGGTGTCATCATGGGCGCCCACCGCCGCGCGGGACGGTGTGGCCGCAGACTCGTCCTGCGTGAGGTGCCTCCGCAGATGCAGCGCCTGCTGGTGGCCACCCGGCTGCACCGGATCCTCGCCATCGAGACCCCCGCGCCGGGCGGCTCACCGGCCGCCAGGTCCAGGTCCGGACAGTCCGGAATTCTGGCGAAGCCATGACAACTGGCCCGGTACCGTCACCGCGCGCCGCCGCTTCCTGGACAATGGAGGCCGCGCACCGGCCCGGCCCCTCCCGGTCAGCCGGCCGCGCCACCTGCTCTTGGGAGACATGACGATGGAACGGCACGGCAGCGACCGCAACGCTCACGGGGACGAGTACGCGCCCACCGGCGACGTGACCAGCAGCGAACCGGACAGCGCGACCGGCGGCGAACCGGCCCGGGCCGTCCGGCTGGTCGCCGATCAGTACCTGGTGACGGTCAACCCGGTAGACGGCAGCGAGATCGAACCCTGCCCGCCGGGGCAGCAGCGCGACACCCCGCCCAAGCTCGCCCCGCGGGACCGCCCCGTCCCGGAAACGGCCACCGCGGCGGCGGCGCTGCCGCCGGGCAGCCTGCTGGAGCGTGACGAGGAGCGCGAGCGGCTCTCCCGGCTGCTCTCCCGCGGTCGCTCGGTCCGGCTCACCGGACCCGCCGGATCAGGCCGCAGCGCCCTCCTCGACGCCGTCGCCGCCGACGTCGCCTCCCTCGCGCCCGACGGGGTGGTCCGCCTCAGCGGCTACCGCCGCACTCCGAGCGACCTGATGTACGACCTGTTCGCCACCGTGCACCGCGCCCCGCTGCACCGCCCCGGGAAGGCCGAGCTGGTCAGCGCGCTGAGCGGGATCGGCGCCGTCGTCCTCGTCGACGACCTGGAGTTCGGCGGCGCAGCCCTCGACGAGCTGCTGCAGGCCACGCCCGAGTGCGCCTTCCTGTTCACCGCCACCCCCGAGGTGACCGCGCCCGCCTCCCGCTCGCACGTGGAAGAGGTGTTCCTGCCAGGGCTGAGCCGCACCGCCTGCATAGAACTGCTGGAGCGTGCGGTCCACCGGCAGCTCATCGACGACGAGGCCGACTGGGCGGCCGACCTGTGGTTCGACTCGGAGGGGCTGCCGCTGCGCTTCGTCCAAGCCGGCGCGCTGCTGCGGCTGCAGGGCAGCGGCGGCGTCGTCCCCGGTCTGCCGGCCGATGTGGCACTGGCACCGCTGCTGGCCGCAGCGCTCCCCGAGGCCGGACGTGGCGCCCTGCGGCTGGCTCTCGCGCTCGACGGAGAGCTCCCGCACCCCGCCCACCTGCCCGCCCTCGTCGGCGACCCGCAGGCCGACGACAGCCTCGCCGAACTGCTGGCCTCCGGGCTGATCAGCCCGGCAGGCGGCCATTTCAAGCTCGCCGCAGGCGTCGCAGCCCAGCTCACCGACGCCGGTTACGCGGAGGGCGGCACCGCGTACGCCCTCGCCGCCGCACAGCACTACAGCTGGTGGGCCGGTGAGCCCTCGGTCGCCCCCGACAGCGTCGCGCTGGAGGCCGACGCGCTGCTCGCCGCCGTACGGGGCGCCCAGCGCGGCGGCAACTCCAGCGCCGCGGTGCTGCTGGCCCGTACGGCAGCGCCCGTGCTGGCGGCGGGGATGCGCTGGAGCGCCTGGGAGCGGGTGCTGCGCTGCGGCCAGGAGGCGGCACGGGCCTCGGGCGAGCTCGCCGAGGAAGCCTATTTCCACCACGAACTGGGCATTCTCGCGCTCTCCGCGGGCAACCCCGAGCGCGCCCGCTCCGAGCTGGAGACGGCGCTCGGACTGCGCGGCACCCTGGCCGAGCAGCGCGGCATGGTCGCGGGCCGCAGGGCGCTGGCGCTGGTGACCGACCGGCTCGCCGCGACCGGCACCCCGGGCCCGCCGCCCGGCCCGACTGCCCACCCGGCCCCGGGCGTCTCCGCACCGGAGCGGGACACCCCTGTCACCACGCCCATGGCGGCCTTCCCTGAACCGTCCGCCCATACGTTCACCGATACGCCGGCCCTGGGCGCCAGGGCCGTCGGCGCAGCGTCCACGGACGCCGATGCCGCCACCACATCCGTCATGTCGGCCGCCGCCGCACAGTCGCAGCCGGGGGAGACGCTGGTCTCGGCGACGGGCGGTGCGGGGGACCCGACCGGCTCCGCGTCGTCCGGCGCGGGCGGCGGCCGGCACGGCGCACCGCGCGGCTGGCGCGCCTTCACCAGCAGCAAGCGGAACATGGCGGTGGCCGGCGCGGGCGCGCTGCTCGCCGCGGTGGTCGGCACCGTCGTCACCCTCGGCTCCGCCACCGACGAAGGCCCCCCGGACTCCGTACGGCCGGACTCCTCCACCTCGCAGGACGACCAGGACAACGCCCCCGGCGACGAGTCGCCCGACGACGGCAGCCCGAGCAGGCAGCCGGAAGAGCAGCAGCCCGCAGCGGGCAAGCCGGCGCCCGGCGCGGACCTTCCGGCCCCCTCGCAGAACGCCGGGACACCCGCGGGCCGGCCGAGCTCCTCCCAGGGCTCCTCCAGCGCTCCCGACGACCCCAGCAGCCCGGAGAAGCCACCGTCCTCGCCGGACGACCCGCCCTCCTCGTCGCAACGTCCCCCGTCCTCCTCGCCGGACGATCCACCCTCGTCCCACGACCCGTCGCCCACGCCCAGCGACGACCCGACGTCGGAGGACCCCCCGAAGTCCCCCTCGGGCAGCACGGATACGAGCACGTCGACCGACCGCTCCCCGAGCGACGATCCGTCCTCGGCGTCGGCGGACCCGTCGGCGTCATAGCTCCGGAATCCGGTTCACGGGCTCAGCGGGCCCCGTCCTGCCTGTCGGCGGGACGGGGCCGTCGGCGTCAGAAGAGGCGGAGTTTGTCGTCCTCGATGCCGCGCAGTGCGTCGTAGTCGAGAGTGACGCAGTCGATGCCGCGGTCGGTGGCCAGGACGCGGGCCTGGGGCTTGATCTCCTGGGCCGCGAAGACGCCCTTGACCGGGGCGAGATGAGGGTCGCGGTTGAGGAGTTCCAGATAGCGGGTGAGCTGTTCGACGCCGTCGATCTCGCCGCGGCGCTTGATCTCGATGGCGACGGTCGTCCCGTCGCCGTCGCGGCACAGGATGTCGACGGGGCCGATCGCGGTGGGGAACTCGCGGCGGATCAGGGACCAGCCGTCGCCCAGCGTCTCCATGCGGTCGGCGAGGAGTTCCTGGAGGTGCGCTTCCACGCCATCCTTGATCAGCCCCGGGTCAGCGCCCAGTTCATGGGAGGAGTCGTGCAGTATCTCCTCCATCGTGATGATCAATTTCTCGCCTGTCTTGTTCTCCACCGTCCAGCGCCGGTCGTCTCCCTCTTTGAGAGTGCACGGAGGAGACATCCAGTTGAGGGGCTTGTACGCACGGTCGTCGGCATGGACGGACACCGATCCGTCGGCCTTGACCAGGATGAGTCTGGGCGCGGAGGGCAGGTGTGCGGTGAGCCTGCCGGCATAGTCCACGGAGCAGCGGGCGATGACGAGACGCATGGTCGGTCACGCTACTTGACCACCCGTGCAGTGCGCGATTCGCCCCCGGATGGGGTGTTCGACAGTGGCGCGAGTATTCCCATTCTCGTGCTCCTCTCACCCCGGTGGCCGTACGGTAAAGCTGGGCGTCGCCGTCCGAGGTGGGGGCCCCTCCCGGCCGGAGGCTGGGGGAGCGACTACACGGCGATTGCCCTTCACCCCCAAGAGACCCGGCTTCCCGGCCCGGGTCGCGAGAGGAGAAACCCATGTCGCTCGACGTCCCACCTGCGCTGTTGGAACAGGCAGAACGTGGCGAGGTGGATGAGGCGGCGTTCGTCGACTGCGTCCGTACCTCCCTCCCGTACGCCTGGGAGATGGTCAGTTCGCTCGTCGCGCAGTTGAAGGTGGACGGCGGGGAGTTCGCCGACAACCAGACACCGCCACAGGATGAGCAGCACCGAGGGCAATTGCTCCGTGCAATGGCCAGCGATGCGATCCGGGGTGCGCTGGAGCGCCACTTCGGCGTGCGGCTCGCGTTCCAGAACTGTCACCGGGTCGCCGTCTTCCCGCTGGATGCGTCGGCGGACGACCGGCTCGCGCGGTTCACTTCGATACGCGGGCAGCTCCTCAACCAGTCCCCGGAGTTGCGCGACTGTTGAGTACGTGCTGAGCGGGCCCGGAAGGTGGAGGGCCCGCGTCTGTTGCGGCAGTGGCGGTGGAGGAGCCACTGCCGCAATGCTTTTCACGCTCCGGTTGCGGGCCCGTCGGGTCGCAACCGGGTGCCGTCTGCGGCGTTTTTCGGCCTTTGCAGTGGAGCGCCCCGCAGTCCGGCCGCTGCCCGGCTCAGCCGAGCAGCGGCAGCACCTCGTCAGCCAGCCGGTGGACGTTCCGTACCGTGCCGTCCCGGTCTCCGCAGCCCTCGACCAGCAGCGCGAAACGGCCGATACCGGTGCGTTCGGCCGTCGCCGCGAGCCGGTCGGCGCACAGCCGGGGCGTTCCCACCGCGTGCAGCTCGCACAGCAGCTCCGTATAGCCGAGCGGATCCCGCATCGGGCGCGGCCGGCCGTCGACGGTCACATGCTGGCCCAGCCCTTCGCGCAGCCAGCCGGGCATGGCCTTGGTGAGCAGTTGCCGGGCCTCGTCACGGGAGTCGGCGACCTGCGCCACACCGGCCGACACATGCCGCGCGGCGACCGTCTCGACCGCGTCCGGAGTGTGCCCCGCCTCCAGCGCCGTACGCCGCCACAGGCGGGTCATATCGGCCTTGTCCTCGTCACCGCAGTGCATGCCCAGCAGCATGGGCAGCAGCCGCTCGGCCGCCAGCCGTACCGTCCCGGGAGAGGTGCAGGCCACGACCACGCCGGGGGCGGCCGCCGCCCCTCCGGAGAGGCTCTCGGTGTCCGGGCGCGGCACCACCGATACCTCGCGGAAGCGGTAGCGCTCGCCGTCCGCGCCCACCCTCGGCTCGCGCAGCCAGCGCAGCAGCAGGTCCAGCGCCTCCGGGAAACCTTCCTCGTACGCGCGCAGGCCGCCGCCGAAGACCTCCAGGTCCACCCAGGGCCCGCCGCGTCCGACGCCGAGCGTGAAGCGGCCCTCGGAGAGCAGATGCAGCAGCGCGGTCTGCTCGCCGAGGGCGACGGGATGCGCGTTGGGCAGCACGGTGACGGCGGTGCCGACGCCGATCCGCCGGGTACGCCCCAGCAGCAGCGCCGCGAGCGTCACCGCTGAGGGGCACACGCCGTACGACACGAAATGGTGCTCGGCGAGCCAGACATCAGCCAGCCCCGCCTCCTCCGCGGCCTCGGCCGTGCACACCGCACGGTCCAGCACCTCGTCCTGCCCCTGGCCCGGAAACTGTGCGCCCAGGACAAATGCTCCAACTCGCATTCCTCACCGCCCTCGTGACTGCCCGCGGCCTCCCGGCCCGGGCTGGGCGCTCCGGAAGATCGGACACCCCACCCAGCAATAACGGCACACGGGTGCCGAGGGCACGGGCTGACATGCCATTCATCAGATGAACGCCAATCTGCCCCTGCCTGTGGACAGCCGCGGACGGTCGCCACCCACCTGCGTACGCTTGACTGCACACGGCCGCCGCGCCGCACGCACCGTACGCCTCATGCGCGGACCATGCGGTGCCGCGAGCGGCCGTCAGCCGTCCATCGCCGTCGACCCCCGAGGTGCCCACGTGTCCCCGCGTCGTAACCGCTCCCGCAGCGGCGTCGTCAAGTCAGCCAAGGCCGCCCGCACCGGCTCCGGGGTGCGGCGCGGTGGCGAGGAACGGAGCGAGCGGGAGCGCTACGGCCTGGAGCGCACCGAGGACTGGCGGGGCGAGGAGTGGGCGGTCCGCCAGATAAGCGGGGGAGCGGCGGTCAAGCACTACCGCTGCCCCGGCTGCGACCAGGAGATCCCGCCCGGCGTCCCGCACGTCGTCGCCTGGCCGGTTCAGGGCGATGTGGCCGACCGCCGGCACTGGCACCGCGCCTGCTGGAACGCGCGGGACCGCCGGAGTGCCAGACTCCAGCGGTCCCGTAACGCGCCGCGCTATTGAGGCAACCCGCGTTGTCGAGCGGGCAGCCCCCGTATTCGGTTACACGTCTCGCTTGTTCAGCAGCGCGTAGGCCACTGCGAAGACGACCAGGGTGACGACCGCCAGGCCGCCGAGCAGCGGCCAGCCGGTGGCGTCCTGGTCCTCGCTCATGGGGATGCGGTAGAGGGAGGCCAGCCCGTTGAGCGGGGAGTACTCCATCAGCTTCTCGCGGATGTCCTGGAGGGCCTCGCCCGCCATGAACAGCGCCATCACCAGCGGCAGCAGCACGACGCCCATCATCGTGGTGATCGCGCCCGCCGAGTGCCGCAGCAGTGCGCCCACCGCCAGCGACAGCAGCCCCAGCAGCGCCACATACAGCCCCGCGCCGACCGTGGCACCCAGCCACTCGCCGCTGGAGGCGACCAGCTTCCCCCCTTCGAAGGACCCGCCGAAGTTGCTGTCGCCCACGTACGAGGGACGCGTCTGGTCGCTCAGCATCGCGGAGTTGATGAGCGCGGTGAGGGTGCAGGCCAGCGTCGTCATCACGAAGGCCAGTACGAAGAAGACCAGCGCCTTGGCCAGCAGCACCCGGCCGCGCTGCGGGCAGGCGGTGAGGGTGGTGCGGATCATTCCGGTGCCGTACTCGGAGGTGATGACGAGCACGCCGAGCGTGATCACGCAGATCTGGCCCAGCATCAGCCCGAACAAACCGCTGGAGAGCAGCGGCATCCCGGTGTAGGTCTCGCCGCTCAGCCCCATGGCCGTCAGCAGGCCGATGCCGACGACGAGCCCGAACATCACGCTCAAGGTCCAGACGGTGGAACGAACCGTGCGGATCTTCGTCCACTCCGCGACCAGCGCGTGACCCAGGTGGGTCCGCGCCATCGGGATGGGCGAGCTGTACGGGGCGACCCCCTGCGGCCACTCGGCCTGCGGAGCCGCCTGGGCCTCGTACTGCTGGGTGCTCATCAGGCGTCCTCGCCTTCGTTCTTGGCGGCGCTGCTTGCGTGGTCACCGGCGTTGCCGGGGATGCCCTTGGCCATTGGGTCGGCCGGAGGTGCGGGGTTGACGGAAGGTGGCGCCGGGGTGCCGGTGGCGTACGGGTTGGGGGCGCCCGCTCCACCCCCGGGGGCCTGTGGCGCCCGCATCTGGAGCGTGCCGCCCTCGGGGGCGCCCCGCAGCGGTACGGCGTCCTGCGGCGGCGGTACGGGGTCGAGCTGCGGCGTGCCGCCGTACAGGCCCCCCTGTGCCGGGGTGCCATGCGGGGGCGGCGGCATCTGCGGTGCGGCGGCCATCCCCGGTACAGCAGCCTGCTGCGGTGGCACCATCCCGGGTGCCGTGCCCGGTGCCGGCTGTTGCAGCCCCGCGCGCATGTCGGCCGTCGAGCGGTAGTCCACCGAGCCCTGGGTGAGCCGCATGTACGCCTCTTCCAGCGACGCCTGGTGCGGCGACAGCTCCCACAGCCGGACATCCGCGCCGTGCGCCAGGTCGCTGATGCGCGGCAGCGGCAGCCCGGTGACACGCAGCGCGCCGTCCTCCTCGGGCTGCGCCTGGCCGCCCGCCTCGTGCAGGGCCGTGACCAGCTTCTCGCGCTGTTCCGGCTCGCCGTCCGGGGTGCGTACCCGGGCGAACCCGATGGAGTTGCGCTCGATGAACTCCTGCACGGACATGTCGGCCATCAACTGTCCGCGCCCGATGACGATGAGATGGTCGGCGGTCTGCGCCATCTCGCTCATCAGATGGCTGGAGACGAAGACCGTACGGCCCTCGCTCGCCAGTCGCCGCATCAGGTTCCGGACCCACAGGATGCCCTCCGGGTCCAGTCCGTTGACCGGCTCGTCGAAGAGCAGCACCTGCGGGTCGCCGAGCAGCGCGGCCGCGATGCCGAGGCGCTGGCCCATGCCGAGCGAGAAGCCCTTGGAGCGCCTCTTGCCGACGTCCTGGAGCCCCACGACGCCGAGCACCTCATCGACCCTGCGGGCCGGGATGCCGGACAGCTGGGCGAGGGAGAGCAGATGGTTGCGTGCACTGCGGCCACCGTGCACGGCCTTCGCGTCGAGGAGCGCACCGACCTGGCGGGGTGCGTTGGGCAGCCCGCGGAAGGCGTGGCCGCCCACGGTGACCCGGCCGGACGTCGGTGTGTCCAGCCCCAGGATCATGCGCATCGTGGTCGATTTTCCGGAGCCGTTGGGCCCCAGGAACCCGGTCACGGCCCCCGGCCGCACCTGGAAGGACAGGTTGTACACGGCCGTCTTGACGCCGTAGCGCTTCGTCAGGCCGTACGCCTCGATCATCCTTTGCCCCTGGACGCAGGTCGGGGCTCACTCGCCCCCGGACATGGCCTAGGAGGTTACGGGGCCCGCAATTGGTTCCATGCAGCGGCCCCCCGGGGGCCGGGGGCGGGTCGGTCAGGCGTCGCGCTTCTTGAGGACCACGAAGCCCGCCACCAGTGCGGCGGCCGTCCAGGCCACCATGATCAGCAGTCCCTCCCACGGCCCGTACGGCCGGTCCAGCGTCTCCGGCACCACAGCCATCACCGTCGTGCCCGCCTGGTCGGGGAGGTACTGGCCGATCTTCTTGGTCGCCTCGACGTTGCCGAGGATGTTGGAGATGAGGAAGAAGAACGGCATCAGGATCGCGAACGCCAGCAGCGGGCTGCGCAGTACGAAGGTGATGCCGACGGCGAACATGGCGATCAGCGCCATGTAGAGGCCACCGCCGACCACGGCACGCAGCACTCCCCGGTCGCCGATGCCCACCCCGTGCGAGCCCAGCAGCGCCTGGCCGAGGAAGAACGCGCAGAAGCTGGTGATCATGCCGACGACCAGTACCAGCGCCCCCGCGATCAGCACCTTGCACCACAGGAACGTGCCCCGCTGCGGCACGGCGGCCAGCGAGTTGCGGATCATGCCGGTGCTGTACTCCGCCGAGACGATGAGCACCCCGAACGCGATCATCGCGAGCTGGCCGAGGCCCATCCCGGCGAAGCTGGTGTAGGTGGCGTCGAACGTCAGCCGGTCCTGGGCGGGCATGTCGCCGAAGGTGGACGCGGTCACCCCGCAGATCAACGCGCCGAGGCCGACGGAGACGACCAACGCCGTGGCGAGGGTCCAGACGGTGGAGCGGACGGAACGGACCTTCGTCCACTCCGACTTCAGTACCCGCGTGGTGTGGCTCATCCCCGGCGCCCCTTCTTCCAGTTCTCGCCCCACGCGGGAGGCGGCTGCACCCCTTGCGGCGGCGGGGCCGTGCCGCCCTGCGGCGGTGGCGCCGTGCCGCCCGGGACCTGTGGGGCACCGCCCTGCGGCAGCTGCGTACCGTCCGCGCCGGGCGCGTAGGCGTGGTACTCGACGCTCTGTGCCGTCAGCCGCATGAACGCCTCCTCCAACGAGGCCCGCTGGGTGCTCAGCTCGTGCAGCACCACCCGGTTCGCGGCGGCGAGCTCCCCGATCCGGGGTGCGTCCCCGCCGTCCACCTCCAGGGCGCCGTCCTGGCCGGTCGCCGGCCGCAGTCCGGCCCCGACGAGAATGTCCAGCAGCCGCTCCGGCTCGGGAGTGCGGACCCGCACGTGGGTACGGGAGTTCTCCGCGATGAACTGCGACATCGAGGTGTCCGCCAGCAGCTTGCCCTGACCGATGACGACCAGATGCTCGGCGGTCTGCGCCATCTCGCTCATCAGATGGCTGGAGACGAACACCGTCCGGCCCTCCCGGGCCAACTGCTGCATCAGGGTGCGGATCCAGTGGATGCCCTCCGGGTCGAGCCCGTTGACCGGCTCGTCGAACATCAGGATGCGCGGGTCGCCCAGCAGTGCGGCAGCGATACCCAGCCGCTGCCCCATGCCGAGGGAGAAACCCTTGGGCCGCTTGCGTGCCACATCGTGGAGGCCGACCATTTCCAGCACCTCGCCGACCCGGCGCTCGGGGATGCCGTTCGACTGCGCCATACACAGCAGATGGTCATGGGCTCTGCGCCCGCCGTGCACCCCCTTGGCCTCCAGGAGCGCACCGATGCTGTTGAGCGGTTCGCGCAGTTCGCCGTAGTGCTTGCCCTCGATACGAACGTCGCCCCTGGTCGGGGCGTCCAGGCCGAGCACCATCCGCATCGTCGTCGACTTGCCCGCGCCGTTCGGTCCCAGAAAGCCGGTGACCGTACCAGGACGTACGGTGAAGCTGAGACCGTCGACGGCGAGCTTGTCGCCGTACCGCTTGGTGAGGTCCCGCAGCTCGATCATTCTTCGACGCTAAAGGGCAGCCACTGCGCTCGCCACTTGTGCGCATTATCCGCACATCACCCGCACATGCGAAACGGGCCGCACCGTGCGGTGCGGCCCGCCGCATGTCCGGAGCGTCCCGCCGTTGCGGCGGGGAAAGACGGTGCGCCGGAACGCGCCGCGCGAAGCCTGGTAACAGCCCCGCGCAGGCGGGGTTCAGCGGGACTGCTGGGCCGGGACCGAGCGGCCCGCGGTCTCCTCGTCCGTGACCTCCTCACCGGGCTGCCCGGCCGCCGCCACAGCCGCGCCGGTGAGCGTGGCCAGCATCTCGCGCACGTTGGTGAGCTGCGCGTTGATGCTGTCGCGGCGGTTGGTGAGCGCGGCCAGCTCGCGCTCGGACTCGCTGCGCACCCGGTCGGCCTTCGCGTTGGCGTCGGCCACGATGTCCTCGGCCTGGCGCTGTGCGGTCTCGACGGTCTGCCGGGCGCGGCGCTCCGCGTCCGTGCGCAGCTTCTCGGCCTCCAGGCGCAGCTGCTCGGCGCGGTGCTCGATCTCGGCGAGCCGCTTCTCGGCCTTGGCCTGACGGGAGGCCAGGTCGCGCTCGGACTGCTCGCGGCGCTTGGCGAGGTTGGTCTCGAAGTCGGCGGCGGCCTGCGCGGCCTTGGCGCGGGTGTCCTCGAAGAGGGTGTCGGCCTCCTCGCGCTTGGACTGGGCGTCCTTCTCCGCCTCGCTGCGCAGCGAAGCGGCCTCGCTCTTCGCCTTGTCGACGATGCGCGAGCCCTCTTCCTCGGCCTTCGCCTTGCGCTCGGCGGCGAACGCCTCGGCGTCGTTACGCACCTGCTGGGCCGCACCCTCGGCCAGCTCCCGGTGCTGTTCGGCCGCGCGACGGGCCTCCTCGCGCAGGTCCTTGGCCTCCTCCTCCGCGAGGCGGAGGATCTTCTCGACCCGGGCGCCCAACCCGGCGTACGACGGCTCCGCGTCGTTGACCTGAGCCTGGGCGTTCTGCGTTTCGAGGTGCAGTTCCTCGATGCGCTTTTCCAGAGAGGTGATACGGGCCAGGGCGCTGTCACGGTCGGCGACGAGCTTTGTGATGCGGTCGTCCACCTGCCCGCGGTCGTAGCCACGCCGCACGAGCTCGAAGCCGAAGGGGGAGGAAGTGTCGCTCATGGGGTTCCTGTCGAGTCAGACGGGTTATCAGACGGGGGAGTGATAGAGGGAATCCTAGGGGCCGAAGCGGCGTGTCATCGAGCTTATGCGTGTTTGATCTGGAGAATGTGCCCTCATTCGGGTGGCTAACTCTCCGAACCCTTGCCACTCGAACGAGTTGTACCAGCGCCAACGCCCGCTGTCACACCACCGTTTGCCCCGGTGTCACGTCCGCCCTTTTTGCCGGATCCCGAACCGCGTCCCGACCCGCCGCCGGAACCGGCTCCGTTGCCCGGGCCCGAAGCGGAATCAGAACCGGAATCCGAGCCGGCCGCTGACGCGGCGCCCGGCGTTTCGAACGACTCCAGCGCCTCCAGCACATCTTGCACGCGGGAGATCTCCGCGTTGATGTCCTCCTGGCGGCGCATCAGCACATCCAGCTCGTGCTGCCCGGCCTCGACCGTACGCCGCGCCTCCTCGGTGGCCTCGTCCCGCGCCTGCTGCGCCTCCCGCAGCATGGCGGCCTTCTTCTGCTCGGCCTCCTTCAGCAGGCCCTCGGCCTTCTTGACGGCGGCGATCCGCACCTTGCCCGCCTCGGCGTCGGCGTCCGCCCGCAGCTCCTCCGCCTTCGCCCGTGCCTCGGCCAGCTGCTCCTCCGCGGCCTGTACGAGCTTGTCGCAGCGCTCGCCCGCCGACTGCATCGCCTCGGCCGCCTCCCGGCGGGCCCGCTCGTGCAGCTCCTCGACCTCCGCCTCGACGCGGGTACGCAGCTCCTCGGCGCGCCCGCGGATCGCGCTGGAGTCGCTGCGCGCCTCCTCCAGCATGGTGTCCGCGTCGGCGCGGGCCTTCTCGACCAGTTCCCGGCCCTCGGCCTGCCCCTCGGTCACCAGCCGCTCCGACTCGGCGCGAGCGGCACCGACCATGGAGTCCGCCTGCTCCTCTGCGGCGGCCTGCGTACGCAGCGCCTCCTCCTGGGCCTTGGCGAGGAGTTGGTCGGCCTGTTCGGCGGCCTCGCTGCGCTTTTTGGCGGCCTGCTCGCGTGCCTCGTCCAGCAGCCGCTGGGCCTCGGCGCGGGACTCCTCGCCGATCCGTTCGGCCTCGGCGCGGGTCTGGTCGCTGAACTGCTCGGCCTTCGCCCGCAGGTCGTTGCCGATCCGTTCGGCCTCGGTGCGGGTCTCCAGGCTGAACTGCTCGGCCGCAGCGCGGGTGTCCCGGTCGAACTGCTTGGCCCCGGCCCGGGTCTCACTGCTGAACTGCTCGGCCTCGGTGCGGGTGCGGTCGGCCTCCTCCTGGGCCTTGGCGAGGAGTTGGTCGGCCTGTTCGGCGGCCTCGCTGCGCTTTTTGGCGGCCTGCTCGCGTGCCTCGTCCAGCAGCCGGTCGGACTCGGCGCGGGCCTCGTCGCTGACCCGCTGCGCGTCGGCGCGGGTGCGTTCGGCCTCGGCCATCGCGTCCGAAACGGTCCGTTCCGCCAGCGACTTGGCGGCCTCGGTCTCCTCCTGGGCCTCGCGGCGCAGCGTCTGCGCCGCGAGCTCGGCGGCCGACCGCAGCCCGGCGATCTCCTCCTCGGCCTCCGCGCGCAGCCCGGCGACGGAGTCCCGTACCTGCTGGGCCGTCTCCTCGGCGGATGCCACCAGTTCGGCCGCGCGCCGCTCGGCCTCCTCGGTCAGCCGCTCGGCCTCCTCGTGGGCCTCGGCCACCCGCTTACGGGCCGCCGCCAGCAGCTCCTCGCTCTGCTCGCGGGCCTCCGTACGCTCCTGGTGGGCCTCCTCGCGGGCCGAGGTCAGCAGCTCCTCGGCCTCGCGCCGGCGGCGGGCCGCCTCCTCCTGGGCCGCGCTGAGCGCCTCGGCGGCCTCCGCGTTCGTCCGCTCGGCAGCCGCGTCCGCCTCGGCGCGCACCCGGTCGGCCGTCGCCTTGGCCTCCTCGCGCAGCCGCTCGGCCTCCGCCGCCGCCTCGCTGCGCAGCTGGACGGCGACCGACTCGCCCTCCGCACGGGCCTGGGAGGCGTCCGATGCGGCCTCCGTGCGCAGCCGTTCGGCCTCCTCCTCGGCCTGCTCGCGCAGCGTGCGTACCCGCTCCGCCGTCTCGGAGCGCAGCCGTTCGGCCTCGGTCCTCGCCTCGTCCCGCAGCCGCTCGGCCTCCGTGCGGGCCTCGGTCAGGCCGGCCTCGGCCTCCGCCAGCTTGGCCTCGGCCTCCTCGTGCAGCCGCGTCAGCTCCGCCGCGGTCTCGGCCTTGCGGTCGCGGGCCGCCTGCTCGGCCTCCTCGCGGGTGCGCCGAGCGGCCTCGTCCGCCTCGGTACGCGTCTGCTCGGCCTGCTCCTCGGCCTGCGAGCGCAGCTCCTCGGCCTCCGTACGGGCCCGCTCCAGCGCCTCCTCGGCCTGCTTGCGCAGCGTGGTGGCCCGCTCGATCGCCTCCGTACGGACGCGCTCGCTCTCCGTCGTCGCCTCGGTACGGGTCTCCTCGGCGTCGGCCTTCGCCTTGCCCAGCAGCTCCTCGGCCCGGTTGGCGGCCTCCTCGATCTGCTGGACGGCGTCGCGGCGGGCCTCGCCGCGGATCTTCTCGCCCTCTTCGACCGCCTCGGCCCGCAGCTGCTCGGCCTCGCCGCGCAGCCTGCGCGCCTCCTCCTGGAGCTCGACCGTCTTGGCCCGGTACTCCTTGGTGTCGTCCTTGGCGGCGCCCTTGAGCTGCTCGGCCACGTCATGCGCCTCGGCGCGCAGCCGGTCGGCCTCCTCCTCGGCCTCACTGCGCAGCCGCTCGGCCTCCTCCGAGGCCGACTTCGTGGTGGCCTTCGCCTCCTCGGAGGCGCGGTTGAGCACGTCCTCGGCGGTACGGGCCGCCTCCGCGAGCTGGTTCGCGGACTCCTCGGCCGTGGTGGTACGGGCCTTCTCCCGGGCCTCGGCGATCATCCGCTCGCCCTCGGCCCTGGCGTCCTCGCGCAGCTGCTCCGCCTCGGCCTTGATCGCCTCGGCGTCCTTGGTGGCCTGCCCCACCAGCCGCGCCACCTCGGCCTTGGCCGTACGGGTGCGCTGCTCGTTCTCCGACTCGGTGTCGGCGAGCCGCTTGCCCGCCTCCTCCTCGGCCTCCTGGAGCTTCTCGGTGGCCTTCTCGCGGGCCTCGCGCAGGGCCGCCTCGGCCTCCCGCATCCGCTCCTCGGCGCGGCGCACCAGATCGGCGGACTCACGCCTGCTGGTCTCCACCTCACTCGTGGTGGAGGTCCGCAGCTGCTCGGCGTGCTCGGTGGCTTCCTGCGCCTGTGTGGAGGCGGCGTTCAGCAGCCGCTCGGCGTCCGCGCGGGCCCGCCGCAGAATCGACTCGGCCTCGCTGCGGGCCTGCTCGGCCTCCGCGGTCAGCCGCTGCCTGGACTCCTCCGTCAGCCGCTGCGCCTCGGCCCGCGCCCGGGCCAGGGACTGCTCGGACTCCGCCCGGGTCTCCTCCATGAGCCGGCGGGCCTGCTGTTCGGTACGGGTCCGCAGCTGCTCGGCCCACGCCACGTTCTCGTTGACGTGGTTCTCCACCGTGGCGCGGCGCTCGGCCAGCTCCTGGTCGAGCTGCTGACGGCGGCGTACCGCCTCGGAGTGCAGCTCCGCCTCCAGCCGCGACTGCTGCTCGGCCTGCTCCTGGAGCAGCCGCTGTGTCTGGGCGCGGGCCTCGCGCAGCTCCCGTTCGGCGTCCGCCCGCATCTGGTCGGCCTGGAGCTGGGCGTTGCGGAGCAACTGCTCGGCCTGGTGGGAAAGGTTGTCGTACCCTGCCGGGCGCGTGGCGAGGGCGCGGCGCGCCTCGTGCAGCTTGGCGCGCAGCACTTCGACCTGGTAGCCGAGGTCGTCGGCATGCTCGACGGCCTTCTCCCGCTCCTTCTTCAGCCGCTCCATCTCGGCCTCGAACTGCGAGAGGTGATCGTCAGCCTCGTAGCGGTCGTAGCCCCGCACTGCGCGGTCCCATCCGTCCCCTGGTAGTCGTGGAGATGATCCGAGCCCTCTCCCCCGGACTTGATTAGACACGTCTCCCGGAAATGGTGTCAGATCATCGGCGGAACGTGGACCGAGCCCCCAGCCCGGAGATCTCCGTACGGGTGGGGAGGGCCCGCCCCGGCCGGATGCCCACTCTACCGGGCGTGGAAGCCGACGCCAGTGGTCCGTTGGTGCGGCTGTGACCGAAGGGACGCAGGCTCAGTGCGCGTCTTCCTCGCCGGGCGTTGCGGAGGTGACCAGTTCAGTGAGCACCCCGTGGCAGTCCTTCGGGTGCAAGAAGGTGATCCGGGAGTCCATGGTGCCCTTGCGGGGCTCGTCGTAGAGGACGCGGACGCCCTTGTCGCGGATGGCTTCGGAATCGCCGTCCACGTCCTCGGTGCCGAACGCGATGTGGTGGACGCCCTCGCCGTTCTTGGCCAGCCACTTGGCGACCGTGGAGTCCTCCCGGATGGGCTCCAGCAGCTGGAGGTAGGAGGCGCCGCCGTCGTCCGTGCCGTTGATCCGCAGCATGGCTTCGCGGACGCCCTGCTCCTGGTTGACCTCGGTGTGGAACACCTGGAAGCCGTAGGTGCGAGAGTAGAAATCGACGGTGGCCTCGAGGTCCCGGCAGGCGATTCCGATGTGGTCGATACGCGTCAGCATGCAGAACAGTGCAGCGCTCTGCGCGCGGTTACGCAACGTGCGCACGGTCACACTCACCGACGGGTGACCCGGGCTGGTACTGCTCAGTATCTTGAGCGGTAACCCTCGTTAACTTCCCCCCGGAAGGGAACCCCTCATGACTCCCACCTCCAGCAGCACCACATCCGTGATCGTCGCAGGCGCCCGAACGCCCATGGGGCGGCTGCTCGGCTCGCTGAAGTCCTTCTCCGGGGCGGACTTGGGCGGGTTCGCCATCAAGGCTGCACTGGAGCGGGCCGGTATCGGCGGGGACCAGGTCGAGTACGTGATCATGGGCCAGGTGCTTCAGGCCGGGGCAGGGCAGATCCCGGCGCGCCAGGCCGCGGTCAAGGCGGGCATCCCGATGAACGTTCCGGCACTGACCGTGAACAAGGTGTGTCTCTCCGGGCTCGACGCCATCGCGCTCGCCGACCAGCTGGTGCGCGCGGGCGAGTTCGACATCGTCGTCGCAGGCGGCCAGGAATCCATGACCAACGCCCCGCACCTGCTGCCCAAGTCCCGCGAGGGCTACAAGTACGGCGCTCTCGAAGTGCTCGACTCCATGGCGCACGACGGGCTCACCGACTCCTTCGAAGGCATCCCCATGGGTGCCTCCACCGAGAAGCACAACACCCGGCTGGGCATCCCGCGCGACGTGCAGGACGAGATCGCGGCCCGCTCCCACCAGCGCGCGGCGGCAGCCCAGCGCGACGGGCTCTTCCAGGCGGAGATCACTCCGGTGGAGATCCCGCAGCGCAAGGGGGATCCGGTGCTCTGCTCCGAGGACGAGGGCATCCGGGGTGACTCGACCGCCGAGTCGCTGGGCAAGTTGCGGCCTGCGTTCGCCAAGGACGGGACGATCACCGCCGGTTCGGCCTCGCAGATCTCCGACGGCGCCGCGGCGGTCGTCGTGATGAGCAAGGCGAAGGCCGAGGAGCTCGGGGTGGAATGGATCGCCGAGATCGGCGCCCACGGGAATGTCGCCGGACCCGACAACTCCCTTCAGTCGCAGCCCTCGAACGCCATTCAGCACGCGCTCAAGAAGGAGGGGCGCGCAGTCGAGGATCTTGATCTGATCGAGATCAACGAGGCGTTTGCCGCCGTGGCCCACCAGTCAATGAAGGACCTTGAAGTCGGCCCCGAAAAGGTGAATGTGAACGGCGGCGCCATTGCCCTGGGGCACCCCATCGGAATGTCCGGAGCCCGCATCGTTCTCCACCTCGCGCTGGAGCTGAAGCGGCGCGGGGGCGGTCTCGGCGCAGCCGCCCTGTGCGGAGGCGGCGGCCAGGGTGACGCCCTGATCATCCGCGTCCCGTAAGAGGGAACCGGACAGTCGGTCACAGCCCGGAACGGAGCGGTTTCAATGGTGGATGTCGCAGCGCTGGTGGCGGGGGCCCGGGAGGGAGCGCCGCGGGCGGTGGCGCGGCTGATCTCCCTCGTCGAGGGCGCATCGCCGCAGCTTCGCGAGGCCATGGCGGCCATAGCCCCGTACTGCGGCAACGCCTATGTGGTCGGCCTCACCGGCTCGCCCGGCGTCGGCAAGTCGACCACCACCTCGGCGCTGGTCAGTGCGTACCGCGCGCAGGGCAAGCGGGTCGGTGTGCTGGCCGTGGACCCCTCCTCGCCGTTCTCGGGCGGCGCGCTCCTCGGCGACCGGGTGCGGATGGGTGAGCACGCCTCCGATCCGGGGGTCTACATCCGATCGATGGCAACCCGCGGCCATCTGGGTGGCCTGGCCTGGGCCGCTCCGCAGGCGATCCGGGTGCTGGATGCCGCGGGGTGCGACGTGGTCCTGGTGGAGACGGTCGGCGTCGGACAGTCCGAGGTCGAGATCGCGGCGCAGGCCGACACCAGCGTGGTGCTGCTCGCACCCGGCATGGGGGACGGCATCCAGGCCGCGAAGGCCGGAATCCTGGAGATCGGCGACGTCTACGTCGTCAACAAGGCCGACCGGGACGGGGCCGACGCCACCGTCCGCGAGCTCAACCACATGCTCGGCCTCGGCGAGGCCCGGCAGCCGGGCGACTGGCGACCACCGGTGGTCAAGACGGTGGCCGCCCGGTCGGAGGGTGTGGACGAGATGGTCGCGGCGCTGGACAAGCACCACGGCTGGATGGAGGAGCGCGGGGTGCTCGCCGAGCGGCGCGCGGCACGTGCCGCGAAGGAGATCGAGACCATCGCGGTGACCGCGCTGCGCCGGCGCATCGGCGAGCTGCGGGGCGGCAAGCGGCTCGACGCGCTGGCCGCGCGCGTGGTGGGCGGGGCACTGGACCCGTACACGGCGGCCGACGAACTGGTCGAGGGCGTCACCGAGGGGTGACGCCCTGACCGGGACCTGACCGGGAGAGGAGACGGGGACGACCGCCTCAGTCGTCGTCGCCCTCGCTCTGCTCGCTCTCGTGGTGGAGGACCTTGCCGGAGGTCCCGTCGAGGACAAGCTCGTGCTCCTTGCCCCGCTTGTCGACCGCGTCGGCCTCCCACTTGCCCTTGTCCCGGCCGTCGTCGTCCAGGCTGAGGGAGGTGACGGCGCCCTTGGTCTCCTGGGCGGCCTTCTTGCCGGCCGCGTCCGCGTCCAGCTTGGCGGCGCGGACGACGGAGCGGTTGTCGTCCTTGCGGGCGTCCACCCGGTTCTTGACGACGTGGCCCTTGGTGGCGTCGATCTTCACGTCGTGCCACTTGTTGTCCTTGCCGAGGACATCGGCGTCCCACACCAGCTGGTTACCGTCGGTGTCCAGCTCCAGCTCGGTGATGCTGCCGGGAACCTCCTTGAGCACGGCGTGCGCCGCACGGCTGTGGGAGACCTTCGCGGAGCCGGTGTCCTCGGCCTTGTCGGCGCGGCCACCGTCCCGGCCGTCGCCGCGGTCGTCGCACGTGTCGTCGTTCTCGCCGTCGTCGTCGTGGTCGTCGTGCTCGGCCATGCGCACGTTCGAGTGCGACTGGGACGCGGCGGCCGTCTTGCCGTCCGTTCCGCTGTCCTGCCCGGCGACCCCGAACGCGGTCGCCGTACCCCCTCCGACCAGGGCGGCTGCGGCGACGGTGGCGATGATGACCTTGCGCTTCATGACGTTCGACTCCTCGGGTCGTTCGCTGCTCTCGCTTTCGATGACTCCACGGTGGCCGACTGTTGCTGAACGTAAGCTGAAGTTACCTGAAGCCCTCTTCAGCCGCGATTTGGCAAGGTAGCCCTGTGCGTCTGCTGATAGTGGAAGACGAGCGGCGACTGGCCCGGTCGCTCGCCAGGGGTCTGATGGCCGAGGGCTTCGCCGTGGACGTCGTGCACGACGGCGCGGAAGGACTGCATATGGCGGTCGAGAACGAATACGACTTGATCGTTCTCGACATCATGCTTCCGGGGATGAACGGATACCGCGTCTGCGGTGCGCTGCGCGCCGCCGGCGACGAGACACCCGTACTGATGCTGACCGCCAAGGACGGCGAGTACGACGAGGCCGAGGGGCTGGACACCGGCGCCGACGACTACCTCACCAAACCGTTCTCCTACGTCGTGCTCCTCGCCCGCGTCCGCGCACTGCTGCGCCGCCGTACGCGAGGCGCCAAGGCGTCGCTGCGGATCGGCGAGCTGACCGTCGACCCCGCCGCGCAGCGCGTCACGGTGGGCGAGCGGGAAGTGGAGCTGACCGCCAAGGAATTCGCCGTCCTCGAATATCTGGCCACCCGCGCCGGAGAGGTCGTGGCCAAGACGGAGATCCTCGAACATGTCTGGGACTTCGCCTACGAGGGCGACGTGAACATCGTCGAGGTCTATGTGAGCGCCCTGCGGCGGAAGCTGGGGTCCGGCTGGATCGGCACCGTGCGCGGGGCCGGGTACCGGCTCGGCGACGCCGCCGGGGGAGCGCGCCGTGCGTAGGGCGTCCGTACGGGTACGTGCCGCACTCGGCGCCACCCTCGTGGTGGCGCTCGCGCTGGTCGCCGCGGGCTTCTTCGTCGTGGCCACGCTCCGTGACGGGCTGGCCGACACGGCGCGGCTCAACGCGGAGAACGCCGCGCGTGGCACGGCGGCCCGGCTGGCCGACGTGTCCCGCACAGAGGTCAGGCAGCTGGACGGGCTCGACGGCGACGACCCCGCACAGGTCGTGGACGCGAACGGCAAGGTGCTCGGCGCAAGCGACCCGCTGCAGGGGCGCGGTCCGATGGCCGACTTCGCGCGCCCCGACCGGTCCGACGACGAGACCGGGACCGGGGAGGACCCGGAGGACTCCGACGGCGACGATGCCGACGACAGCGGCAGCGGCGGGGCCGAGGTCGACGCGGACAGCGAGAACAAGATCCTCACCTTCCCGGTGGACGACGACGGCGAGGTCACCTACGACAAGGAAGACATCGTCCGCTCCCAGGAGTTCGACGTCGCCGCCGTCCAGGGCCGCACCCGGGACGGCACACCCGTCACCGTCTACTCCGGAGCCTCCCTCGGCGCCCAGCAGGAGGCCGTCTCCACGGTGACCCGCTCCATGCTGTTCGGGCTCCCGGTGCTGCTGCTGGTCGTCGCGGGAGTGACCTGGCTGGTCACGCGGCGCGCCCTGCGGCCCGTCGAAGGCATCCGGCAGGAGATGAGCGCGATCACCGCCAGCACCGACCTCTCCCGCCGCGTCCCCGAGCCGGATGCGCGGGACGAGGTGGCGCGGCTGGCCCGTACGACGAACGAGACGCTCGCCGCGCTGGAGACGTCCGTGGAGCGGCAGCGGCGGTTCGTCGCCGACGCCTCGCACGAGTTGCGCAGCCCCATCGCCTCGCTGCGCACCCAGCTGGAGGTGGCAGCGGCCCACCCCGAACTGCTCGATCTGGACGAGGCGGTGGAGGACACCGTACGGCTCCAGACGCTGGCCGCCGATCTGTTGCTGCTGGCCCGGCTGGACGCGGGGGAGCGGCCCGCCGAGGGACGGGTGGCCCTGGACCAGCTGGTACGTGAGCACGTGGCGCAGCGGATGGCGGACCCGTATCCGGTGCGGGTGGAGGTGCTCGACGGGGGAGAAGTGCGGGGCTCGGCGGGTCAGTTGTCGCGGGTGCTGGCAAACCTGCTGGACAACGCCCAGCGGCACGCGCGTTCCGGGGTTTCCGTCGTCGTGCGGCGGGAGGGCGCCGAGCTCGCTCTCGCCGTTTCCGACGACGGGGAGGGGGTGCCCGAGGAGGAGCGGGAGCGCATCTTCGAGCGATTCGTCCGGCTGGATGCGGCGCGCTCCCGGGACGAGGGCGGAGCCGGGCTGGGCCTCGCCATCGCCCGCGACGTCGCGGAGCGGCACGGCGGCACGCTGCGGGTGGAGAGCCCCTCCCGGGGAGGGGCCACCTTCGTGCTGCGGCTGCCGCTCGCCGGCGACTAGGAGCCCCTACGCGCGGCCCCTCACACGCGGCCCCTCTCGGTGCGCAGCTTCTCCGCGAGGGGGCGCAGGATGCGCTCCAGGTGGGCGAGGTCCGACGGCGCGATGCCATCGATGAAATGACGCCGCACAGAGGCGACATGGTGCGGTGCCACCGTACGCATCGTGTCCCAGCCGTGCTCCGTCAGCACGGCGAACAGTCCCCGTTTGTCCGACTCGCAGGACTCGCGCCGTACCAGTCCGGCCTTCTCCATCCGGGTGATCTGGTGGGACAGCCGGCTCTTGGACTGGAGGGTGGCCGAGGCCAGGTCGGTCATCCGCATGCGGTGCTCCGGCGACTCCGAGAGGTTGACGAGTATCTCGTAGTCGTTGAGGGTCAGCCCGAAGGGTTGCAGGTCACGCTCAAGTTGGTAGCTGAGCAGCCTGCCGACGTCCAGATGGGTGCGCCATGCACGCTGCTCGTCCTCGGTGAGCCAACGGGTGCCGTCGTCGGTGTCCATAGCGTGAGACTCTACCGAGCTTCGCACACGCGTGCTTACACGGTGTGGCGTCAAGATGCCGCAGCGTTGTCAACCAAGGCGGAGGCACGGGCCGCGGAGGGCGCGCCGCCGCCCTGCGGCAGGGGTCTCAGAGACCGAACCTGCGTTGCAGGCTGCCGAGCTGGCCCGGCAACTGCGGAGCCCGCTGGCCGCCCTGGCCGCCGCCCGGCACCCCCGCCTGCTGCGGAACGGCGCCCGTCTCGCGCTCCGCCATCAGCATCTCGGACGACTGGATCAGTACGGTGCCCGTGCCGACGAACTCGAACTGGTGCTCCTCGCCGGAGGCTCCGCCCAGCCCCGTCATGGCGCGGAGGCCGCCCATGAACCCCTTGAGGTACTGATGGTCGTAGTGGTGACAGGGCGAGGGGCAGTCCGCCCAGCCGACCAGCGCCTGCGGGTCGACCCGCACCGGCGGCTCCACGAAGTGGACCTCCCCGTTGGAGGCCGCCACGAAGGAGCCCGTACCGATCAGGGTGAGGAAGCCGGGGATGATCGACTGCTTCAGCGAGAGCGAGGGTTCGAAGGCGAGCAGATTGCCGGACCGCACGGTCAGGTTGCCGTCCTGAAGGTCGTAGGAGTTGACGTTGAAGGCCCGGTCGGCCAGCAGCAGCTTGCCCCGCCCCTGGGCGACGACCCAGTCGGAGGCGTGCAGCGGCGAGTGGAAACTGCTCGCCACGAGCCGGTCCAGCGGGCCGTGTCCGATGCCGTGGAAGTCGATCTGCCCGTAGTAGGCGATCATCTTCCCTTTCTGGAGGAACCACTGGCCGTCCAGGTCGACGGAGAAGGCGTACGGATTGACGTTGTCGTTCGCGGGCAGCGTCGCCGCTTCGTACACCTGATAGCCCTGCGGGACGGCTCCCGGCGGCTGGGACATCACAGCTTCTCCTCACTGGCCTGCACGAACACGGCCCCGTTGCCGGACAGTTCCAGCTGGAACGCCTCGCCCGAGCCCCGGCCCACCATGTCGCGCCAGCCCAGCGCGGAGGACAGTTTGTTGCGTACGTCGCCGAAGTGCGCGACGTACGCCTGGGGGTCGACGTGGACGGGGCGGCCTGGGGTGATGGGGAGCTGGATGATGCCGCCGTGTGCCATCACGGCCGCCGAGCCCTTGCCGGACAGCGTGGTGGTGAACAGGCCCTGCCCGGAGACCTGGCCGCGCACCATGCCCATCACCCCGCCGTCCCTGCCGAGGAAGAGGGTGCCCTGCTGGAGAGTGCCGTCGAAGGCGAGGAGCCGGTCGGCCTCCACGCACAGGGTGTCCCCGTCGAGGTCGATCACCTGGATGTGGTGGCCGCCGTGGCCGAACATCACGGTACCGTCGCCCTCCACTGTCATCAGCGGAGTGGCCTCGCCTGCGACGCGGCGGCCGATCATCGACATCACACCGCCCTGGCCGCCCTGCATGTTGGGCGTGAACGTCACCTCGCCCTTGTAGCCGACCATCGCGCCGCGCTGGCTGAACATCCGTTGGCCCGGCACCACCCGCGCCTCGACGAGCTTGCCGGACAGTTCCCGGAACGGCATCAGACGTCCCCTCCCAGCGTGTTGCGCTCGCTCGGCTGTACGTAGACCACGCCCTGGCCCTCGAAGCGGATCTGGAACGCCTCGCCGGAGCCCTCGCCCATCAGCGTGCGGAAGTTCACCCCGGACTGGAAGCTCTGCCGCAGGTCGCCCTGGTGCGCGACATAGGCGCCCGGGTCGACCTGGAGCGGCGTCTGCGGTGTGACCCGCAGCAGCACCGCGGGGCCGTCCGACATCAGCGCCGCCTGCCCTGTGCCCTCGACGGATGTGGTGAACAGGCCGTTGCCCTGGGAGGCGCCGCGCAGCCCGGTGAAGCTGGTGCCGGTGCGCAGGCCACCGTCCGTGCACAGCAGATTGCTCGCCTCGACGTGCAGCTTCTCGCCGTTCAGCCGGACGAGGCTGATGTCGCTGGCCCGGTCGGCGAAGTAGCAGGTGCCCTGCCCCTTCACCTCCATGACCGTCAGCTGCTCGCCGGTGAGCCGGCGCGTGACCATGCCGCGCATGCCCTCGCCGCCGCCGCTCATCTTCTTGAACGCCATCTCGCCGTCATAGGCGACCATCGAGCCGTTCTTCGCCTTCACTGCGTCGCCGCCACCGCCGAGCGTGACGGCCAGCACTCTGCTGCCTTCGAGCCGGAACTGAGCCACGCGTCGAACCTACCCTGCGGGCCGCGATCGATTGCAGGGCTGCCACAATGGGAGAAGCTTGTGCATCCCTTCACAAATCTGAGGACCTGCCGTGGCCATACTGGAAACTCCTAGCGGGCTGCCGCCCAAGGCGGTCTCAGCGCTGCGTCGCCTGCGTCTGAGCTCCGTTCCCGAAGCGGTCTCCTGGCTCATCCTGATCGTCTGCTCGCTGGCGAAGAACTTCACGGAGGCGAGCTGGGGGCCGGGCTCCGTGAAGGTGATGGGACCCGTCCACGGCTTCCTGTTCATCCTCTACGTGATCTTCTGGCTCGACGCCTGGAACCGGAACAAGTGGGAGAAGGGCCGCGCCGCCCTCTACTTCGCGCTCTCGATCGTGCCGTCCGGCGGCTTCTTCGCGGAACGGATGCTGCGCCGGGAAGAGGAGGCCGGCGTGATCGCGGCGCGGGCCCGCAAGGAGCAGACGGGCACGGTGAGCAGCAGCGGCGGAAGCGCGGTCAAGTCGTGATCGTCGCCTTCTCGGTCACCCCGCTCGGCGTCGGCGAGGACGTGGGGGAGTACGTCGCCGACGCCGTGCGCGTGGTCCGCGAGTCGGGCCTGCCGCACCGCACCGACGCCATGTTCACCTCGCTGGAGGGCGAGTGGGACGCGTGCATGGACGTCGTACGGCGGGCCGTCGCCGCGGTCGAGGCGCGGGCGCCCCGGGTCTCGCTCGTCCTCAAGGCCGACATCCGTCCCGGCGTGACCGACGGCCTCACCTCGAAGGTCGCCACGGTCGACCGGTACCTCGGCGAGGGCTGAGCGCCCGGAGGGTGAGACGGCTTCAATCCGTACCTGACCGGCCGGTAGGGTCTTAGGGTGCCCAAGCCGCTCAGTCTGTCGTTCGACCCGATCGCCCGTGCCGATGAGCACTGGAAGCAGCGATGGGGCTCGGTGCCGTCCATGGCCGCGATCACCTCGATCATGCGCGCCCACCAGATTCTGCTGTCCGAGGTCGACGCGGTGGTCAAGCCGTACGGGCTGACGTTCGCGCGGTACGAGGCGCTGGTGCTGCTCACCTTCTCGCAGAAGGGCGAGCTGCCGATGTCGAAGATCGGCGAGCGGCTGATGGTGCACCCCACATCGGTGACCAACACCGTCGACCGGCTCCAGGCGGCAGGCTTCGTGGAGAAGCGGCCCAACCCCAACGACGGCCGCGGCACGCTGGCGGCGATCACCGACAAGGGCCGCGAGGTGTGCGACGCGGCCACCGAGGACCTGATGGCCATGGACTTCGGGCTCGGCGCCTACGACACCGAGCAGCTCGGCGAGATCTTCGCCCTGCTGCGCCCGCTGCGGGTGGCGGCAGGGGACTTTCCGGAGGGGCCCGCGCACTGACCGTGGCGAGGACCGCGGAGGGCGCGGCCGGTGCTGCGGTGCCAGGGTGGTGAAAGTTCGCATCAATGCGACAGTTACGCTCGTTTCCATGAAACGAAGCGTGCTGACCCGCTACCGCGTCATGGCGTATGTCACCGCCGTGCTCCTCGTCCTGCTGACGCTCGGCATGATCGGCAAGTATGTGCTGAGCATGGACGGCGCCGAGGGCTTCACCAGCGTGGTCGGTATCGCGCACGGCTGGCTCTACATCCTGTATCTGATCTTCGCCTTCGATCTCGGCCAGAAGGCGAAGTGGCCGCTCGGCAAGCAGATCTGGGTGCTGCTGGCGGGGACGGTCCCGACAGCGGCGTTCTTCGTCGAGCGCAAGGTCACCCGCGAGGTCGCGCCGCTGGTCAAGGACGAGACGGCCGCCCCGGTCGGCGCCTGATCACGGCTTCCTGGGTCACACCGGGCCGTCGGTCATCGACTTTTACTTGGACGTCCTAGTAAATTCGGTGTCATGGATGCTGACGCCATCGCAAAAGGCCGCCGCCGCTGGCAGGAGCGCTACGACTCCGCGCGCAAGCGGGACGCGGACTTCACCACGCTCAGCGGCGACCCCGTTGAGCCGGTTTACGGGCCCCGGGAAGGCGACACCGTAACGGGGTTCGAGCGCATCGGGTGGCCCGGGGAGTTCCCCTTCACCCGCGGTCTCTATCCGACCGGCTACCGGGGCAGGACCTGGACCATCCGCCAGTTCGCCGGGTTCGGCAACGCCGAGCAGACGAACGAGCGGTACAAGATGATCCTGGAGGCCGGCGGCGGCGGGCTGTCCGTCGCCTTCGACATGCCGACGCTCATGGGGCGTGACTCGGACGACCCGCGCTCGCTGGGCGAGGTCGGCCACTGCGGCGTCGCCATCGACTCCGCGGCCGACGTGGAGGTGCTCTTCCAGGACATCCCGCTCGGCGATGTCACCACCTCCATGACGATCTCCGGCCCGGCCGTACCCGTCTTCTGTATGTATCTGGTCGCCGCCGAGCGGCAGGGAGTGGACCCGGCCGTCCTCAACGGCACGCTTCAGACGGACATCTTCAAGGAGTACATCGCGCAGAAGGAGTGGCTCTTCCCGCCCGAGCCCCATCTGCGGCTCATCGGCGACCTGATGGAGCACTGCGCGCACGGCATCCCCGCGTACAAGCCGCTGTCGGTCTCCGGCTATCACATCCGCGAGGCCGGGGCGACCGCGGCGCAGGAGCTCGCCTACACGCTGGCCGACGGCTTCGGCTACGTCGAACTGGGGCTCAGCCGGGGCCTGGACGTCAACACCTTCGCACCCGGCCTGTCCTTCTTCTTCGATGCACACCTGGACTTCTTCGAGGAGATCGCCAAGTTCCGTGCGGCGCGCCGGATCTGGGCCCGCTGGCTGCGCGACGTGTACGGCGCCACCAGCGAGAAGGCGCAGTGGCTGCGCTTCCACACCCAGACCGCGGGCGTCTCGCTCACCGCGCAGCAGCCTTACAACAACGTCGTCCGCACCGCCATAGAGGCGCTTTCCGCGGTGCTGGGCGGCACCAACTCGCTGCACACCAACGCACTGGACGAGACGCTTGCGCTCCCCAGCGAACAGGCCGCCGAGATTGCGCTGCGCACCCAGCAGGTGCTGATGGAGGAGACCGGCGTCACCAATGTCGCCGACCCGCTGGGCGGCTCCTGGTACGTCGAGGCGCTGACCGACCGTATCGAGGCGGACGCGGAGAAGATCTTCGAGCAGATAAAGGAACGCGGCCGGCGCGCGGTGCCCGACGGCCGGCACCCCATCGGCCCGATCACCTCCGGCATTCTGCGCGGTATCGAGGACGGCTGGTTCACCGGCGAGATCGCCGAGTCGGCCTTCCGTTATCAGCAGGCGCTGGAGAAGAACGACAAGAAGGTCGTGGGCGTCAACTGCCACACCGGGTCGGTCACCGGCGACCTGGAGATCCTGCGGGTCAGCCACGAGGTGGAGCGCGAGCAGGTGCGGGCCCTCGCCGGCCGGCGGACCGCGCGGGACGACGCCGCCGTACGGCAGAAGCTCGCCGCGCTGGTCGAGGCCGCGCGGGGCGAGGGCAACATGATCGAGCCCATGCTGGAGGCGGTGCGGGCCGAGGCCACGCTGGGGGAGATCTGCGGAGCCCTGCGGGACGAGTGGGGCACCTACACCGAGCCGCCGGTGTTCTGACCCTCGCACCCTCCCGGGCCCGACCCGGGAGGGATCGAGGGCCCGGGACCGTGCCGGCTCAGTCCGGGTTCACCGAAGTCGTGCGGTAGCGGCTGCGGAACTCCGCCAGCAGTGCGTCGGTCACCTCGGCGCCCGCGGCCACAGCCTGGTGCACCTCGCGGAAGTAGCCCTCGTACCCCGCGGGTGTGTAGAGGCACAGCGCGCGTACTGTGCGGCTGCCCGCGTTGCGGAAGCCGTGCGGAGTGCCGCGCACGGCCGCCAGCAGCGCACCAGGACCCGCGGTCACCTCGCCCTCGCCGTTGTGGAGGGTCAGCTCGCCCTCCAGGACGTAGAAGTACTCGTCATGTCCGTGGTGGACATGCGGACGGGCACCGACGATGCCCGGAGCGAGGGTGAACTCCTCGAAGGCGAAGCGGCCTTCGGTGTGCTCGGCGGTCAGCCGGAAGAAGTGCTCGACGCCCGCCACATCGATCAGCTCCCCCTCTTCGGGGCCACGGAACAGCGGAGGCGCAGGCGGCTTCTGTGAGTCCTGTGGTGTCATCGCCGCATTCTGGCAGAGCAGGGCAGCTGCTCATCCGGGTTTTTCCGGGAAGCGGACGCGGAAGAGGGCCCCCCGCCTCGGGGCGCTCGGCAGTCGGGCAGGCACCGTCAGATCGTTCACCAGCGCCGGCACTTCGCGGAGCGGGACATGGCGCCCCGTACCGGGCTGGTCGGCGGGGACGGGCTGCCGCCCGCGCACTTCGACGTCCGTCGGCTCCCCGGCTTCCGTCAGCCCTCCGGCTGCTGACTCCGGCCCGGCGGAGCGGACGAGGCGGCGCCCAGCCCCTCCAGCAGCAGTGTCGCGAACTGCCGGGCCCAGGCTTCGTCGACGGGGCAGTCGCTCACCAGCGACCGGTGCACCACCGCGCCCGCGATCACATCGAAGATGAGGTCGACCACCCGGGCGGTCTCCGCCGGGTCGGGCGGGTCGGGAGGGAGCTCTCCGCGCTGCTGCGCCCGGGCCCGTCCGTCCAGCACCAGCCGCTTCTGGCGGTCCACGATCGCCTCGCCGATCCGTGCCCGCAGCGCCTCGTCGGTGGTGGACTCGGCGAGCACGGCCATCAGCGCGGTCTTGGTCTCGGGCCGGCGCAGCAGGGCGGCGAAGGAGAGCACGACGCCCTCCACGTCGGCCCGCAGGCAGCCCCGGTCGGGCAGTTCCAGTTCGTCGAAGAGGACGGCGACCGCATCGACGACCAGTTCGCTCTTGGCGGCCCAGCGCCGGTAGAGGGTCGTCTTGGCGACCCCGGCACGGAGGGCGATCTCGCCCATCGTCAGCCTGCTCCAGCCGACCTCGACCAGCGCGGCTCGGGTCGCGGTGAGGATCGCCAGGTCGGCCGCGGCACTGCGCGGGCGGCCACGGCGTTGGGGCGACGGGGGGTCGGGGGCGGCCATGCGCAGACCTTACCGGCCGGTACGGATCGCACAGTGAGGTGGATCACCGCCTGCCGCGGCGAGAACACCTTGCGGGGGCCTGGGCCGCTCAAGTTACGCTACGACCCGTAGCGGAATGACTCCCGCGACAATCACACGCCGGGTGGGGACCTGGCGACCACTGCACACACGGCCGCGGCAAGGGGGGAGACTGGTCTCATGCAGCCACGCAACATGTCCATGAGCGGAGTGGTCGACCTCGCCGCGGTGAAGGCGGCCGGTGAGGCCAAGCAGAAGGCGGAGCAGGAGCGCTCCCGGGCCGCCGAGGGGAACGGTGCCCCCGGACCGGCCGGTCTGGTGATCGACGTCAGTGAGGCCGACTTCGAGACGGAGGTGCTCCAGCGCTCCGCAGAGGTGCCGGTCGTCATCGACTTCTGGGCGGAGTGGTGCGAGCCGTGCAAGCAGCTCTCACCGGTGCTGGAGCGGCTCACCCAGGAGTACGCGGGCCGGCTGCTGCTGGCCAAGATCGACGTCGACCAGAACCAGATGCTGATGCAGCAGTTCGGCGTCCAGGGCATCCCGGCGGTCTTCGCCGTGGTGGCCGGGCAGGCGCTGCCGCTGTTCCAAGGTGCGGCGCCCGAGCAGCAGATCCGCGCCACGCTGGACCAGCTCGTCCAGGTCGCCGAGCAGCGCTTCGGCATCACCGGTCTGCAGGGCGTCCCGCAGGAAGAGGTCGGTGAGCAGCCCGCCGAGCCGCAGGTGCCGGAGGACCCGGTGCTGGCCGCGGCCCAGCAGGCACTCGACACAGGCGATCTGCCCGGCGCGATCCAGGCGTACCGCAACAAGCTGTCGGACGATCCGGCGAACGTGGAGGCGAAGGTCGGTCTGGCGATGGCCGAACTTCTCTCCCGGGTACAGGACATGGACGCTCGGCAGGTCCGCAAGGACGCTGCCGACCGGCCGTCCGATGTGGCCGCGCAGCTGCAGGTCGCGGACCTGGACATGGCGGGGGGCCACGTCGAGGACGCCTTCGGGCGGCTGGTGGACACGGTGCGGCGCACGGCGGGTGAGGACCGGGACGCGGCGCGGGTGCGGCTCCTGGAGCTTTTCGAGGTGATCGGGCCGGAGGACCCACGCGTGGTCACCGCGCGTGCAGCACTCGCTCGCGCGCTGTTCTGACCTGCTCGTACCGACGGTCACGCACCGCGTCACCACTCATTGATTTAGCGACAACGGCGGCCGCGCTTTACCAAAACTTGGTAATCGCGGCCGCCGTTACTTACGGTTACGAAAACTCCCGGAAAACTCCCGGCATGCCCGGTTGTTGCTCCTTGGCGCCCCGCCCTCTCCGCCACCCTCCGTCGCTGTCCGATACCCCCCGGCGGCCCTGAGGTTATCCAGCCGTTACTCGTAAGTAACGAACCCCCTTGTGCGGCGGGCTCAGATGCACCACGATCGGCCACGCTCGGTCCATCGCCCCGTAGCCCGGCATCCATTCGGCGCTCGCGACGGACGATGGGTCCCCGCCGAGCGGACCGGCACCGCAACACCCGCACCACAACTCCCCCTCACCCGCCGGTCCTCAGGACAGGGGGGTCCCTGCTCCACGGCAGGGCCTGTCCTTACACAAAGCAAGGTTGCGCGAGAGCGTGGCCCGTGGTTGTCGCTCGGGGGTGATCGCCGGTGGCTCGGACGTGACGTGCAGGACGGAACGTACGACATCGGCGCTCTCCGTTCCGAGGACGTAGCTCGTCTCCCTACCCAGCCTGGTGCCGGGAGGTACCCCCACGGCAGGAGCGGCCCGCTGAGCACAGGCGGCACGGCTCTCCGAGCCGGAGATGTACGTCCGAGAAGGAGGAAAGTCATGGAGTCCCTGGCTCGTGGCGGGACCAGATGGAAGCGGTTCGCCGTCGTCATGGTGCCGAGCGTGGCCGCTACGGCAGCGATCGGCGTCGCCCTCTCGCAGGGTGCGCTGGCGGCGTCGTTCAGCGTCTCCGGCCAGCAGTTCAAGGTCACAGCGGATGAGCTGGACGGCACCGGCTTCGTCCAGTACGGCGCGCTCGACAGCACCCAGAAGGGCAAGAAGGCCGTTGCCGTCGTCGGCATGAACTCGGCGAAGATACGCAATCTTTGCCAGTCCGTCGTCGTGCCGGTTCCGGTCTTCGGCGATGTGTCGATGAAGCTCAGCGCCGGCGGTGCGGGCGGCCCGCGTGTCGAGGCCAAGAAGCTCTACATCGACGCCGACGACCTGCACACCAACGCGACGTTCAAGAACATCGACATCGGCGTCAGCGTGGACAAGACCACCAAGGGTCCTGGTCCGAGCAAGGGCGACGCCTATGCCAAGGGTTCTTTCGCCCAGCAGGCGGAGAGCGTCCACTTCACCGACGTCAAGCAGCGCGCGTGGGCCACCACCGCCGGCACCTTCAAGCTCAGCGGCCTGCACATGGCCGTCAAGAAGGGCAAGTCCGAGTGCTACTGACGTGACCTTTCCACGGGCGCGGAGGGCGAGGGCGACCGCTCCGTCCGCCCTCCGCACCCGTGGGGTCCGCTGCACACCAGCAAGTTCTGTGCCAGTTCCGAGGAGCCCCGTACCCATGAGCGCCGACACGCGACAGAGTCTGACGATCGGATTCGGCCAGAAGAGGCAGTCCTTCCGGCACTGGCGCGGCCAGCGCCCGTTCTGGGGCGGGATGCTGACGCTGCTGGCGGGCATCCCGATCATGTACGTCCCTTACCAGAACCTCACCCTGGGGTCCTTGACCATCCGGATGTCGACGACGGCGGGCGCGGGCTCGCTGATCATCGGCGTGCTGCTGGTCGTCCTCGGGCTGACGATGTGGTTCCAGCCCCAGTCGCGGGTGTTCGCAGGCGTAGCCGCAATCCTGCTCGCGCTGGTCTCCCTTGTCGTGTCCAACATCGGCGCCTTCCTGATCGGCTTCCTGCTCGGACTGATCGGCGGAGCGCTGGGCGTCTCCTGGGCTCCGGGCAAGCCGGGCAAGGCGGAGCCCGCCGAGAGCGCCGCACAGGCGGAGTTCACGGAAGAGGACGCGACGAGCCCGGCCGCCCCGGAGGAGGGCTCCCGGGACAACACAGCAGTCTCTGGAGCGTCCCCCGCCGACGGGGTCGACGCATATGACGGGAACGGGAGGCACCGTGCCGGGTGACGAGGTCCACGAGGGGGAGGGCGTGCGCGACGATGCCGCGCCCGGCGCCCGGGGAAGAACCGGGCCCCGGCACGCGGCCCCCAGGAAACCGCTGCTGACCCGGTTCCACCTGCCCGCGGGGAAGGCGATAGCCCTGGCGGCGATGCCGTCGGCCGTCCTGATGGGCGTGGGGCTCACCCCGCAGCTCGCCAACGCCAAGCCGCTGCCGAAGAACCCGTTCAAGGGTGACTCCTGCGTCTCCGTCTCGGAGCAGAAGGAGACCGAGAAGGAGAAGCAGGAGCGCAAGGAGCGGGCCGAGAAGCTCAAGGAGGACCTCGCCCGCGCGCAGGCCAAGCGCGAGAAGGCGGCCAAGGAGGCCGCCGAGAAGGCCAAGGAAAAGGCCAAGGAAGGCGCGGACGGAGCCAAGGAGAAGGCCGACGGCGGCTCGGGCGGCGACGAGCCGGCCAAGCCTTCCGAGAAGCCCTCCGGCGACGCCCCCGACACCACGGACCCCAGCCCGTCGCCGACGCCGTCCACCGGCTCCGGCGACAGCCCCTCGTCCGGCTCGCAGGACGGGGAGAACCCTTGGTACGACCCGCTGGGAGTGGGCAAGAAGCTCGACGGTGTCCTCAGCCCCGACAAGGACAACAGCGAGCCTTCCGACGAGCCCTCCTCGCCCAGCCCCACACCCAGCCCCTCGACGGGCTCCGGCTCCGACGCGGGGGACAGTGACAAGTCCCCCGCGCCGGACAGCGGTTCGGACAGCGACAGCCGTAAGAGCGGCAGCGGCGACGGGTCGAAGGCCGGCAAGTCCGGCTCGGACTCGTCCTCGGACGCGAAGTCGGACCCGAAGAAGAAGGACAGCAAGGGCGACAAGGACGGCAAGGACGGCAAGGATTCCGACAGCGCCGGTGTCGACAAGAAGGACGGCACCACACGCGACTACGACCCGGCCAAGGACGCGGGCAAGCCGTTCCCGTGCCCCGAGAAGACGCACGTCCAGGGCAAGGACGAGCAGACCCCGGCCCAGGTCCCCAACGACCCCTGGTACCTGGAGGCGTCCTCCCTCACCCTCAAGGGTCTCGACTACGAGGGCGTCGTCAACATCCGCACGCCCAACGGCAAGACCAAGCAGGCCCTCAAGTTCACCGCCGACGCGGTGGACATCGGAGACCTGCACCAGCTGGTGAAGGACCGCGGTCTCACCTACCACGTGGAGGCGGCCAAGGGGTCGACGTCCACCATCCGTGGTGGCAAGGTGACCATGTACACCGAGGAGCTGAAGGGGAATCTGTTCGGACTGATCCCGATCACCTTCACCCCCGAGACGCCGCCACCGCTCAATGTGCCGTACGCCTACTTCACCGATGTGTCGGTGAAACAGGCCGGGCAGTTCGGAGGCACCCTCACGGTGCCGGGGCTGCACCAGCACATCAGCAAGTAGCCCCGCAAGTAACCCCCTCACGAAAAGACCCGCACCCTTCGAGGGTGCGGGCCTTTTCGTCTTACCGGGCTCGGAGTGAGCTCGGACCGGGTCAGGCTGTGCCCAGGTGGTGGACGCGGACCATGTTGGTGGTGCCGGGGACACCGGGCGGGGAGCCCGCCGTGATCAGCATGGTGTCGCCCACCTCGAACCGCTGGAGCCGCAGCAGCTCGGCGTCGACGAGCTCGACCATCTCGTCGGTGTGGTCCACGTGCTTGACCACGAACGTCTCCACACCCCAGCTCAGCGCCAGCTCATGGGCGGTGGACGCCTCCGTGGTGAAGGCGAGGATGGGCTGGCCGACCCGGTAGCGGGACAGCCGCCGGGCGGTGTCACCGGACTTGGTGAAGGCGACGAGGGCCTTGCCGTCGAGGAAGTCGGCCATCTCGCAGGCCGCGCGGGCGACCGAACCGCCCTGCGTGCGCGGCTTCTTGCCGGGCACCAGCGGCTGGAGGCCACGGCTGAGCAGCTCCTGCTCCGCTGCCTCCACGATCTTCGACATCGTCTTCACGGTCTCGACGGGGTACTGGCCGACCGAGGACTCCGCCGAGAGCATCACCGCGTCCGCGCCGTCCAGCACCGCGTTGGCGACGTCGCTGGCCTCCGCGCGGGTGGGCCGCGAGTTGGTGATCATCGACTCCATCATCTGGGTCGCCACGATCACCGGTTTGGCGTTGCGGCGGCACAGCTCGATGAGCCGCTTCTGCACCATCGGGACCTGCTCCAGCGGATACTCGACCGCCAGGTCACCGCGGGCCACCATCACGCCGTCGAAGGCGAGCACGACCTCTTCCATGTTGGAGACGGCCTGCGGCTTCTCGACCTTGGCGATGACCGGCACCCGACGGCCGACCTCGTCCATCACCCGGTGCACATCGCGCACGTCGGAGGCGTTGCGCACGAAGGAGAGGGCGATCATGTCTGCGCCCATCTGCAGCGCGAACTTCAGGTCCTCGACGTCCTTCTCGGACAGCGCCGGGACGTTCACCGCCGCGCCGGGCAGGTTGATGCCCTTGTGGTCGGAGATGACGCCGCCCTCGATGACGATGGTGCGCACCCGGGGGCCCTCGACCTCGACGACCTGCAGCGCGACATTGCCGTCGTTGATCAGCACCGGGTCGCCCTTGGAGACGTCGCCCGGCAGCCCCTTGTAGGTGGTGCCGCAGATGGTCTTGTCGCCCGCCACGTCCTCGGTCGTGATGGTGAACTCCTCACCACGGACCAGCTCGACGGGGCCCTCGGCGAAGGTCTCCAGCCGGATCTTGGGACCCTGGAGGTCGGCGAGCACACCGACGGGGCGGCATGTCTCGTCGGCGGCCTTGCGGACGCGGTGGTACCGCTCCTCGTGCTCGGCGTGGGAGCCGTGGCTCATGTTGAAGCGGGCCACATTCATACCCGCCTCGATCAGCGTCTTGAGCTGTTCGTAGGAGTCGACGGCGGGGCCCAGGGTGCAGACGATTTTGGAACGGCGCATGGTGGCGATCCTATCGTTTTGTTTAGGTACTGAACGATTCGGGGGCGGCTCCCCCAGGAGTAAGGGCCGCTCAACTCGGGGCGACCAGCGCGTATGTCTGCTCAGCGATCTCCAGTTCCTCGTCGGTCGGTACGACGGCCACCTTCACCCCCGCGTACTCGGGCGAGATCAGCCGGGCCTCCTTCCCGCCCGCCGCGTTGCGGTCGCCGTCCACGGCCAGGCCCAGCTCCTCCAGGCCCGCGACGGCGGCCTCGCGCACGGGCGCCGCGTTCTCCCCGACGCCGGCGGTGAAGACCACGGCATCGACCCTGCCCAGTACTGCGTAGTAGGCACCGATGTACTTCTTCAACCGGTGGATGTAGATGTCGAAGGCCAGTGTGGCCGCCGCGTCGCCCGCCTCGATCCGGCGGCGGATCTCCCGCATGTCGTTGGCGCCGCACAGTCCCAGCAGACCGCTGCGCTTGTTCAGCAGCTCATCCACCTCGTCCACATCCATCCCGGCGACCCGGCCCAGATGGAAGACCACCGCCGGGTCGATGTCACCGGAGCGGGTGCCCATCACCAGGCCCTCCAAGGGGGTCAGCCCCATGGAGGTGTCCTCGCACCGCCCGCCGCGCACGGCGGAGGCCGAGGCGCCGTTGCCCAGATGCAGCACGATCAGATTGACCTCCGCTGGGTCCTTGCCCAGCAGCTCGGCCGCCTTGCGTGAGACGTAGGCGTGCGAGGTGCCGTGGAAGCCGTAGCGGCGTACCCGGTGCGCGTCCGCGGTCTCCGCGTCGATGGCGTAGCGGGCCGCGTGCTCCGGCATCGTGGAGTGGAACGCGGTGTCGAAGACGGCGACCTGCGGCAGGTCGGGCCGCAGCCGCTGCGCCGTACGGATACCGGTGATGTTCGCCGGGTTGTGCAGCGGTGCCACCGGGACCAGGCGCTCGATCTCCTTGAGTACGGCGTCGTCCACGACCGTCGGCTCGGTGAGCTTCAGCCCGCCGTGCACCACCCGGTGGCCGATCGCGGCGAGATCGGGGGAGTCCAGGCCGAGCCCGTCGGCGGCCAGCTCGTCCGCGATGGCCTTCAGCGCCGCGTCATGGTCGGCCAGCCGGCCCTCGCGTGTGCGCGGTTCGCCGCCGGTGGCCAGCGGCTGGTGGGAAACGGCCGAGGTCTCCTCGCCGATCCGCTCGGCGAGCCCCGCGGCCAGCCGGTTGCGGTCGGCCATGTCGATCAGCTGGTACTTGACCGACGACGAGCCGGAGTTGAGGACGAGGATCCGGGTGGGAGTCACGGCGGGGGCTTTCTTTACGGGGGTTCGGGAACGGGCTTCGGGAACGGGGTTCAGGTGCCGGAGGGGCCGGGCGCAGACTCGCGCTGCGCCTGGACGGCCGTGATCGCGACGGTGTTGACGATGTCCTGCACCAAGGCGCCACGGCTCAGGTCGTTGACGGGTTTGCGCAGGCCCTGGAGCACGGGGCCGACGGCGACAGCGCCGGCCGAGCGCTGCACGGCCTTGTAGGTGTTGTTGCCGGTGTTCAGGTCGGGGAAGATCAGCACGGTCGCCTGCCCCGCCACCCGGGAGCCGGGCAGCTTGGTGGCGGCGACCGAGGGCTCCACGGCCGCGTCGTACTGGATCGGTCCCTCCGTCAGCAGGTCGGGGCGGCGCTCCCGGACCAGTTCGGTGGCCTGCCGCACCTTGTCCACGTCGGCGCCGGAGCCCGAGGTGCCCGTCGAGTACGACAGCATCGCGATCCGCGGCTCCACGCCGAACTGTGCCGCGGTGGTGGCCGACTGGATCGCGATGTCGGCGAGCTGTTCGGCGTCCGGGTCGGGTACCACGGCGCAATCTCCGTACACGAGCACCCGGTCGGCCAGGCACATGAAGAAGACGGAGGAGACGATCGAGGCGTCCGGCTTTGTGCGGATGATCTCGAAGGCGGGGCGGACCGTGGCCGCGGTCGAGTGCACCGCGCCGGAGACCATGCCGTCGGCCAGGCCCTCGTGGACCATCATCGTGCCGAAGTACGAGACGTCGGAGACCACGTCGTGGGCCAGCTCGTAGGTGACGCCCTTGTGGGCACGCAGCTTGGCGTACGACTCGGCGAAGCGCTCCCGCAGCGGAGAGGTCAGCGGGTCGACGATGCGCGCGGTGGCACCGCCGGCGCCCGTGGGGGCCTCCGCGGGAACCTCGTCCTCGCCCGGCAGATCGAGGCCGATGCTCAGCTCGGCGGCGCGCTTACGGATCGCCACCGGATCGCCCAGCAGCGTCAAGTCGCAGATGTTGCGGCGCAGTAGCACCTCGGCGGCGCGCAGTACCCGCTCCTCGGTCCCCTCCGGGAGCACGATGCGGCGCCGTGCCGCACGCGAGCGCTCCACCAGCTCGTGCTCGAACATCATCGGCGTGACCCGCTCGCTGCGCTGCACCGACAGCCGCTCGGACAGCTGGGCGGTGTCCACATGCGTCTCGAACAGCCCCAGCGCGATCTCCGCCTTGCGCGGGGTGGCGGCCGTCAGCTTGCCCTCCAACGACAGCAGCGCGTCCGCGGTCGGCATCGAGCCCTCCGGTACGACGAGCACCGGCGTGCCCGGCGCCAGCCGGGAGGCCAGCGCCAGGGTCTGGTCGCCGGGGTGCTCGTCCAAGGTGAGCAGGACACCGGCGATGGCGGGGGCGCCCGCGGAGTGGGCGGCCAGCGCGCCGATGATCAGGTCCGAGCGGTCGCCGGGCGTGACCACCAGACAGCCCTCGGTCAGTGCGGGCAGAAAGACGGGCAGATGGGCGCCGCCGAAGACCAGGTTGCGGACATCGCGGGAGAGCCCGGCATGGTCGCCGAGCAGCACCTTCGCGCCCGTCGTCTCCTTGACCTGGGCCACCGTCGGCGCGGCCAGCGCGGGCTCCTCCGGCAGCACGAACACCGGCTCCGGCAGCCGCTCGGCCAGTGCCCGCACCGCCTCCGCTGCCTCGGGGTCCGCCACCCGGTTGGCGATCATCGCGATCAGGTCGGCGCCCAGCGAGGCGTAGGCGTGGTGGGCGTTGCGCACCTCGGCGACCACTGCCTCCGGGGACTGTTCGCGGGCCGCGACGACGGGCAGCACGGCGGCGCCGAACTCGTTCGCGAGCCGCGCGTTGAGGGCCAGCTCGGCGGGCAGTCCGGTGTCGGCGAAGTCGGTGCCGAGGACGAGGACGGCCTCGTACGCGTCGGAAGCCTGGTGGTAGCGGTCCACCAGGCGGGAGATCAGCTCGTCCGTGCCCCGCTCGGCCTGGAGCGCCGCTGCGTCCTCGTAGCTCATGCCGAAGACGGAGGACGCGGGCTGGCTGAGCCGGTAACGGCTGCGCAGCAGGTCGTACAGCTCGTCGGGCTGGTCGTGCACCAGGGGCCGGAACACCCCCACGCGGTCCACCTGACGGGTCAGAAGCTCCATGACCCCCAGCTCGACGACCTGACGGCCGTCGCTGCGTCCGATGCCGGTCACGTACACGCTGCGCGTCACGCGCTGTCTCCTCCGAGTCGCGGGCTGCCATGCGTTCTGGTCGGTCGAGATCGCTTGGGGGGATTTCTTGAGCGGTTTCGCCTAGAAAGCACCCGTGAAGATGCGGCTATACCCTTGACAATACCTGCGCTTCTGGCTAGGCCGCTCGCCAGGCGGGTGACCGGCGGACCCTGGGCTGACAACGTGAATGAAGCGTGAGTGAGGCGTGAGCGAGACCGGCAGCGGGCCGGAGCAAGGACCGGAGCAGGGACAGGAGCAGGACCGGAGCAGTCCGGGAGCAGGGCCGGAGCGAGGGGTCCGGATGCTGGGCGGGGCCCATGCCCTGGCCTTCAAGACGTGAAACAATCGCACCGGCTCACACGGACCAGCGGCACCCCGGACAGTGAGGTCCGACCGTGCCCCAAGCGGCCCGTCCCCAGGCGGGCATCTACGGAGCAGGAGAAGCGAACCCCATGCGCATCGGAGTCCTCACCGCAGGCGGAGACTGTCCCGGTCTCAACGCCGTGATCCGATCCGTCGTGCACCGCGCCGTGCACGACCGCGGCGACGAGGTCATCGGCTTCGAAGACGGATTCAAGGGGCTGCTCGAGGGCCGCTACCGCCCCCTGGACATAAATTCGGTCAGCGGCATCCTCGCCCGCGGCGGCACCATCCTCGGCTCGGCCCGGCTGGAGCGGGACCGGCTGCGTGAGGCGTGCAACAACTCCGAGGAGCTGATCGCCAGCCTCGGCCTCGACGCCCTCATCCCCATCGGCGGCGAGGGCACGCTGACCGCCGCGCGGATGCTCGCCGAGATCGGGCTGCCGGTCGTCGGCGTACCCAAGACCATCGACAACGACATCTCCGCCACCGACCGCACCTTCGGCTTCGACACCGCGGTGGGCGTCGCCACCGAAGCCATGGACCGGCTCAAGACCACCGCCGAGTCCCACCAGCGCGTCATGGTCGTGGAGGTCATGGGCCGGCACGCAGGGTGGATCGCCCTGGAGGCGGGCATGGCGGCCGGTGCGCACGCCATCTGCATCCCCGAGCGCAACTTCGAGGTCGACGACCTGGTCAAGATGGTCGAGGAGCGGTTCGCCCGCGACAAGAAGTTCGCCATCATCTGCATCGCCGAGGGTGCCCACCCGGCCGAGGGCTCCATGCCGTACGAGAAGGGCATGATCGACCAGTACGGCCACGAGCGCTTCGCCGGTATCGGCAACCGGCTCGCGGTCGAGCTGGAGCACCGGCTCGGCAAGGAGGCCCGTCCCGTCATCCTCGGCCACATCCAGCGCGGCGGCACCCCCACGGCCTACGACCGGGTACTCGCCACCCGCTTCGGCTGGCACGCCGTCGAGGCCGCCCACCGGGGCGACTTCGGCCATATGACCGCCTTGCGGGGTACCGAGATCGTCATGGCGCCGCTGGCCGACGCGGTCTCCGAGCTCAAGCGTGTGCCGCAGGACCGGATGGACGAGACGGAAGCGGTGTTCTGAGCTTCTGGGGACGGGGTGCGCCTGGCTGCCGTCCGCAGGCTGCGGGTGGTCCCCCAAGCTCTTCGAGCAGGGAGGTACCCCCAGGTTGCTCGCAGTTCCCCGCGCCCCTTACGGGGCGCAGCCCCAGGCCGGGCAAGCGTCAGCCGCGGAGGGCGATCGTCCCGACGATCAGCAGACAGAGGATGGTGAACGCGATCAGGCCGCGGTGTTCGCGCCCGGTGGGCAGGTTGCGAAGCTGGGAGCTGAGCGCTGTCCACTCGCTGTCGCGCCAGACGCGCCGTGCCGTCGAATCCGGGGGCTCCGGCCGGGAGTCGGGGCGGGGCACCGGAAGAGCGGGGCGGCGGTAGGCGGTGCGAGGGCCGGACGGGGCGGGTCGGGAGTCCGGGACCGGCGGCTCCTCCGCGGCGGGCCGCGCGTCCTCGGGCGCCGTCCCGGCAGCCTCCCTCACGAGTGACAGCGCCTCGGCCGCGTTCGCGGGGCGGTCCGCGGGGTCCCGGGCCATCAGGGCGAGGACCAACCGGTCGGCGGAGGGCGGCAGTCGGGGGCGGGCGCGGCTCGGCCGCAGCGGGGTGTCGTGCAGATGGTTGAACATGACGCCGGCCGCCGAGCCGGTGTAGGGCGGGCGGCCGACGAGCAGTTCGTACAGGACACAGCCGAGTGCGTACAGGTCGGTGCGCCCGTCCACGGGCTCCTGCCGGAACTGTTCGGGGGCCATGTACAGGACGCTGCCGAAGGGCATCCCGCCGGTCGTCGTCAGCCGGGGGTCGGTGGAGCGGGCCTCGATGAACTTGGCGATGCCGAAGTCCACGACCTTCGCGCGGCTGTCGCCCTGCTCGCTCCCGGCCCGCTCGACCATGATGTTGCCCGGCTTGATGTCGCGGTGGACGACGCCCGCCGTGTGTGCCGTCTCCAGTGCGCGGCACACATCGGCGGTCCAGCGCAGTGCGTCGCCGAGCGGGACGCGGCCGGTGTCGCGGAGCACCTCGTGCAGTGAGCTGCCGTGCACCAGGGCCATGACGAGAAAGGGCGTGCCGTCATCGGTGCCGTGGTCGTGTACGGCCACGATGTGCGGACTCTCCAGGGCCGCTGCCGCGCGGGCCTCCCGTTGGAAGCGGCCCAGCAGTTCCTCGCGGTCGGTGTCCTCGGCCGCGCCGCGCTGCGGCACGAGGACCTTGACGGCGACCTCGCGGTGCAGCCGGAGGTCGCGGGCCCGCCAAACCTCTCCCATCCCGCCCGCGCCGAGGAGTCCTAGCAGTTCGTACCGGTCGTTCAGCCGACGCCCTCGCATGCCCTCATGCTAGGTTCACCCCTCCGCCTGGCCGGGGGCCGGGCTCTTGGCGAAGGCGAGCACCGCCAGTGCGCAGACGGCGAGCGCGCCGCCCACCAGCAGCACCGTACGCAGCGGGGCGGCATCCACCACCCGGCCGCCGACGAAGGCGCCCAGTGCGATGGCGGCGTTGAAGACGGAGGCGAACAGGGCACCGGCCGGTTCGCGTTCGGAGGGCGCCGCGGCCATCACCCACGCCTGGCTGCTGACCGAGACCCCGCCGTAGGCCAGCCCCCACAGCAGCAGCACCGCCACGGCGGGCCCGGTGGCCGAACCGGCCGCCGCCAGCAGCACCGTCGTCACGGCGATGCCCCCTCCCAGCGTCAGCAGCGTGCCCCGCAGGCTGCGGGCTACGCGGGCGCCCGCGGCGAAGTTGCCGACGATGCCCGTCACGCCGTAGGCCAGCAGCAGCACCCCGATCAGCGCGGGCGCGACCCCCGAGATCTGCTCCAGCACCGGCCGCACATAGGTGTAGGCGGCGAAGTGACCGGTCACCAGGAGGACGAGGAAGACGAAACCGGTGCGCAGCCGGGCGTTGCTCAGCAGCCGCAGCAGGGTCCTGGGGTGCACCGGTCGCTCGGCGGGCAGTGCGGGCAGCAGCAGCGCGAGGGCCAGCGCCACTGCTGCCGAGAGCCCCGCAGCGGCACCGAAAGCAGCCCGCCAGCCTGCCACTTCGCCCAGCATGGTGCCCGCGGGCACGGCCAGCACGCTGGCGATGCCGATACCGCCGAAGACGGCCGCCAGCGCGGTGCTCTGCGAGCGCTGCGGCACCAGCCGCACCGGGAGGCTGGCCGCCAGCGCCCACACGCCGCCCAGCGCGACGCCCACCAGTACGCGGGCGATCAGCAGCACGGTGAGGGAGGGCGCGACGGCCGACAGCGCGTTCGCGGCGGCCAGCAGCAGCGCCAGCCCGGCCAGCGAGGCGCGGCGGTCGAGCTTGCCCGCGGCCAGCGGGGCGAGTGGTGCGGCGAGGGCCGCGACGACACCGGTGAGGGTGACGGTCAGCCCCGCGGAGCCCTCCGAGATGTGCAGGCTGTCGCTGACGGGGGTGAGCAGCCCGACGGGCAGCATCTCCGCCGCGGTGACCGCGAACGTGGCGGCGGTGAGCGAGGCGACGCCGAGCCAGGCCCGCAGCGGCGTGCGTTCCCGCCCCTCGGAGCGGGCGGAAGTGAGGGTGTCTGTCATGCCCTCCAGCCTTCGCGGGCGCCGGTCCGGGAACAACGGCGGACTTCTCATCCTTCAATGAGCAGGGCTCATCGATGCGGCAGGCCGAACAGAAGGAGACCGAGTGGACAGCGGCACCCGAATCCGTTCGCTGGAGATGAGAGAGCTGGAGTGCTTTCTCGTCCTCGCCGAAGAGCTGCACTTCGGGCGCGCCGGTGAACGGCTGTACGTGTCGCAGAGCAGGGTCAGCCAGCTGCTGCGCTCCCTGGAGACCCGGATCGGGGCGCGGCTGGTGGAGCGCACCAGCCGCCGGGTGGCGCTGACCCCGCTCGGCTCCCGCTTCCTCGGACAGCTGCGGCCCGCCTACGGGCTGCTGGGCGATGCCGTGGACGAGGCGCGCGCGGCGGCGCGGTGCGTCGCCGGGCGGCTGCGGCTCGGGTTCCTGGGCAGCGCCAACCACCGGATGACGGCGGCGCTCGGTCTCTTCCACGCCCGCCACCCCCAGGTGGAGACGGACATCGTGGAGATCACCATGGCGGACCCGTTCGGACCGCTGCGGCGCGGCGAGGTGGACGCGGCTGTCGTGCTGCTGCCCGTCGCCGAGGCCGATCTGGTGGTGGGCCCCGGCTTCGAGGAGCAGCCCTGGACGCTGGCCGTCTCCGTGCACCATCCGCTCGCCCGGCGCGGCACGCTGGACGCCGAGGACCTCGCCGACTGCCCCCTCATCGCCGCCGCGCCGCCCGCCCCCGGCTACTGGCGTGACCACCAGGCACCGCCCCGTACACCGGGAGGCCGCACGGTTGCGCGCGGTCCGGCCGTGGCCACGCTCCAGGAGGGGCTGGCCAACGCCGCAGCGGGACGCGGGGGCATGCTGCTGTGCCGCCCCACCGCCGAGGCGCACGCGCGCGCGGACATCGTTTTCGTCCCGGTCGGGGGGCTGCCGCTGTCCGAGCTGGCGTTGGTGACGGTACGCGGCAGCCACAGCGCACTGCTGCGTGCCTTCGCAAAGACCGTGGTCGACTCGGCTCACCCCTTGACGGCTGCGCCCAGCGCGAAGCCGCCGCCCAGCCGGCGGGCGATGAGCACGTACAGCAGGATCACAGGCGTCGAGTAGAGGATGGAGAAGGCGGCCAACTGGCCGTAGACGACGGCTCCGTAGTTGCCGAAGAACGTGAAGACACTGACCGAGGCGGGCAGCTGCTCGGGGCTCAGCAGCAGCATGAACGGCACGAAGAAGTTGCCCCACATCATCACGAAGCTGTAGATCGCCACCACCGAGAGACCAGGACCCATCAGCGGCAGTACGACCCGCAGCAGCGACTGCCGCCACGAGGCACCGTCCGTCCAGGCCGCCTCCTCCAGTACCAGCGGTACGCCGTCCATGAAGTTCTTCATCAGCCAGACCGCGAAGGGAAGTTGGGAGGCGGCCAGGAACAGCGCGGTGCCGTACACCGTGTCGATCAGGTTGATCTGTACGAACAGCCCGTACACCGGCACCATGACGGCCGTGACCGGCAGACAGGTGGAGAACAGGATGGCCAGCAGATACGGGCGGCTGAACCGGGACCGGAAGCGCGAGAGCGGATAGGCCGCAAGCGCCGCGCACACCACTGTGAGCGCCGTCGCGCCACCGCACAGCACGAGGCTGTTGCGCATCGGGGTGAAGGTGATCTCGTCGGTCAGCACCGCCGAGAAGTTGTCCAGCGTGGGGGAGTCCGGTGACCGCACCCGCAGTGTGGCCTCCGCGTCCAGGGAGGCGAGAACGAGCCAGGCGAGCGGCGTGACGAACGCAGCCGCGACCACCAGCAGCCCGACATCCGCCGCGAGCCGCCTGCGCGTACGCGTGCTCAACTTCACTGAATCGCAACCTCCTTCGAATCCCTGCGGCGCTCCGCCCGCGACCTGCGGCCTTGTGGGTTCGGCACCGGGGGCACGAACTGCCCCTCGGCCGGGAACAGTTGGATATTGCGGGGTCCGTGTGTCCTGGGTTGAGGATGCGAGTACCGTGCTGTCACCCGTCGTACGTGCATCTCGTGCGATGCGGTCCTACCGGAAGGAAAACGATGACAGCACTGCGCCTCAGATGGCAGCGGTCGGTCGCCATCGCGGCGACCGGTGCCGCGGCGTTCGTCGGCACTGCGATAGCGGCCGCCCCCGCCCAGGCACACACCCCCCAGTGGTCGGTGACCTGCAACTCGGTCTCGATCGATCTGACGAACTACGCGGAGAACGGCAACAAGGTCACCGTCAAGGCCGGCGACAAGACGCTGATCAGCGACACCTTCGGCAAGAGCTACCACAAGAAGGTGGATCTCCCCGAGCACAGCAAGCCGCTGGATGTCACGGCTCAGGTCGTGGCCTCGGACGGTGACAAGTACAACTGGGGCCCGGAGACCAAGCAGTCCCCGGTCTGCGACAAGCCCACCCCCACGCCGACTCCCACGCCCAGCGAGTCGGAGTCCACCCCGCCCTCGCCCAGCCCTTCGCAGAGCGCCAGCGAGAAGCCTGAGCCGAGCGCGCCCGAGACCAGCACCAGCACTCCGGCCTCCAAGCCGCAGGGCGGCGGCGACGACCTGGCCGAGACCGGCTCCTCCAGCAACACCCCGATGATCGCCGGCATCGCGGCCGCCGTGGTCGTCCTCGGTGGGGGCCTGGTGGCCTTCGCGCGCAAGCGCCGCTCGTCGCAGAGCTGACCTTGGCGCTGACCGCGCCGGGGCTGTCCCCCGTGCAGCCCCGTACCGTCCAGTCGGTCGACTGACGGACAGCACGTACCACCGCCCGGCGGCCCGCCCCACCCGGCCGCCGGGCACCCCTGCCGCCGACGTCACACCGGGTACAGCGAGCGGCGTCATGCCGGGCCCGCCGAGCCGCGTCATGCAGCCACCTCGTCGCGCATCAGCCGCAGATACACGGTGGAGAACAGCGCGCCGACGACGAGCAGCAGCAGCGCCACCGCCGTCCCGTAGCCGATGAGCGACTTGGTGAACGCCTGGTCGTACATGAAGACCGGCAGCGTCTCGCTCCGGTGTGCCGGACCGCCCTTGGTCATCGCCCAGATCAGCCCGAAGACCGACAGTGTCTGGAGGGTGTTCAGCATCAGATTGGTGCCGATGGAGCGGCGGATCATCGGCAGCGTGATGTACCACAGCCGCTGCCGGCCGCTCGCCCCGTCCACCTCGGCCGACTCGGTGACCTCCTGCGGGATCTCGGCGAGCGCCGCCGAGTAGACGAGCATCGAGAACGCGGTGCCGCGCCATACGTTGGCGAAGGAGACCGCCAGGATCGGCAGTGTCACCAGCCAGTTCTGGGTGGGCAGTTGGAGCCAGTGCAGAACGGCGTTGAGCTGGCCCTCCCGGTGGAAGAACGTGTACAGCAGGAATCCCGCCACGATCTCCGGCAGCACCCAGGCGCTGATCACCACCGCACCGGTGACCGTCCGCACGGCCTTGGAGGCCCGCCGCATCAGGGCGGCGAGCGCCAGGCCCAGGGTGTTCTGGCCCAGGATCGAGGAGATGAGGGTGAAGACGAGCGTGAGGACGACCGCGTTGCGGAAGTGCGCGTCCCCGAAGGCGCGGGTGAAGTTGTCCAGTCCAACGAACGACGCCGACTCCTGCCCGGTCAGCTGCATGTCGGTGAAGGCCAGCACGACGCAGTAGCCGATGGGCCCGGCAAGGAACAGCAGCAGCACGGTCGTGGCAGGCGCCAGCGGCAGCCAGCGCAGCACACCCCTGCCGCGTGTGCCGGGGCTCCGTTTGCCACCTGTGGCGGGACGCCGCGCGGGCCCGGCCTGGACGGCGGTCATTTGGCGACGGTCGCGCCGTCGGTGATGCCGTCCAGCTGCTCGTCGTACGCCTTCGCTGCGGCCCGCGGCGAGGAGTCACCGGTCGCCACGGACTCTGTGGCCTCCGCGATGGCAGCCGAAACCTGCGGGTAGACCGGCAGCGCGGGGCGGTAGTGGGTGTGCTGCACGCGCTCGGTGAAGAACTTTATGCCCGGCATGGACTTCTGGTAGCGCGGGTCGTTGGCCACGTCCTGCCGTACCGCGACCTGGGAGCCGCGGATGCACCACTCGACGGCGTTCTGTTTCGTCTGCATGGTGCGGATCATCTTCCAGGCCAGGTCCGGGTTGTCGGAGTGCCGGGGGATCGACCAGGTCCAGCCGCCGGACATGCTCACCTCGCCGGGTGTCTCGCCGTGCTGGGTGGGCATCGGCGCGAGCCCCATCGTCTCCTTCCACTCCGGCCACGGCTTGCCGCCCGTCTTGATCCAGTTCTGGCTCAGCCATGAACCGTCCAGCGCGATGGCCAGCTTGCCCTCGGGGAGCAGTTGGGTGACGACATCGGTGGTGACGTTCGGATCGACCACCTGGTCCTCGTCGGGGCCGAGCTTTTCGCTGTGGACGGTGTCGAGGAACTTCAGGCTCTCCCGGAAACCTTGGCCTCCCTTGACCCACTTCTTGGCCTTCGGGTCGTACAGCGGGTCCTTGCCGGTGCCGTACAGCAGCATCTCGAAGCCCTGCATGGCCGTTGCCTCGCCCGCGCCCTTGCCCGCGAAGACGTTGAGCGGGATGACGCCGGGCACCTTCTTCTTGAGGGTGCGGGCTGCCTTCAGTACGTCGTTCCACGTCTTGGGTCGCCAGTCCTGCGGCAACCCGGCCTTTTTGAACAGCTTCTTGTTGAACCACAGGCCCCGGGTGTCGGTGCCGTCCGGTATGCCGTAGGTCTGTCCGTCGGCAGCACCGGCAGCGCGCTTGGCGGCGGGCTCGAACTGGTTCCAGTCGTCCCAGTCGGCCAGGTAGTTGTCCAGAGGGCGCAGATAGCCGCTCTTGATGTCGGAGTTGATCAGGAAGGTGTCCTCGTACACCAGATCCGGCGCCGTCTTCGGCGAGCGCATCATCTGCTGGATCTTGGTGTAGTAGTCCTGCTGCGTCGCCTGGACGGGCACCAGGTCGACCTTCTTGCCGGGATAGCGCTTCTCGAACTTCTTGGCGACGAGCTTGAGGTAGTCGCTGCGGAAAGTGATCTTGTTGTCGGTCTCCTGGTAAAAAGCGATACGCACGGTGTTCTTGTCCCCGGTGCCGCCACCGCCGCATGCGGTGAGCGTGCCGGCGGCCAGGAGCGTGGCGAGAGCGAGGATCTGCGGAGCGGTGGGACGCACGGGCATGCCTCCTCGGACCAGGTGGGTCCCCCGTACGGTGGCTCCGGCGCCCTGCCGGGGTCAATATCCATGACAGGGCGACCAGTTGGACATTGCGGCTGAGCCCGCCGATATTGCCGCCGGAAAAGGCGGAACCCACAACCACAACGCTCGGCTACGACCGCCACACGTAGTGGTGCTCGGGGCGGCCCACCTGCCCGTAGCGCTGCCGGCGGTCCGCACGTCCGACGGTGACGAGGTGTTCGAGATAGCGGCGTGCGGTGATCCGGTTCACGCCGAGTGCCGAGGCCGCCTCGCTCGCGGTCAGCCCGGCGCCGGCCGCGTCCCGCAGCTGAGCTGTCACCCGGGCGAGCGTCGGCCCGCTCAGCCCCTTCGGCAGCGTCGAGGCGGAGGGCGCGGCCCGCAGCACCGACAGGGTCCGGTCCACCTCGTCCTGGCTCACCGCCTCGTCGTGGGCCTCGGCCGTGGCCCGGAAGTCCGCGTACCGCAGCAGCCGGTCGCTGAGCGTACGGAACGTGAACGGCTTCAGCACATGCTGGACGACGCCGAGCGAGACGCCCTCGCGGATCATCGTCAGATCCCGCGCCGAGGTCACCGCGAACACGTCCTCCGTATGGCCCGCGGCGCGCAGGGAGCGCAGCAGGTCCAGGCCGTTGCCGTCGGGCAGATAGAGGTCGAGCAGAATCAGATCGACGCCGCCCGCCGTCCCCGCCGCCTCGTCCTCCAGGACGCGGAGCGCCTCCGCGCGGGAGTGTGCCGTCGCCGCCACCTCGAAGCCCGGTACCCGGCTGACGTAGAGGGCGTGCGCATCGGCCGCCACGGGGTCGTCTTCGACGACGAGGACGCGAAGCGTCATCGCAGCACCTCCCCGGAGCGTGCCTCCTGGTGCAGCGGCAGCCGTACCTCGAACTCGGCGCCTCCGCCGGGGAGATCGCGGGCTTCGACCTCGCCACCGTGCCGGTCGGCGGTCTGCCGTACGAGGGCGAGGCCGATGCCGTGTCCCTGGCCCGGCTTCGTGGTCCAGTTCCGCTCGAAGAGGCGGGCACCGGCGCCGGGTGGGAGGCCGGGGCCGTTGTCCGTCACGCGGAGGACGAGTTGGCCGGGGGCGGGCGCGTAGGTGCGCCGAACGGTGACGGTGACCTGCCCGGCGGGGGAGACGGCTTCGACCGCGTTGTCGATCAGGTTGCCCAGCACTGTCACCAGGTCCCGGCCCGGCAGCCCGGCCATGTCATCGACGGCCGAGTCGGGGCTGAGGGTCAGCTCGACGCCGCGTTCCTTCGCCTGGGCGGCTTTCCCCAGCAGCAGCGCTGCGAGCACCGGCTCCCGTACGGCGCTCACCACCTGGTCGGTGAGTGCCTGGGCCAGCTCCAGCTCTTCCGTCGCGAACCGCACGGCTTCCGCCACCCGGCCCAGTTCGATGAGGGAGACGACGGTGTGCAGCCGGTTCGCGGCTTCGTGGGCCTGGGACCGCAGCGCCTCGGCGAAGCCGCGTACCGAGTCGAGTTCTCCTGCCAGGGCGCGCAGTTCGGTGTGGTCGCGCAGGGTCACCACCATGCCGTGCTGCTCCTCCCCGTCGTCCACGGGCGCGGTGTTGACGACGACGACCCGCTCGCCGGTCAGATGCACCTCGTCCACCCGCGACTCGGTGCCCGACAGCGCCTCGGTCAGGTCCGGCGGCAGACCGAGGTCGGCGACGCGGCGACCCACCAGCGGCTCCTTCCCGTCCCGCCCGAGCAGCAGTCGCGCACCGTCGTTGACCAGCGAGACCCGGCCCTGCCCGTCGAGCAGCAGCAGTCCCTCGCGGACCGCGTGCAGCGTCGCCTGGTGGTACTCGTACAGGCTGCTGAGCTCGGCTGCGTTCATACCGTGCGTATGGCGGCGGAGCCGCGCGTTGATCACGTACGTACCGACGGCGCCCAGGGCCAGCGCCCCGCCCGCGACGGCCAGTATCGCGGTGAGTTGGCCGCTGACCTGCCGGCCGATGGCGTCGACGTCGATACCCGCGCTGACCAGGCCGATGATCCGGCCCCGCCCGTCCGGCCCGCCGTTGCCCGCCTCCCGTACGGGCGTCACCACGCGCACCGAGGGCCCCAGCGTGCCGGTGTAGGTCTCGTCGAAGGTGCGGCCCTTCAGCGCCGGCCCGATGTGGCCGACGAACCGCTTGCCGATCTTGTCGGGATCGGGGTGTGTCCACCGCCTGCCGTCCGTGTCCATGATCGTCACAAAGGTGACGCCGGTGTCGCGGCGCACCCGCTCCGCGTACGGCTGGAGCCGCTTGCTGGGGTCGTCGGAGCGGATGGCCTCCCGCACGGACGGAGAATCAGCCACCGCCTGCGTGGTGGCCCGGGCACGGTGTGTTGCCGCGTCCCTGGCCTGTGACTTTCCGGAAACGTACGCGAACAGCGCGCACCCGGCGACCACCACGGCAACCAGCACCACCTGCATGGCGAAAAGCTGGCCCGCCAGGCTGCGCGGGCGGGACCGCACAGGTGAGCGGGGGTGGGGGACGCGCATTCTCTCAGTCTGCCGTGGCTTGTTTCGTGCACGTAATGCACGTAAGGGTGACCCACGTCGCACCGTGTTGCATAGTCGCCGGGACTCAGCACGATCCGGATTCGCAATCGAGCGTCCACCAGGGCGTTGCCGCGGAGACATCGTGAAGTGACCCATGGACGAGGAGCCGACGACGTGTCGAAGAAGACACCGCAGCAGGCCGCAGCGGGCGCTGCGCCGGACGCACCACGGGCGAAGCGGGACCGTACCCACTACCTCTACATCGCAGTGATCGGCGCGGTGGTGCTGGGGGTGATCCTGGGACTGACGGCGCCGGGAGTGGCCGTCGAGCTCAAGCCGCTCGGCGAGGGATTCGTCAACCTGATCAAGATGATGATCTCCCCGATCATCTTCTGCACGATCGTGCTGGGCATCGGCTCGGTGCGCAAAGCCGCCAAGGTCGGCGCCGTCGGCGGGCTGGCGCTCGGCTACTTCCTGGCGATGTCGCTGGTCGCGCTGGCGATCGGGCTGGTCGTCGGCAACATCCTGGACCCGGGTCAGGGACTGCACCTGACCGACGCCGCACGGGAGGCGGGCGCCTCCCAGGCCGGGGAGAGCAAGAGCACCACCGAATTCCTGCTCGGCATCATCCCCACCACCATGGTCTCCGCCTTCACCCAGGAACAGGTGCTCCAGACACTGCTGATCGCCCTGCTGGTCGGCTTCGCGCTGCAGGCCATGGGCAAGGCCGGGGAGCCGGTGCTGCGCGGTATCGGGCACATCCAGAAGCTGGTCTTCCGGGTGCTCGCGATGGTGATGTGGGCAGCGCCGGTCGGTGCCTTCGGCGCGATGGCGGCCGTGGTCGGCGAGACCGGCGTGGACGCGCTGAAGTCGCTCGCCATCATCATGATCGGCTTCTACACCACCTGTTTCCTGTTCGTCTTCGTGGTGCTCGGGCTGATCCTGCGGGTGTTCACCGGAATCAACCTCTTCAAATTGCTGAAGTACCTCGGCCGGGAGTTCCTGCTGATCCTCTCCACCTCCTCGTCCGAGTCGGCACTGCCGCGGCTGATCGCGAAGATGGAGCACCTGGGCATCAGCAGGCCCGTCGTCGGCATCACCGTGCCGACCGGTTACTCCTTCAACCTCGACGGCACGATGATCTACCTGACGATGGCCTCGATCTTCGTCGCCGAGGCCATGGGCAACCCGCTCAGCATCGGCCAGCAGATCTCGCTGCTCCTCTTCATGCTCGTCGCCTCCAAGGGCGCTGCCGGAGTCACCGGCGCCGGAATGGCCACGCTCGCCGGCGGCCTCCAGTCCCACCGCCCGGAGCTGGTGGACGGCGTCGGCCTGATCGTCGGCATCGACCGCTTCATGAGCGAGGCCCGCGCCCTGACCAACTTCGCCGGCAACGCGGTGGCCACGGTGCTGATCGGCACCTGGACCAAGGAGATCGACAAGGGGCGGGTCCGCGAAGTCCTCAGCGGCGATCTCCCGTTCGACGAGCAGACGCTGTCCACCGAGTACGGGCCGGCCCCGGCCCACGACCCCGTCCCCGAGAACGCCATGACCGAGGTCCCGCCCCAGCCGGCCGCCAAGGTCTGACCTGGGCTCGAAAGGGGGCCGCCGCCGCTGGCGGCGGCCCCCTTCGTTCGTGCTGGGGGAGGAACACGGCACCCCCTCAGCCACGGCACCCCTCAGCCACGGCGCTCGGCGTCAGGCCGGAGCCACACCGTGGCGAGCGGAGGCAGCACCGGTGTGACCGAGGCGGGCAGCGCATGGGCGGCGTGCCCCTCCCCGGGCAGCGGATCCGCATTGCCGACACCGCTGCCGCCGTAGCACGCCGCATCGGTGTTGAGGACCTCGCGCCAGCCCTCCCACCGGTCCGGGACGCCCAGGCGGTAGCCCTCGCGGACGACGGGGGAGAAGTTGCTGACCGACAGCAGCGGGCTCCCGTCGGCGGCGAACCGCAGGAAGGCGAGGACGTTGTCCTCCGCGGCGTCGGCCAGCACCCATGCGAACCCCGCGGGCTCGGTGTCCAGCTCCCACAGGGCAGGCGTCGCCAGGTACTCCGTGTTCAGCGCGCGCACCAGGTCCCGCACCCCGCGGTGGTCCGGCTCGGCGGGGTACGAGGGGTCCAGCAGCCACCAGTCGGGACCGTGGCCCTCGGACCATTCGGCGCCCTGGGCGAACTCCTGTCCCATGAAGAGGAGCTGCTTGCCGGGGTGGGCCCACATGAAGGCCAGATAGGCGCGGTGGTTGGCGCGCTGCTGCCACCAGTCGCCCGGCATCTTCCCCACCAGCGATCGCTTGCCGTGCACCACCTCGTCGTGCGAGATCGGCAGGACATAGTTCTCCGCGTAGGCATACACCATCGAGAACGTCATCTCGCTGTGGTGGTACTTGCGGTGCACCGGCTCCCTGGACATGTACTCCAGCGAATCGTGCATCCAGCCCATGTTCCATTGGAAGCCGAAGCCGAGTCCGCCGAAGCCGCCCTCGCCGATGTGGTGGGTCGCGCGGGTCACCCCCGGCCACGCGGTGGACTCCTCGGCCACCGTGATCACCCCGGGGCAGCGCCGGTGGACCGTGGCGTTCATCTCCTGGAGGAAGGCCACCGCTTCCAGGTTCTCCCGGCCCCCGTACACATTGGGCGTCCACTGCCCCTCGCCGCGCGAGTAGTCCAGGTAGAGCATCGAGGCGACCGCGTCCACCCGCAGCCCGTCGATGTGGAACTCCTCGCACCAGTACACGGCGTTCGCCACCAGGAAGTTGCGTACCTCGCGCCGCCCCAGGTCGAACTCCAGCGTCCCCCAGTCCGGATGCTCGGCCCGCGCCGGATCGGGGTGCTCGTACAGCGGTGTCCCGTCGAACGCGGCCAGGGCCCACTCGTCCTTGGGGAAGTGCGCCGGCACCCAGTCCATCAGCACACCGATACCGGCCCGGTGCAGCGCGTCGACCAGATACCGGAAGTCGTCGGGGGTGCCCAGCCGGGCCGTCGGCGCATAGAACCCCGTCACCTGGTAGCCCCACGAGCCGCCGAACGGGTGCTCGGCCGGCGGCATCAGCTCGACATGGGTGAAGCCCAGGTCCTGCACATACGTGGGCAGTTGCTCGGCCAGCTCCCGGTAGCCCAGCCCCGGCCGCCAGGAGGGCAGATGCACCTCGTACACCGACAACGGCTCCCGGTGTGGCGCGGAGCCGGTCCGCGCGGCCAGCCACCTGGCGTCCTGCCAGTCGTACGCCGAAGCCTCCACCACCGACGCGGTGGCCGGCGGGCACTCGGTGCGCCGTGCCATCGGGTCGGCCCGCAGCGTGTGCGAGCCGTCGGGCCGCGCGATGTCGAACTTGTAGAGCGCCCCCTCACCGACGCCCGGCAGAAACAGCTCCCACACACCGGACGAACCCAGCGACCGCATCGGCGCGGCGGTCGGGTCCCAGTGGTTGAAGTCCCCGGCGACCCGTACGCCCTGCGCGTTGGGCGCCCACACGGTGAACCGGGTGCCGTCCACCCCGTCGACGGTCATCGGGTGCGCCCCCAGCGCCCGCCACAGCTCCTCGTGCCGCCCCTCCCCGATCAGATGCAGATCCAGCTCCCCGAGCGTGGGCAGGAACCGGTACGGGTCGGCCGTGGTGACCTGGTCCTCGCCCGGCTCCGCGCCGTACCGGATCACGAACTCGTACGCGGGTACGGCATCCGGCGCCAGCGGCAGCACCCCGCCGAACAGCCCGTCCCCCTCGCCGAGCAGTTCGGCCCGCAGCCCCTTGGCGACCACGGTGACGGCCTTCGCATACGGCCGCAGCGTACGGATCGTGACCCCACCGGGCAGCGGGTGGGCGCCGAGCAGTGCGTGCGGGTCGTGGTGCGTACCGGCCAGCAGCCGGGTCCGCTCATGGCCGGTCAGCGGAGCGGGGGCCGCAGCCCTGCGGGGTGGGGGCGGGGGCTTTCGGGGCACGTGTTTCCTCCAGACGGGGCGGCGGCGAAGGATCGTTCATGCGGTTGGCGCTGACGGCGGAGCCGCCAGTCGCCGGATCGCGGACAGCGGGACCCCCAGCCACGAGGGGCGGTTGCGCGCCTCGTACAGCACCTCGTAGACGGCCTTGTCCGCCTCGTACGCGCGCAGCAGTACGGCGTCGTCGCGCGGGTCGCGCCCGCATGCCTCCGCGTAACCGGCGCAGTACGCCGCCCGGTTGGCCGCCGCCCACTCACCGGAGAACGCGGTGCCGGGCCGGGCCGGGCCTTGGCAGGCCGCGTAGTCGAAGGAGCGCAGCATGCCCGCGATGTCCCGCTCCACCGGCTGCGGTGCGCGACGCTCGGTCAGCGGGCGGGCGGGTTCACCCTCGAAGTCGATGAGGGTCCAGCTGTCCGGGACATCCGGTGCGCTGCCGCCCTCGCTCCCCAGCGCCTGGCCGAGGTGCAGATCGCCGTGTATGCGCTGGGTGGGCACCGAGCGCCTGCGACTGCTGTGGCTGCCGTGCGCGGCCAGCGCCCGGAAGGTGTCCAGCAGCGCCGCCTTGTACGGCCGCAGTGCGGGCACCGCCGCGCTTGCCGTCTCCAGCCGCCCTGCCATGCGGTCCGCCGTCCGCTCCAGCTCCCTGCCGTTCAGCGTGGAGGTGGGCAGTGCCTCGGCCAGCCCGGTGTGGACGTATGCCGTCGTACGGCCCAGCGCGCGGGCCGCGGGAGTGAAGTCGGCGCCCGCCGCGAGCGTCCGCAGCGCCAGCTGCCAGCCGTCGCGGGTGCCGGGGAGGTAGGGCTGGAGGATGCCCAGGGTGCGTAAGGCGCCGGCGCCGCATCCGGTCCCGTCGCCGTTCGCCTCGAACCATGCCAGCGGCGGTGGCACCTGCGGGCAGCCGTGCCGGGCGAGGGCGAGGGTCAGTTCCAGTTCGGGGTTGACGCCGGGCTCCACCCGGCGGAAGACCTTCAGTATGGCCGCGTCGCCGTATACCACCGAGGAATTGGACTGCTCGGCATCGAGGGGGCGGGGTGCCGGGCGTCCCGGGAGCGGGGTGCCCGGCTCCCGCACGAAGCGCAGCGGCCCGAGGGTGCCAGGAGTGCGGAGCCGTTCCAGCAGCAGCCCGGTCAGCCGCGGGTCCCGTAACGCCTCGTAGACCGCCGTACCGCGTAACGGCCCCGTCGTCGGCCGCCCGATGAGGGCGGGAGCCAGCTCGGGCGGCAGCACCTCGCGCACGCCGAGCAGCAGTTGATAGCAGTCACCGTCCTTTGGCGGTCGGACCCGGACCAGCAGGTGGAGCAGGCCGGGATTACCGTCACCGCCTGTGCTGTACGGGAGTACTTCGGTGGCCGCCACCAGCGACAGACCCGCCAGCGGACGCCCCTTCCCCGCGAACCAGCGCTGCCGAGGGAGCCACTCCATCAATAACGGACCCAGCTCCGACATGGCGTCCTCTCCCTTTCGGTCGGACCTTGCGCGCCCCGAAGGGGGCGCGGGGAACTGCGCGCCGAGCCACAACTCACCCGCAGTCTGCGGGACCGAGCAAGGGGCCCCCTCATCAGCACAGCCGGGGGCTAACGCTTACGAAGCCGGAACCAATAAAAACCGTGCCCCGCAAGCGTCAGCAGATAGGGCAGCTCCCCGATGGCGGGGAACCGCACGCCGCCGATCAGTTCCACAGGAACCCGCCCCTGCCACTCCCTCAGATCCAACTCCGTCGGCTGCGGGAACCGCGAAAAGTTGTGCACGCACATCACCAGGTCGTCCCCGCCGCCGGGGAGTCTGAGCTCCCGCAGGAAGGCGAGGACCGCCGGGTTCGAGGAGGACAGCTCCTCATAGGAGCCCAGCCCGAACGCCGGATTCTGTTTGCGGACCTCGATCACCCGTCGCGTCCAGTGCAGCAGCGAACTCGGCGAGCTCATGGCCGCCTCGACATTGGTGACCTGGTAGCCGTGCACCGGGTCCATGATGGTCGGCAGGAACAGCCGCCCCGGGTCGCAGGAGGAGAACCCCGCATTGCGATCGGGCGTCCACTGCATCGGCGTGCGGACGGCGTCGCGGTCGCCGAGCCAGATGTTGTCGCCCATGCCGATCTCGTCGCCGTAGTAGAGGATCGGCGAGCCGGGCAGCGACAGCAGCAGTGCGGTGAACAGCTCGATCTGTTTGCGGTCGTTGTCCAGCAGCGGCGCAAGCCGGCGCCGGATGCCGATGTTGGCGCGCATCCGCGGATCCTTGGCGTACTCCGCGTACATGTAGTCGCGTTCCTCGTCGGTGACCATCTCCAGGGTCAGCTCGTCGTGGTTGCGCAGGAAGATGCCCCACTGGCAGCCGGAGGGGATGGGCGGCGTCTTGGCCAGGATTTCCGAGACGGGGTAGCGGGACTCGCGGCGTACGGCCATGAAGATGCGCGGCATCACGGGGAAGTGGAACGCCATATGGCACTCGTCGCCGCCCTTGGTGTAATCGCCGAAGTAGTCGACGACGTCCTCGGGCCACTGGTTGGCCTCGGCGAGCAGCACGGTGTCCGGATAGTTCTCGTCCACCATCCTGCGCACGCGCTTCAAGAAGGCGTGGGACTGCGGCAGGTTCTCGCAGTTGGTGCCCTCCTGCGCGTAGAGGTAGGGGACGGCGTCCAGCCGGAAGCCGTCGATGCCCAGGTCCAGCCAGAACCGCAGCGCGGAGATCATCTCGTCCTGGACGAGCCGGTTCTCGTAGTTGAGGTCCGGCTGGTGCGAGAAGAAGCGGTGCCAGTAATACTGCTTGCGCACCGGGTCGAACGTCCAGTTGGACACCTCGGTGTCGATGAAGATGATGCGCGCGTCCTGGTACTGCTTGTCGTCGCCGGCCCAGACGTAGTAGTCGCCGTACGGCCCCTCGGGGTCGCGCCTGGACTCCTGGAACCACGGGTGCTGGTCGCTGGTGTGGTTCATGACGAAGTCGATGATGACGCGCATCCCGCGCTGGTGGGCGGCGTCCACGAACTCCACGAAGTCCGCGATGTCGCCGAACTCGGGGAGCACGGAGGTGTAGTCGGAGACGTCGTAGCCACCGTCCTTCAGCGGCGACTTGAAGAACGGCGGCAGCCACAGGCAGTCGACGCCCAGCCACTGGAGATAGTCCAGTTTCGCCGTGAGCCCTTTGAGGTCGCCGATGCCGTCCCCGTCACTGTCCTGGAAGGACCGGACGAGCACTTCGTAGAAGACGGCGCGCTTGAACCAGTCAGGGTCGCGGTCCTTGACGGGTGTGTCCCCGAAGGTGTCGGGGACGGGCTCATTGACGGTCATGAGTGGGTGACCCTCCGGTCGGTGAGGACGGTCGCAGGGTGAGGATGTGGGCCGCGGCGGGAGACTCACCTCCCGGCGTGAGCCGCACATAGTTGTCCCTGCCCCAGTGATAGGTCTCTCCGGTGAGCTCGTCGCGCACCGGGAAGGACTCGGCACCGCTCAACTGAGCGGCACTCAGTCCGGATGCGAATTGCGCCATGTCCAACGACACCGTCGCCTCGTGGGTGTGGTGCGGGTCGAGGTTGACAACGACGAGCACGGTGTCGATCCGGGGCCGGGTCGCGTGCTTGGAGTAGACGAGGACGTTCTCGTTGTCCGCACGGTGGAAGTGCAGGTCACGAAGTTGCTGGAGCGCCGGGTGGCGGCGGCGCAGCCGGTTGAGCGCGGTGATCAGCGGGGTGATCGAGCGGCCCCCGCGGTCGGCGGCGGCCCAGTCGCGCGGGCGCAGCTCGTACTTCTCCGAGGACAGATACTCCTCGCTGCCGGGCCGCACCGGCGTGTTCTCGCACAGCTCGTACCCGGCGTACATCCCCCACGTCGGCGAGAGCGTCGCCGCCAGCACGGCGCGGATCCCGAAGGCGGGACGGCCCCCGTGCTGGAGGTAGGCGTGCAGGATGTCCGGGGTGTTCACAAAGAAGTTGGGCCGCAGATACGCCGCGGACTCGCCCGTCAGTTCCGTCAGATACTCCGTCAGCTCCTGCTTGGTGTTGCGCCAGGTGAAGTAGGTGTACGACTGCTGGAAGCCGGTCCGCGCCAGGGTGTGCAGCATCGCGGGGCGGGTGAACGCCTCGGCGAGGAAGAGGACATCGGGATCGGTGCGGTTGATCTCGGCGATGACCTTCTCCCAGAACACCACGGGCTTGGTGTGCGGATTGTCGACGCGGAAGATGCGCACGCCGCGGTCCATCCACAGCCGCAGCACCCGCAGCGTCTCGCGCAGGATGCCCTCGGCGGCCGTCGGGTCGTCGTCGAAGCACAGCGGATAGATGTCCTGGTACTTCTTCGGCGGGTTCTCGGCGTAGGCGATCGTGCCGTCCGGGCGCTTGCGGAACCACTCGGGGTGCTCCTTGACCCACGGGTGGTCGGGCGAGCACTGGAGGGCGAAGTCCAGGGCCACCTCCATCCCCAGCCCGCGGGCGCGTGCGACGAAGTGGTCGAAGTCCGCCATGGTGCCCAGATCCGGGTGGACGGTGTCGTGCCCGCCGGCCGCCGAGCCCACCGCCCAGGGGGAGCCCACATCGTGCGCCGAGGCGGAGAGGGTGTTGTCCGGACCCTTGCGGTAGGCGTCGCCGATGGGATGGACGGGCGGCAGATAGACCACGTCGAAGCCCATCGCGGCCACCGCGTCGAGCCGTTCGGCGGCCGTCCGCAGCGTACCGCTGACCGGCGGCTCACCCTCCCGTACGACCGCGCCCTCGGAGCGCGGGAACAGCTCGTACCAGGAGCCGAACAGTGCCCGCCGGCGCTCCACCTGGAGGGGGAGGGGCGGTGAGGAGGTGACCAGTTCGCGCAGCGGATGGCGGCCGAGGACGGCGGTGACCTCGGGCGTGAGTGCCGCGGCGAGCCGGGCCGCTGCGGGGCTGTCGGTGTCGCGCAGTGCGTCGGCGGCCTCCAGCACCACGGAGCGGCCCGCGCGCCGGGGTAGCTGTGCTGCGGCGCGCTCGTGCAGCGCGGCGCCTTCGGCCAGGACGAGTTCGGTGTCGATCCCGGCCGGGACCTTGATCTGCGCGTGCTGCCGCCAGGTGGTGACCGGGTCGCTCCACGCCTCCACCGCGTAGCTCCAGCGGCCTTCCGCATCCGGGGTGACTCGGGCTTCCCATCGGTCGGTGCCGGGCGCCAGTTCGCGCATCGGTGTCCATGGACCCGTCTGCCCTGCCGGACCGCGCAGCACCACGTTGGCGCCGACCGCCTCATGGCCCTCGCGGAAGACCGTTGCCGAGATCGGGACGCTCTCACCCACCACGGCTTTCGCGGGACGGCTTCCGCACTCCACGAGGGGGCGGACATCGAGCACGGGAATGCGACCGATCATGGGCTCACCTATGGGCATAGGGATATATAACGGGCGCGCGTAGGACGACTCCTCCCCGCGTCACCCGGGTGGAGGATGCGGGCTTCGAGTACGTAACTCCGATATGAGCCGCGTTCCCGACACTACGTGATACATCCGTGACCGCAAGGGCGCTCGCCTGATCAAATCCCTTTGAAAACCCGGGAGTTGAGCAGGCATATCGCTGCGGCAATACCCATGCCGTACACACGCGAACGGCCCCGCCCCCCAGAGGGGACGGGGCCGGTGTGCCGTGGGTCAGGTCGGAGCCGGGGGCCAGGGGGCGAAGCCCCCTGGTTCACTTCCCGCCGCGACGGCGCCAAGCCACGGTGGCGAGGGTCGTGGCGGAAGAAAAGATCGCCGCAACGACCGCGATCAGCTACCCGTAACGTTCACCCCGGTCCAAGCGGCCTTGACTGCCTTCACCTCGGCGCTGTCCTTGCCGTACAGGTCGGTGGCGGACTTGATGGTCGCGTTGCGCGCGCCCGCGTAGTCCGTCGTCGAGGTCATCTGCTCGGTCAGCGCCTTGAACCAGATCTGCTCGGCCTTCTTGATGCCGATGCCCTTCAGCTTCGAGCCGTCCTTGGTGGGCGAGTCGTACTTCACGCCGTTCACCTCCTGCTTCCCGCTGCCCACGGACAGCAGGAAGAAGAAGTGGTTGGCGATGCCGGAGGAGTAGTGGACGTCCACGTCGCCGGCGTTGGTGTCCCAGTAGTCCAGCGAGTTGCCGTCCTTGCTGGGCTTGTCCATGTAGCGCAGCGGGCTGCCGTCGCCGTTGATGTCGATCTTCTCGCCGACGAGGTAGTCCGGCACGTCCTCCGGGCTGTTGGCGTGGAACTCCACCGCGGCGGCGAAGATGTCGGAGGTGGCCTCGTTGAGGCCGCCCGACTCGCCCGCGTACTCCAGGTTGGCCGTGGCCGAGGTGACGCCGTGCGACATCTCGTGCGCCGCGACGTCCAGCGAGGTGAGCGGCTTCTTGTTGCCCTCGCCGTCGCCGTAGGTCATGCAGAAGCAGGAGTCGTCCCAGAAGGCGTTGACGTAGTTGTCGCCGTAGTGGACGCGGCTGGCCGCTCCCTTGCCGTCGCCCTTGATGCCCTCACGGCCGTGCGTGTCCTTGAAGTAGTCCCAGGTCTTTCCCGCGCCGTAGTGCGCGTCCACGCCCGCGGTCGCCGGGTCCTTGGCGGAGCCGTCGCCCCAGGTGTCGTCCTCGTCGGTGAACGGCTCGCCGTCGCCGCTCTCGCCGTTCTTGAGGTTGGTGGTCTTGTTGCCGCCCCGCTTCTCGTCGGTCATCGTGAACTTGCCGTCCGAGCCCGAGGTGCCGATCTCGACCTTGCCGCTGTACTGGCTGTTGCCGGTGCCCTCCTTGATCCCCTGGAACTCGAAGAGCTTCTTGCCGGTCTTCGCGTCCGTGATCACGTGGAGTTCGTTGGGTGCGCCGGACTTCTGGAAGCCGCCGATGACGGTTTCCCAGGCGAGTACGGGCTTGCCCTCGGCGGCCCAGACGACCTTCCGGGGCGCCTCGCTGCCCTTGGCCTTGGCGGTGGTGGGCTTGTGCGCGCCGGAGACCGAGGTGTTCACCGCGATCTTCGTGTTGGTGGCCTTGGAGGTGCCGGTGCGCTTGCCGCTGGCGTTCTTGTGCACGACGAGGTCGCCGCCGAGGACGGGCAGCCCGTCGTAGGTGCGCTCGTAACGGACGTGCGTGGCCCCGTTCTTGTTCTTGATGACGTCCTTGACGTGGAGCTTCTCCTTGGCTCCGAGGCCCAGTGCGCGGGTGTCGGCGGACTTCGCCGCCTCGGTGTCCGCCGCTTTGACCAGCTTGGTGTGCTGGGCCGCGGTCAGCTGCGCGGGCAGCGCGCCGTTCGCGGAGGTCTTCCCGCCGGGGGCCGCGCCTGCGGTTCCCGCGGTGATGCCTGCCGCTACCAGGGCCGCGGTGGCGGCCAGGGCGGATATCCGCTGCTTGGAGGTGAGGGGTCTCACGTCGGTGGCTCCTTCTGCCATGGGGACCGGACGGCATGGGAGATCAACCGTCCGGGCAGAACTGAAGTGCGGTACGCCACGCGGAAGTACGGCCGCTGGTCGTGCTGCTGTACGAGTCCCGCATCGCGTGCAGGCGAGCCTGCCACCATGAGCATGGGCATGTCACTGGCGCGTCGGTCTCTGACCGGAGGTTGGCCAGATTCTGTTCGTTGATACGAAACCCGCGCCCGTATAGCGGACAAGTGGAAGCGGGTGCCTCCGCCCCCACCTGGGAATTGACTCCGCGTCAGTCCTGGTCGGCGGGGTAGACGACCTCCAGCAGCGTGCGGACGTACCGGACGGGGTCATCCAGCCCGGCTGCCGCCAGCGTGTGCTCGCCCCTCGCCAGCAGATGCGGCAGTGCGGCGTGCATGACCAGGGTGACGACGGTCGCGCGCTCCGGGGTGACGGGGAGTCCAGCGGCCCGCTGTGCGGCGCCGAGCGTGGTGAAGTCCGAGGCGGCCATCGGATCGATCACCGCGGACAGCCACGGCTTGCGCGCCGCCTCCGCCTGGAGCTCCAGGCAGGCGAGCAGCCGGGATCTTCCGGGGCCCTTCACGTTCTCCAGCAGTCCGCTCAACAGCGCCTCCAGCCCCGCCCTTTCGGACGGCGGCGGTCCTGCCGCGGCGAGCTCTTCGGCGATGGTGCGGTACTGCTCGACGCACCGCTCCGCCACTGCGCGCAGCAGCGCGTCGCGGGTCGGGAAGTAGTTCTTCGCCGTACCGGAGGGCACCTCGGCCGCGGCGTCGACGGCCCGATGCGTCAGCCCGCGCCCGCCCTCCTCGGCCAGCACCTCGATGGCGGCGTCCCGCAGTCGGTCGCGGCGGTCGGGGTTCATCGCTGCTCTCCTTGCGGCTTGGCGGCTTGGCGGCTTGTTGGCACGGGTGGCCTTTGCGAGATTACCCCAGGCGTGGTACCACAGGTGTGGTGGTCGGCTGCTCCGGTCGACCCGATGCCAAGGGGGAGACGTCATGCACAGCAACTCCGTACCGAGTGGGTCGGCACGCGCGGCCGTGGTCGTAGGGGCGGGGGTCGGGGGACTGGCGACGGCGCTCGGGCTGCGGCGCGCGGGCTGGCAGGTGACAGTGCTGGAACGGCGTACCGAACTGGAGCGCTACGGCACCGCACTCGGTATCCACCCCACTGCGCAGGCAGCGCTCGGCCGGCTCGGAGAGAGCGTGGCCGCCATGCTCAACCGTCGCGGCGTGCCCTACCGCACCGCGCACGCCCGCAGGCCGGACGGCAGCGAGCTGGCCCGCCTTCCGCTGGAGCGCATCGAGAAGAAGGCCGGCCGTCCGGAACTGCTCATCTTCCGGCCGTATTTGATCGACGCACTGGTCGAAGCGCTGGACGGCTACGGCGACGTGGCGCTCAAGCTGGGCGAGCGGGTCGACGAACCCGCCGCGCTCGCCCGCCAGTACGACCTGGTGGTCGGCGCCGACGGCATCAACAGCGCGGTACGCACCGCCTTCTTCGGCACCCGCAGCCGTCCCCGGCACATCGGCACCGTCGCCTGGATCGGCACCGCCGAGTTCACCAGCCCCGTGTACGGCGAGACCTGGGGCCAGGGCCACTTCTTCGGAATGACCCCCGTCGAGCCCGGCCGTACCAATTGGTACGCCGTAGCGCCCGAGGCCACTACCGCCGACGAACTGTCCGGACTGTTCGCCGGCTGGCACGACCCGATCCCCCGCATCCTCGCCGAGACGGACCCGGCCGACCGGCTCCGGTACGAGATGCGCCACCTCTACCCGGCGCTGCCCTCCTTCGTGCAGGGCGGCCACATCGCCCTCGTCGGCGACGCGGCACACGCCATGACCCCCAACCTCGGCCAGGGAGCCTGCACGGCGCTCCTCGACGCCGAAGCTCTCACCCGCGCCCTCGCCCGGCACGGCGAGGCGGGCGGGCTGCCCGCGGCACTGCGCGCCTACGACACGGAACGCCGCCGCAGCGCCCAGCGCACCGCACTGGCCTCCCGCACCCTGCACCGCCTCATGACCACCCGGCACACCCGCACCCGCGACGCATTGCTGCGCCTGCTGCCGTGACCAGGGGGAGACGCGCCCCGAAGGGGCGCGGGGAACTGCTCCCCCAGCCTCCGGCCGGGAGGTGCCCCCACAAGCCAGAAGACACCCGCAGCCTGCAAACATCAGTCAGGGGCAGCCCCTCGCCAGCACACGCCTTAGGCGCTGACATCCCGCGCAGGCACGCAGGCTTCCCCGGCGGAGGCCGGGGCACCCGAACGAGCTGTCACCGCACGCAGATTGCGGACAGCCGGAACGGCAAGCAGTGCCGCGCTGATGCCGACCATGATGACGCCGCCCGCGAGCAGCACCGTACGGCCGCCGAGCAGTTGGGCGGCCGGGCCCGCCAGCGCCTGGCCCGCCGGCATCATGGCGAGGGAGCCCGCCACCTCGTAGGCGTGGATACGGTTCAGGATCTCGCCGGGCACCTGGGTCTGCACGCTGGTCGCCCACATCACGCTCCAGATGCCACCGCCCACGCCCCACAAAGCTGCTGCCGCCATCATGGCGGCCGGCGGCAGGCCCAGCCCGACAGCGGCGGGGTAGAAGCAGCAGCTGACCAGCGCGATCGAACCGGCGCGCAGTTGCAGCACCGGTCTGAAACGCAGCGCCAGCAGCCCGCCCAGCGCGGTGCCGCCGCCCAGCGCCGAGTTGACCAGGCCGTACACGCCGGGACCGTCGGCCGGAATGATCTCGGACGCGGTCAGCGGCACCAGCGGGCCCGAAACGGTGACCATGTAGACCATCCAGATGAGGATGACGCTCCACATCCAGGTGCGCGCCCGGAACTCCCGCCACCCCTCGACCAGATCGGCCCGGTAACCGGGGCGCTCCGCAGGCCGCCGCTCGGCCGCCGGGGGCAGCCGGAGCAGCGCCAGACAGAGCGCGCTGAGCAGGTAGGTGGCGGCGTGCGCGGCGAACACCCCGCCGGGCGAGAAGGCACCCACCAGCGCACCGGCCAGCGCGGGGCCCAGCAGCATCGCCAGTGACTCGGCGGTACGGATCAGCCCGTTGGCACCCTGCACATCGGCGGCCACCCGGGGGATGGTGCTGGCCACGCCCGGCTGGAACAGGCCCGCACAGATACCGTTCACGGCGCCGATCGCGCACACCTGCCACAGCACCACATGTCCGCTCAGGAACAGCGCGGACATTCCCACCTGGGTGACCACCCGCACCAGGTCGGAACCGATCATCAGCGCCCGGGTGTTGAACCGGTCGCAGAAGACACCGCCGAAGATGACGAAGCCCGCCAGGAACACCGTCAGCGAGGCGAGTGCGGCGCCGATCGCGCCCGGCCCATGCCCGTGCTGGATCAGCCCGGCCGACAGCGCGATGGGCAGCATCGCGTCGCCCAGCTTCGCGACGGCCCGGCCGGTGAAGAAGAGGGTGAAGTTGCGGGAACGGAGGGAAGCCGCCGGGGCACCGGGAGGGGTCACGTCCAACGAGTGTGGGACCGGTGGAGCATGGGGGCGAACTCTTTTCCGCCGAACCGGTGGCGGCCCGGCCGACTCCGGCTCCCTCCTCCGATCCTTCCCGGCGGGGAAACCTCGCTCACTCGTGTGATCGCGGTGTCCCTGTCGCATGCGCTTCGTTGGTCCGTTCGTCCAGGTGAGCACGGCAGCGGAAACGCACCGGACAGTACGTACGCACAGGAGCGGGGACGGTATGGGACGGGGCGCACAGGCCACGACAGCACGAGACGGCGGGGTGCCGCACCACTGCGCGCGGGATGTGCGGCGGGCGCTGCGCTCCCTGGTGGCCGCGGTGGGGCTCGCGCTGCTGTGTGCCACGCCTGCCGGCTGCGGCGTGATGGACGACGGCAAACCACCCGGCGACGCCATCCGCGTGACACCAGGCGACGGTTCCCGCAGCGTTTCGACGGACGCCCCGGTGGAGGTCTCCGTACCCGAGGGAAAGCTGCGCAGCGTCCGAATGCAGCGCAAGGGGAAGGACGCCGGGCGGGCCATCGCGGGCCGCTTCTCCGCCGACCGGCGCAGCTGGCGCCCGCTGCCCGCCGACCGCGCCAACGCCCCCGGGAGCAGAAGCACCGGCCGGCGCGAGGGCACCGTGCTGGAGCTTGCGAGCACCTATGCGGTGGACGTGGTGGCGGTCGACGGCGACGGGGACCGGGTGATCCGGCACGCCACCTTCTCCACCCGCGTCCCCCCGCACCGTTTCCTGGGCTACTTCCGGCCCGAGCACCGGCAGACGGTGGGCACCGCGATGATCGTCTCTCTCGACTTCAGCCGTCCCATCGCCGACCGGGCGGCCGTGGAACGCGCCATCAGCGTCACCTCCCGCCCCCGCGTCTCCGTCGCCGCACACTGGTTCGGCCGCAACAGGCTCGACTTCCGGCCGCGTACGTTCTGGCGGCCCGGCACGGAGGTCACCCTCGATCTGCGGCTGCGCGATGTACGCGGGGCGCCCGGCGTCTACGGCACCCAGCAGAAGAAGGTGCACTTCACCATCGGCCGTGACCAGCGCAGCGTCGTCGACGTGGGCCACCGCACCCTGACCGTCCAGCGCGGCGGGCGCACCGTCGACCGGCTCAGGATCACGGCGGGGACGAAGAAGAACCCCACCTACAACGGCCTCATGGTGCTCAGCGAGAAGTTCGAGGAGACCCGGATGAACGGCGACACCGTGGGCTTCGGCGGCGAGTACGACATCAAGGACGTCCCGCACGCGATGCGGCTGACCCGCAGCGGCACCTTCCTGCACGGCAACTACTGGGCGCCCCGGCGCACGTTCGGCGAGAAGAACACCAGTCATGGCTGCATCGGTCTGGAGGACAAGCGCGGCGGTGACGACAGGTCACCCGCCGGGCGGTTCTTCCGCCGGTCGCTGGTCGGCGACCTGGTGACCGTGCGCGGCTCGCACGACCGGACCGTGGCGGCGGACAACGGGCTCGGCGGCTGGAACATGCCCTGGGAGAAGTGGGTGGCGGGCTCGGCCCTCAAGTGAGCTCCGGCCGCGACGACCTACCCGGCTTCCGCGTCGAAAGCCGCGGTCTCCTTCCGTCCTCCCCAAAACCGCGACCGAACGGTGACCACCAGACGCCGCTCGGTGTCGTTGTGGTGTGGTTATCTAACAAGGCGGATGCGCGCCGCCGTTCATGGTGCCCCGGCCTTCGGCCGGAAGACCCCACATGACCGGGCGGCGCGGCGTTGTGTTTTTCGGGGGCGCACACGGGTGCGCGAAACCGTGTGAGGACGAAGGATGGGGCCGTCTTGGATCTGAAGACCGTGGCCAGGGACAAGCTCAAGTGGGAGACGATCCGGGGGGACAGCCGCGCCCAGGTCATCGGCGGCTCCGCCGTCGGCCTCGTCGTGCTGCTGGTCGTACTGCTGCTCACACTGACCACCTGCGGCGGGGGCGGCGGTTCCGGCGCCCGCGCGAACGGCAAGAACGACGACGACAAGCCGGCCAAGGGCCCCTCCGAGGCCGTGGTGACCGTCGCACCCAAGGACGGCGCCGACGGTGTACGGACCTCCGGCGCGCTCAAGGTCGCGGCAGCCAAGGGCAAGCTCACCAAGGTGACCGTCCAGGACAGCAAGGGCAAGAAGATCAAGGGCGCCCTCGCCAAGGGCGGCACGGTGTGGCGGCCCGCCACCCATCTGTCGGCCGGGACGAAGTACACGGTGGACGCCGTTGCCAAGGACTCCGAGGGCCGGGCCTCGGCCAAGCACGCCGCATTCACCACGTTCGTGCCGCAGAACACCTTCGTCGGCTACTTCACGCCGGAGAGCGGCGACAAGGTCGGCGCGGGGATGCCGTTCTCGGTCAACTTCAACCGCCCGGTCGCCAACCGCGAAGCCGTCGAGAAGGCGATATCCGTGAAGGCCGACCCCGAGGTCGAGGTGGCCGGCCACTGGTTCGGCAACCAGCGCCTCGACTTCCGCCCCCGGGAGTACTGGAAGTCCGGTACGAAGGTCACCGTCGATCTCAACCTGAGCGGTGTCGAGGGCTCCGACGGCGTCTACGGAACACAGCGCAAGACGGTCAAGTTCACCGTCGACAGGCAGCAGGTCAGCGTCGTGGACGCCAAGAAGAAGACGATGACCGTGACCCGGGACGGCAAGAAGATCAAGACCATCCCGATCACCTCCGGCCGCCCGGCCAACCCCACCTACAACGGCAAGATGGTCATCAGCGAGAAGCACGAGGTCACCCGGATGAACGGGGAAACCGTCGGCTTCGGCGGTGAGTACGACATCAAGGACGTGCCGCACGCGATGCGGCTGAGCACCTCGGGCACCTTCATCCACGGCAACTACTGGCTGCCCAAGTACCAGTTCGGCAAGGTCAACGGCAGCCACGGCTGTGTCGGCCTGTTCGACATGCGTGGCGGTGGCGCCAACGGTTCACCCGGTGCCTGGTTCTTCCAGAACTCGATGGTCGGTGACGTGGTCGAGGTCAAGAACTCCCAGGACGAGACGATCAAGCCGGACAACGGCCTCAACGGCTGGAACATGTCCTGGGCGAAGTGGACGGCGGCGCAGTAGGCCGGAATCCCCTGCCGTACGGGCCCCGGTGCTGTGAGGAACGGCACCGGGGCCGCGGCGCGTAACGGCCGTTAACCTTCCCTGCATGACGGACAACGAACCCGGCGCCACCGCGCGCCTCGAGGTCGCCGACGGCGTCGGCACCATCCGGCTCGACCGGCCGAAGATGAACGCCCTCGACATCGCCACCCAGGACCTGCTGCGCGAACTCGCCGAGGAGGCGGCACGCCGCGTTGACGTGCGTGCCGTGGTGCTCTACGGCGGCGCGAAGGTCTTCGCGGCCGGCGCGGACATCAAAGAGATGCGCGAGATGGACCACGCCGCGATGGTCGTACGCTCCCGTGGGCTTCAGGAGGCGTTCACCGCCGTCGCGCGCATCCCCAAGCCCGTTGCCGCGGCCGTCACCGGCTATGCGCTCGGCGGCGGCTGCGAGCTGGCGCTGTGCGCGGACGTCCGGTTCGCGGGCGAGAGCGCCAAGTTGGGCCAGCCGGAGATCCTGCTGGGGCTGATCCCGGGCGCCGGGGGCACCCAGCGGCTGTCCCGGCTGGTGGGCCCGGCCAAGGCGAAGGACCTGATCTTCACCGGGCGGACGGTGGCGGCGGACGAGGCCGCCCGGATCGGACTGGTCGACCATGTGGTGCCGGACGCCGAGGTCTACGAGCAGGCGCACGCCTGGGCCGCGCGGCTCGCGGGCGGCCCGGCGCTGGCCCTGCGGGCGGCCAAGGAGTCGGTCGACTTCGGTCTCGAGGCCGACATCGAAACGGGTCTGGCGATCGAACGGAACTGGTTCGCGGGGCTGTTCGCTACGGAGGACCGGGAGATCGGCATGCGGAGCTTCATTGAGGAGGGCCCTGGAAAGGCGCGGTTCCGCTAGCGCCGGCCCCCGGTTGTTCCGGGGAGGGGGTGCCCGTGCTTCTCGTCCGCGGGCTGCGGGTGAGCTGTGGCTTGTCGCGCAGTTCCCCGCGCCCCTTACGGGGCGCGTCCCCCCATGCCAGGTGCGCGCTCTGGGCGGGGTGGTGGGGGGTGGCGTGCCCGCCGTGTGGGGGAATTGGCCGGGGCCGGGTGGGGGCGGGCTGTGATCACTTGTATGCGAGGTGTCATTGCTGGTCAGCGGGCATATGCGCGGAGCCGCAGTGGCGCGGGGCCGCGTGCGTGCGCTGCGGACGGCGCGGGTTCGCCTTTTCGGAAACCGCCGAACCGCCCCCAGGGGCTCTCAGCTGCCGCCATGATGGGGGTCATGGCGGGTCAGGGAGATGTGGCGAGCGTGACCGAACGGGTTCCGGAAGGCCCAGCACAGACATGGTGCGCCGAGCCGGTGAGCACCGTTCTCGACCGGGCGGGCGATCCGACCGTACGGGAGGTGCCGCTGCCGAACCTCCCGGAATCCGCGCGTCTGGCCCGTCGGCTCGCCGAGGCGGTCCTCCGGCAGCGCTGGGCCCTCTCCGCGCAGCGCACCGAGTACACCGTGCTGCTGGTCTCCGAGCTGGTCGGCAATGCGGTCCGGCACACCGGCGCACACACCATCGGCATCCGGATGCTGCGCCGCTCGGGCCGGCTCCGTGTCGAGGTCCGCGACCCCTCGCGCGGGCTGCCCTGCCTGCTGCCGGTCGGCGAGCTGGACACCAGCGGCCGCGGGCTCTTCCTGGTGGACACCCTGGCCGAACGCTGGGGCGTGGACCTGCTGCCCCGCGGCAAGACCACCTGGTTCGAGATGCTCTCCGCGGACTGAGCACCCGTCAGGCCGCTACGTCACCCCCGCCCATCGCAGCCCCGCGGTGACCGCCGCGGCACCCAGCACGGTGCCCAGGAACGGCGCCCGGAACCACGCCAGGGCGGCGCCCGCCAGCACGCCGGCCGGACGCGACCAGCCGGCGAACCCCTGCCCCTCCATCAGCGCCGAGGTGGCGATCAGGGCGCAGAGCAGCACGGTCGCCGCGTCGGTCAGCAACTGCTGGGCCCGGGCCGGGATTTCCGTACGAGCGCGCAGCACGGGGCCGCACAGCCGCAGCCCGTAGGTGCCGACCGCCAGCAGGGATATGGCGACGAGCGTCATACCGAACCTCCTTCCGGGCGGGGTGACGCCTTGCGCGCACCCCGCGCCAGCAGGCCCAGCAAGGCCAGCAGCACCGGCGTGCCCGGCGGCAGGAACGGAGTCGCCACGAGTGCCAGTACCGCACCGGCGAGTGCGGCGCGCCGGGTGGCGGCGCCGTTCTCCTCCGCGCTCCCGCTCCGGCCGCGCCGGAGTGCGGGCAGCACCAGGGCGAGCAGCACGATGGGTTCGGCGGCGTCCAGTCCCAGCGCACCCGGGTCGCTCAGGGTGCGGCCTGCCAGTACGCCGAGCAGGGTGCCGAGGTTCCAGGCGAGGTAGAGCGCGCCGCCGCAGGCGAGGAAGACGGTGCGGCGGCGCGCCGGATCGCGTTCCGCCAGGGCGAGCGCGGCCGACTGGTCGACCAGCAGCTGGCTGCCCCACAACCGCGCGCCCCTGCGCTCGCCGTGCACATCGGGCAGCGCGAAGCCGAAGAGCGCCAGCCGGGCGTTGAGCACCAGTCCGGCGGTGACGGCGGCAGCCGTCCCGGCGCCGCCGAGCGCCAGGTCGAGGGAGGCGAACTGGGCCCCGGCGGCGAAGACGGTCAGCGACATCGACAGCGGCACCCATGGCGGCTCGCCCCGTGAGACCGCGACGGCGCCGAAGGAGAGCCCGACCAGCCCGATGGCGATCGCGAGCACGGTGATCTCCCGCAGCGGGAGCCGGCCGGGGCTTTCCCCGGGTGTTCTCTGTGGCGAACGCATGGGCGATATAGTGAACAGCCCAATGAGTGTTCGTCAAGGAGAACCGGTGGACCGAAACGCCGAACAGCCCTCGCCCCGCCAAGCGCCCGGGGGTGCCGCCCGGCCGCCCCTCGCCCGTATCGCCGCCGCCATCCGCGCGGAGCGCACCGGCGCCGGGCTCTCCCTCACCGAGCTCGCCAAGCGGGCCGGAATCGCCAAGTCGACGCTCTCGCAGCTGGAGGCCGGCACCGGGAACCCCAGCGTGGAGACGCTGTGGGCGCTCGGCGTCGCGCTGGACGTGCCGTTCAGCAGGCTTGTCGATCCACCCCGCCCGCGCTCCCGGGTGCTGCGCAAGGGGGAGGGCATCGCCGTCCCGTCCGAGCAGGCGCAGTACGTGGCGACGCTGTTGTCCGCCTGCCCGCCGGGTGCGCGCAGGGATCTGTACACGGTGTACGTCGAGCCGGGTGCGCCCCGCGCCTCCGAGCCGCACTCACCCGGCACGTACGAGCACGCCGTCGTCGCCTCGGGCCGGGTGCGCATCGGGGCCGCGGACGAGCCGGTGGAGCTCGGGCCCGGCGACTGCATCAGCTATCCGGGCGACGTGCCGCACCTGTGTGAGGCGTTGGAGCCGGGAACGAGCCTGGTGCTGCTGATGGAACACCGCTAGCACCCGTGGTGCACGTGTGGCGCCTTGCGCATGTGGAACTCGGGGGTGGAAGCGCACCGGTGCGGTCGCCGTCCGGACCGCGAAGGCGGAGGATGGAAATCGGGAACCGGTCGAAAGTTCCTATAGCGGACAGACCTATAACGGACAGACGACCGACAGTGCCGACCGCGACAGCACCAGACCGTAGATTACGGAGGAACCATGCCTGCAGGGTCGAACCGCAAGCGCGAGCGCCAGTACGAGCACATCAAGGAGGGCGCCCAGCGTCGTGGCACCTCCACAGGCCGGGCCAAGGAGATCGCGGCCCGCACGGTGAACAAGGAGCGTGCCCAGAAAGGCGAGTCCAAGAGGGCCAGCCGCACCTCCGTGCAGGACAAGCCGGCGCCCAAGCGCGGCGGCCAGCGCTCCGGCAACCGCACCGGCCCCGTCGGTCCCACCCGTGACCAGCTCTACAACGAGGCCAGGCAGCGTGGCGTCGAGGGCCGCTCCCACATGAACAAGGACGAGCTCCGGCGCGCCCTCGGCCGCTGACCGTCCCGCTGCGTGCATCCTTCGCCCGCTGCCGGGGCACCAGCGCGCCTGCCGAAGTGGCGGAGGAACCGCGGGGAGAGGGCTTCGGCACGCCGCGGGCGGGCTGTTGACATAGCCGAGCGACCGACCGCCGTGCGAACGGCAGTCGGCAGGTCGGCGCTGCTCTCCCTACGTTTTGCCCCCTCCGAGGATTGGAGCGCACCGTGGCACCCCACCATGCATCCACCAACGGTTCGAAGCCGTCCTACACCGTCCCGGGAATGTCCACGGCCGACGGTGGCAGCGTCATCAAGCTTCTGCGGATGCGACTGCACGCTCTCAACGACCTGGCGCTGACGCTGAAGCATGTGCACTGGAACGTGATCGGACCACACTTCATCGCCGTTCACGAGATGCTCGACCCACAGGTCGAGGAGGTCCGCGAGATGATCGACAACACGGCCGAGCGCATCTCGACGCTGGGCGGCTCGCCCTGGGGCACCCCGGGGGTGCTGGTCGCCGAGCGGACCTGGGGCGACTACTCGCTCGGACGGGCCGAGGCCATCGAACACCTCGGTGCCCTCGATGTCGTCTACACCGGTGTGATCGAGGACCATCGCAAGGCGGTCGAGGCCACCGACACCTCGGACCTGGTCACCCAGGACCTGCTCATCGAGCACTTGCGGAAGCTGGAGCTCTTCCAGTGGTTCGTTCGCGCCCATATCGAAAACTCCGGCGGCAAGCTGTCGACGGGCCCGCACGACTCGGAGTCGGCCGCCGCGGAGAAGGCCGCCAGCCAGGCCCGCGGCAAGCCCTGATCCCGGTCCGCGAGCCCCGACCCCGGTCCGCGAGTCCGGGGCGCGGCCGCCGGGGACGGCGAGCCGGACCCCCGCCATCAGCAGCGCGGGGGTCCGTGGCTGCCGAGGCGCGGGAGGGCGTTTCCCCGGGCGCACCACTCGACGGGCGACGGCGGTCGGCTGCCCGCATGATGGGGAGGTGGTCCCGCCCAGCGCCGCCGCGGCTGTCGCTGAGCGGGGACCCAGGCACCGGGGCCACGCGATCGGGAGACAGCGATGCACCGCTTCCGCCAACCGAGCACGGGGCCCACGCAGCGCGGCGATCCACCGGTTGCCGCCCACGTCGCGCTGGCCGTCAACGGGATGGGCAGCTTCTGCTGGGACCTGAACACCGGCGAGATGCGGTACGACGATGCCGGTCTGACCGTCCTCGGGTTCAAGCCGGGGGAGTACGACAACCGCCCCGCCACCATCGCCGAACGGATGCTGCCCCAGGAACTGCCCGAGATCCAGGCGCACGTCGGCCGCGCCCTGAAGGAGCGGACGGGCTACAGCCTCTACTTCCGGGTACGCCACCCTGACGGAGCGCTGCGCTGGACGCACACCCAGGCCACCGTCATCAGCGACGAGAAGGGCACACCTGCGCAGGTCATCGGGATCATCCGGGACGCCAGCCAGGAACTCCAGGCCATCGATCAGACGCGGGAGCTGCGGCAGGCCAAGAGCGACCGGCGCCGGCAGGCCGACATCGTGGGCCACGTCAACGACGCCCTCGCCCCCACCGTCACCGTGGACGACGTCGCCGAGGCGCTCACCGCCACCCGGCTGGTGCAGCGGCTCGGCGCGGCCAGCATCATCGTGGGGCTGGCCGACAGCGGACGGATCGGGCTGGTGGGCTCCAACGGCGTCCCGGACGAGGCCATCCGCGACTTCCACCTTGCCCGCATCGGCGCCCCACTGCCGCTCACCGAGGCGATCCGCACCCGGGAGCCGGTCTTTGTGACGGACCGCGAGCAGTTCGCCCAGCGCTACCCGGGACTGCGCCGCTATCTGAAGCTGGTGCCCGACGCCACCGCCGCCGTCTACCTTCCGCTGATCGCGCACGACACCGCCATCGGCGCCGTGGGCCTCACCTACGAGGGCAAGACCCGCTTCACCCACGACGAGCGCACCGTGCTGACCGCGCTCAGCAGCACCATCGCCCAGTCGCTCCAGCGGGCCCTGCTCTTCGACCAGGAGCACGAGCTGGCCGCCGGTCTCCAGACGGCGATGCTCCCCGGGCACATCCCGCATGTGGCAGGGCTGGGCATGGCGACCCGCTACCGGCCCGCGCGGGCCCGCGGCGGTATCGGCGGCGACTGGTACGACGCCGTCACGCTGCCGGACGGCCGGATCGCCGCGGTCGTCGGTGACGTACAGGGGCACGACGTGACCGCCGCCGCCGTGATGGGGCAGCTGCGGATCGCGCTGCGCGCCTACGCCGCCGAAGGGCACCCGCCGCTCACCGTCATGGCCCGCGCCTCGTCCTTCCTCGCCGAACTGGACACCGACCGGTTCGCCACCTGCCTCCTCGTCCTGTTCGACCCCCGCACCGGCGTCGCCGTCAGCGTCCGCGCCGGTCACCTGGAGCCCGTGCTGCGCCGCCCGGACGGCAGCTGCGTATGGGTCGACGTCCCCGGCGGGCTGCCCCTCGGACTGACGGCGCCGGGAGCCCAGCCCCCGTACCGGATGTCCGAAACGGTGGTGGAGCCCGGCTCCACGCTGCTGCTGTTCACCGACGGCCTCATCGAGTCCCGTACCCAGGACATCGACGAGGGGCGGGCGAAGCTCCTGGACGCGGTACGGGCCGGTCCCGTACGCCCCGACAACCTTGCCGACCATCTGCTGCGCACCATGGGCGACTTCACCGGCGAGGAGGACGATGTCGCCCTCCTGCTGCTGCGCCGCGCCTCCGGCAGGCGGGCCGCCGCACCGCAGATGGCCGTCACCATCTCCCCCAGCGACCCGGGATCCCTGCACGCGGCACGGCAGGCCCTGCGTACGGCGTTGCACCGCTGGTCCCTCGGCACCCTCGCCGACACCGCCGAACTGCTCGCCAGCGAGATGGCGACCAACGCGCTGCTGCACACCGAAGGCGACGCCACCCTGACAGCGCGGCCGGTCCGCAACGGCGGCCGCGCCCTCCGTATCGCCGTCACCGACACCTCACCGACCTCCCCGCAACGCCGGGCCGCCACGGAGCAGTCCACCTCGGGGCGCGGCCTGATGCTCATCGAGGAGCTCGCCACCGACTGGGGGGTCGAACCGCGCGGCAACGGCAAACGGGTGTGGTGCGAAATTCCGCTGGCACCGCACTAGGTGCCGGGCTCCGGGTGAGCGCGGACCGGGGGGATTGACGCCGCGGGCGACGGGCACCCGGGCGGGACGCCGCAGACGACCGGAGGAAGCCGCCGCAGTGCCTACCGCAACACCCCCAGCCAGTCAGGAGTCCGTCAAGGTCAGCATCGTCGTCCCCACGTACAACACGGGAGAGACGGTGCTGACCGGGTTGCGCTCCTTCCTCGCGCAGACCATGCCCCGTTCCCAGTTCGAGATCATCTACGTGGACGACGAGTCGAGCGACAACACCGTCGCACTGCTGGAGGCCGAGATAGCCGAGCAGGGCGCCGAGGCGACGGCGCGCGTGGTGCGTACCGAGCACTCCGGCTGGCCCGGACGCCCCCGCAACATCGGGACGGAGCTGGCCCAGGGCGAGTTCGTCCACTACGTGGACGACGACGACCGGCTCGCGCCCGAGGCCCTGGAGCGGCTGTACGCGCGGGCGCGGGAGACCGGTGCCGACATCGTCATCGGCCGGATGGCCGGGCACGGCCGGCGCGCGCCGCGGGCCCTGTTCGAGCAGCCGATGACCTCCTGCGACCTGCGTACCGACACCGCACTGCTGGCCTCGATGACGGTCCACAAGCTCTTCCGCCGCGCCTTCCTGCGTGAGCACCGGCTGCGCTTCCCGGAGGGCAGGGTGCGCTTGGAAGACCACATGTTCACCCTGCGCGCCTTCCTGCTCACCGACCGGGTGGCCACGGTGCACGACTACACCTGCTACCACTGGGTGCGGCACTCCGACGGCAAGCACAACGTCAGCTACCGGACCATCGAGCCGCACCCGTACGTCGAGAGCATCCGCCGGGTCCTCGCGGTCCTCGAAGCGCCCGACACCTATGTGCCGCCGGGCCGGCACCGGAACCGGCTGGTGGCCAAGTGGTACGGCAAGAAGGCGCTCGACCGTATCGCCGGGCAGCCGTTGCTGGACCAGCCCGAGGAGCGCAGGACCGAGTGGATCGAAGCCGTCGGCGCGCTGGCCGCCGAACTGCCCCCGGAAACGGACACCGCACTGCCCACCCGGCTGCGGATCGTCGCAGCCCTCGCCCGGCACGGCGATCGCACGCTGCTGGAGGAGCAGGCGCGGTTCGAGGCCGGAGTCGGGCACCGGCCGCGCGTGGAGTCGGCGTGGTGGCGCGAGGGGCAGCTCACGGTCCGCTGTTCGGCCTCCCTGGTACGACGTGCAAGCGGCCGGGGGAGGGGGCGGGGCTCTGTTCCCCTCGCCTTCACCCGCGACGGCGACCGCCGTGTGCTGCGGCTGCCGCCGCGGGTGGCCGCCGTGGACGCGGTCGCCGCGCGGGCCGACTTCGCCAAGGCCGTACGGCGCAGCAACGTCCGCGGCCAGCTCCGTCACCGCGAGGGCGGCACCGTGCTGAATCTGGCGACCACTTGGCGTGTGGTGGAGGTTCCGGTCGCGGTGCCGGAGGGCTCCCGGCCGGGCGGACGGACTGCCCGAATCCGGTCGGCCTGCCGGAAGGCGGCGCGCCTGGCCGCGCGGCCGGCCGCACGGCTTTTCGCGCGCCTGACCGGTCGGCCCGGCGGGCGGCTCTCGGGTGCCGGTCGTCGCGGGGAGGACGTCTGCACGCTGCGGTACGAGGCGGAGTTCACCATCGACCCCGCAACGGCCGACCACGGCCGTCCGCTGGCGCCCGGCACCTGGGACCTGCACTTCCAGCTGGGCTGCGGCGGCTGGTGTACCTCGCGCCGACTGCGCGGCCACTCGATCGCCGTACCGGAGGCGACGGGGCGTACCGCGGAGTCGGCACCCCAGCAGGTGCCGTCCCCGCGGCAGCCCCGTACGCCCAGCACGGCGGCCCGCACCTGACGGGCGGGCAGCCGGTCACCGTTGCTGCGGCGGCGGTTGCGGCGCTGCCGCGACCGGGTGCCTCAGGTGGCGACCTTCTGCAACCGCACCGGGCGGCGGTCCTGCTTGCGTTGGAGGGCGCGGAAGTCGTCGAAGAACCCGTAGCTGCGGGCCGGCAGGCCGTCGCGGGGCTGTTCGACGGTGCGGTTGGAGTAGAGGCTGTTCAGCAGCCAGGGCTGCCCCGTCGTATCGCGGTGGACTCGGCAGGTCCTGCATCCTGTCGCGTGTGTCTCCACCGCCGTCGTGTGGGCCGCTCAGGCAGTGGCAAGCAAGGCGATGGCGGCAGGGCCGAAGGCGGCGCCCAGCAAGTAGCAGAGGTTGAACAGGCCGATGGCCGAGGGGCGTTCGGTGTCAGGCAGGGCGGCGGTGGCCTGGACGGCGAAGACGCCCTGCCCGGAGGAGGCCGCGATGGAGGCAATTGCCTGGGCGGCGAGCAGCAGCAGGGGTGCGGTGCTGAAACCGGTGACCACCGGTGCCGTGAGGCCGAGGAGCAGCAGTACGACGATGATGGGGCGACGGCCCAGCCTGCCCGAGATAGCGACCACGAACCAGGACAGCGTCCCGCCGAGGAGCGCCGGCCAGACCATGGCGGCGCCGATCTGACCGGGCAACCAGGTGGTGTGCTCGTCCAGCCGGTCCGCGGTGGCGTACAACAGCCCGAAGTTGACCACCGCCAGGAGGAAGGCCAGCGCGGATGGGAGCAGGAACGCCGGCTTGCCCACCACCGCGGCGGGGACGAATCCGCGCGGCCGGTCCCGCAGCCGCTGAATGAGCAGGAGCAGGCCGACGACGGAGCCCACGGCCGCCGGCAGCGGGTAGTGCGGGACGAAGACCAGCGCGGTCACCAGCAGCGTCAGCAACAGCGCACCGAGGGCGTCGGACCGCTCGGCGGTGAACGTCTCGCGCGTGGAGTGGCGCAGCACAGCCGGCACGGCGAGGACGCTGAGCACGGGCAGAGCGAGCGTCAGCTTCCAGGACAGCACGTCGTTGGTGAGCGAACCGGCCAACGGTGCGGTGGATCCGACCACCGCCAGTGAGGCGGTGATCAGGCCCACGCGCAGGGGCGAGGAGCCCGCCAGGTGCATCGCCGTTGCGGTCAGCCCCGCGGTGCCCAGGGCCTGCAGAGCACATCCCGCGATCAGGGCGGGCAGGGCAGGCACGGCGAACACAAGGGCGGCCCCGGCCAGCACCAGCAGAGCGCAGGCCGTCAGCGTGGCCCGCGCGCCCCGGTGCCGGAGCAGACCCGCCATCAACGGGGTGCCGACCGCTATGCCCCAGCCGAATGCGGTGACCGTCCAGGTGGCGGCGCCGGTCGTCGTGTCCAGGGCCCGGGCGATGGTGTCGAGCACCAGGGAGGGCGCGGCGATGCCGAAGGAGAGGGGGCCGGCGATCAGAGCGAGCCACAGGACGGGCACCGGACGGGCATCCGGTGATCGCTCATGGCGCACTGCAACGGAAGTTTTCTGAGCGGTTGTTGAGTGACGCATCAGTTCTCCACAAAGTGTGGTTCGGCCGGGGAGAGGACTGCGGCCCGCGCTTGCGGGCTCGTGACGACGGCGGTCAGCCACGCACCGGCAGCGAGTGCGCGGCTCCCTCAGTGCCGCCTTCCTGCTTGTCCTCCTGATGCGACCGTGCCCGACCGGACGGGGTCGCCCCGCGGCGGTCGCGCAGCATGGTGAGCGAGATGGCCGCGCTGACCGCGGTGATGACGGCGCAGGCGATGCCGATCGCGTTGAGCCCGTTGGTGTAGGCCGCCTTGGCGGCGGTCAGCAGAGCGTCGCCGGCTTCGGCGGGCAGCCGGCGGGTGGCGGTGACGGCGTTCTCCATGCTCGTCCCCGCAGCTTCGGCTGCGCCCGCCGGGGTGCCGGCGGGAGGTGTGAGGGTGTCGCGGTAGACGGCGGCGCCGAGGCTGCCGAGGGTGGCGACTCCGAGAGCGTTACCCAGGTCGCCGCTGATGGAGGACAGAGCTGCCGCCGAGCCGCCCCGCTCGGGCGGGACGGACCCCACGACCATGTTGGTGCCGAGAGCTCCGAACGTACCGACACCGACGAAGATGATGACGAAGCCGGCAAGGAGGAGCGGTAGTCCGCCGATGGGGTCGACGAAGACGAGCATCGCGTAGCCGGTCGTGCCGATGAGCAGGGACACCCCGATCACCGTGCCCAGCTGGAAGCGCTTGGCGAGGATCGGCGCCGCCTGCGCGGCGAGGATCGACGCGAGGGCCGAGGGCACCATCCACAGACCCGCCTCCATCGGCGAGAATCCCTCCACCATCTGCAGGAATCCGGTGATGAACAGGTAGCCGCCGCCGGTGCCGAGCATCGACACCGTCAGGATCAGCAATGCGGCGGTGAACGCGCCCACCCGGAACAGCTTCAGATCGAGCAGCGGGTGCTCCAGCTTGCCCTGCCGGTTCACGAACACAGCGCCGACGGCAATACCGACGACGACCGCGACGACGGGCGCCGTCTCGAAGCCGTTGCGTGCCAATTCCTTGAGTCCGTAGATGAGCGACAGGATCGAGGTCAGCGACAGCAGCACGCTGAACAGGTCGATCCGGCCGGCGTTCGGATCCCGGTACTCCGGTAGTACGAGCGGCGCGACGATCAGCAGTAGTGCCATGACGGGCACGCCGAGCAGGAACACCGAGCCCCACCAGAAGAACTCCAGGAACAGCCCGCCGACGACCGGGCCGAGCGCCGTACCGCCCATGAAGCAGCTGGCCCACACCGCGATGGCACGGCCCCGCTGGTAGGGGTCGGGGAACATGTTGCTGATGAGGGCGAGCGTGGACGGCATGAGCGTCGCGGCGGCGACACCGAGCAGCGCGCGGGTGACGATCAGGGCTTCCGCGCTGGTGGCGTACGAGGCCGCCACCGAGGTGACACCGACCGCCGTAGCACCGATCATCAGCAGCTTCCGGCGGCCGATGCGGTCGCCGAGCGTGCCCATGGTGATGAGGAACCCGGCGATCAGGAAGCCGTAGATGTCCATGATCCACAGAGTCTGGGTACCGGTTGGCCGCAGGGATTCCGCCAGATGCGGCAGCGCGAGGAACAGCACGCTCTGGTCGAGGGAGATCAGCAGGGTGGGCAGGGCGAGGACGGCCAGTCCGGCCCATTGGCGGGCACCGGCCTTGGCGGGTGCGGCCGCAGCGTCATTCGAGGGCATGGGTTTACTTCCCTAGGTCGTGCGCTCAGGGTTGGCGCGCAACGGCGGCGAATTGGGGATCAGGTGCGGGCGGGGGTGCCGGCCCGCACCTGGAGACGGTCAGACGGAGGCGCGCCCGCGCCGCAGCGCGGAGGCGATCTCGACGGCTCGGCGGGCCTGGAACTCGACGGCGGCGAGGTTGGCCTCGGCCACGTTGTCGGGGCTGTTGCCCGAGATGCTGCTCGCCCCGTAGGGGTTGCCGTTGGCCGGGTCGAACTGGATGGGGTCGGCGAAACCGGGCGGGACGATGATCGAACCCCAGTGGTAGAAGGTGTTGTTCAGCGCCAGGAGGGTGCTTTCCTGGCCGCCGTGGGTCGCCGAGGTGGAGGTGAACGAGGACACGACCTTGTTCACGAGCTTGCACTGCGCCCACAGACCGCCAGTGGTGTCGATGAACTGCTTCAGCTGCGCGGCGGGCAGGCCGAATCGGGTCGGGGTGCCGAGGAGTATGACGTCCGCCCACTCCAGATCGGCCGGGGCCGCCTCGGCGATGTCGGCGGTGGCGGCCACGTGCTCGGCCCAGGCGGGGTTGCTCTCGATGGCCGCGGCGGGCGCCAACTCGGCGACCTTCAGCAGCCGGACCTCGTCCGCGCCGGCCTTCTCGGCAGCCTGGGCGGCGGCCTTCGCCATGGTGTGGATGTTGCCGGTGGAGGAGTAGTGGATGACCGCGACGTTGGTCATGAGGATCCCGTCCTTCGTGGGTGGCTTCGCTGTGGTCGGTGGTGAGGCGGTGTGAGGGAGTGGCGTCAGACGAAGAAGCTGTCGTGGCGCAGGAAGAACTCCCTGCGCTCGTCCTCGCTGAGGCCGGCCAGCTCGGTGACGCCCTCGAAGTAGTCCTCGCGCGGTGCGCCGGGGGCGAAGAGCATGAGCATGGAGGCGGGTTCGCCGGATTCGTTGCGGAAGGCGTGCAGCCCGCCCACCGGCACGTACAGGTAGTCGCCGGAGGTGGCGTCGACCCAGCGTCGGCCGTCGAACAGCCGCATGGTGCCGGACAGGATGAAGAACGACTCCGACATGGCCTTGTGGAAGTGCGTGCTGGGCCCGCTGGCTTCCGGGCCCATGTCCACCCGGTACAGGCCGTACTCGCCGCCGGTGGAGACGGTGGTGGACAGGTAGTGGTAGGCGGTGCCCTGGGGGGCGCCTGGACCGTCGGGGTCTTCGGCGGCGGGGGGCTTGGCGACGAAATCGGGCGCGGTGCTCGCGGGCCGGAAGCTGGCACTGATCTCGCCGTGCTCGCCGAAGTAGCGGGGGTCGGGGTAGGACATGGTTGCTCCTTGGAGGAGTCGTGGACATGGAGGTTGAGGGCAGCGGAGAGCGGAGCCCCCCGCCCTTTAGGCGAGAGGCGATTAAGTGAGTGCTAAGCTAAACCCAACTTGCGCGAGCGTCAACTAAATGAGCGCTCATCTATCTGTGCCTGGAGGACTTATGGCGGATGCGGCGGCTACCGGAGACGCGGTGGAGGCGGTGCTGGAGCAGTGGCGCCGGGAGTGTCCTGACCTGGACTTCTCGCCGATCGGCGTCGTCGGCCGGATCATGCGGCTGTCCCGGCTGTGGGACAAGGAGATCAAGGACTTCCTCGCCGAACACGGCCTGGAGCCGGGCGAGTTCGACATCCTGTCGACGCTGCGGCGCTCCGGCGAGCCCTACGAGCTGACAGCGAAGACCTTCCTCAAGGCGTCACTGGTCACCACCGGAGCGATCACGTTGCGGGTGGACCGCATGGCGGCCAAGGACTTGGTCACCCGCGTACCCGATGCCACCGACCGCCGATCGGTCAGGATCCGCCTGACCCCGCACGGCCTGGAGACGATCGACCGGGTCCTGCCCCTCCATCTGGCCAACGAGGCCCGCCTCCTGCACGGCCTCGACGCCGACGAGCGCCAGCACCTCGCCGCCACTCTTGCCACAGTGCTGGAATCCCACGGCGACACCCCCGCCGGCACAGCCCGCTGACGGGCAGGACAGCGGGGACCATGCCTCCCGGAGAAACCCGTGACGGGCCGTGAGGAGCATCGTCGGCAGCAGAGGATTCCCAGGCCCAGCCAGTGCCGGGGGTGGAAGCAGCCGGGCTCGTCACGGGGGAACCGCGGTGGCGGTTGCCCTTCGGGGCTGAGGATTGCAGTCGTTGTTCCAGCCCCGGGAGCACTGGGGCAAGGCCCGATGCGTAGGAGGACCGGGGTCGGTCCGGCAGGGACACTCCAGGGACTTTCAGCTCTGTCACAGGGACTTCCGAGGGACTTTCCGCCGTACAGAAGGATAAGCCCGTGGCAGCGCTGAAAGACGCGAATCACCTGGTCAAAGGTGGTGCGCTCAGCACTCGATGACGTTCACCGCGAGCCCGCCGCGCGCGGTCTCCTTGTACTTGACCTTCATGTCGGCACCGGTGTCGCGCATGGTCTTGATGGCCTTGTCGAGGGAAACATGGTGGCGGCCGTCGCCGCGCAGGGACATGCGGGCTGCGGTGACGGCCTTGACGGCGGCCATGCCGTTGCGCTCGATGCAGGGGATCTGGACCAGGCCGCCGACCGGGTCGCAGGTGAGCCCGAGGTTGTGCTCGATGCCGATCTCCGCGGCGTTCTCGACCTGTTCGGGGGTGCCGCCGAGGATTTCGGCGAGGCCGCCCGCGGCCATCGAGCAGGCGGAGCCGACCTCGCCCTGACAGCCGACCTCGGCACCGGAGATGGAGGCGTTCTGCTTGAAGAGCATGCCGATGGCGCCCGCGGCCAGCAGGAAGCGGACGACGGCGTCGTCGTCGGCGCCGGGCACGAAGTGGTGGGCGTAGTGCAGGACGGCGGGGATGATGCCCGCCGCGCCGTTGGTCGGCGCGGTCACCACGCGGCCGCCTGCCGCGTTTTCCTCGTTGACAGCCATGGCGTACAGCGTCGTCCACTCCATGGCGTGCGCCTCGACCTGGCCCTCGGCCCGCAGCTGGCGGGCCGAAGTCGCGGCGCGGCGGCGGACCTTCAGGCCGCCGGGCAGGATGCCCTCCTGGGAGAGGCCGCGGGCGACGCAGTCCCTCATGACCTGCCAGATCTCCAGCAGCCCGGCACGGATCTCATCCTCGGTGCGCCATGCCTTCTCGTTCTCCAGCATCAGACGGGAGACCGACAGCCCGGTTTCCCGGGTCAGGCGCAGCAGTTCGTCGCCGGTGCGGAAAGGATGGCGCAGGATGGTGTCGTCCAGTTTGATGCGGTCCTCGCCGACCGCGTCCTCGTCCACGACGAAGCCGCCGCCCACCGAGTAGTAGGTCTTCTCCAGCAGCGGCGTGCCGGCCTCGTCGTAGGCGAAGAGGGTCATGCCGTTGGCGTGGTACGGCAGGGAGCGGCGCCGGTGCAGGATCAGCTGGGTGCGCTCCTCGAACGGGATCTGGTGGGCATCTCCTATTTCGGCGGCGAGGAGGCGGAGCCGGCCCTCCTCGCGGATACGTGCGACGCGGTCGTCCGCCGTCTCGACGTCGACCGTGCGCGGCGACTCGCCCTCCAGGCCCAGCAGTACGGCCTTTGGGGTGCCGTGGCCGTGGCCGGTCGCGCCGAGGGAGCCGAACAGTTCGGCGCGTACGGACGCGGTGTGCGCCAGCGCGCCCTCGTTCTTCAGTCGCCGCGCGAACATCCGGGCGGCGCGCATCGGGCCCACGGTGTGGGAGCTCGACGGGCCGATGCCGATCGAGAACAGGTCGAAGACCGAGATTGCCATGGTGCGGCTCCTGCCCTGGTGGGGCCAGTGGGTTGTTTCTTGGGGGCGGCGCAGAGGGTGGTGCGGTGGTGGTGCGGGTGCCGGAGGGGCTGGAGCAGCCCCTCCGGCAGCGAGGGTGCTACTTACCCAGGGTGGGGTACAGCGGGTGCTTCTCCGCAAGCGCGGCAACGCGCGCGGCGAGGGTCTTTCCCTTGGCGTCGTCGAAGCCCGGCAGCAGCGCCTCGGCGATGATGTCGGCGACCTCGGCGAAGTCCTCGTCCTGGAAACCGCGGGTGGCCAGCGCGGGCGTCCCGATGCGCAGCCCGGAGGTCACCATCGGCGGCCGTGGGTCGTTGGGGACGGCGTTGCGGTTGACGGTGATGCCGATGTCGTGCAGCCGGTCCTCGGCCTGCTGCCCGTCCAGCTCGCTGTTGCGCAGGTCGACCAGGACCAGGTGGACGTCCGTGCCGCCGGACAGTACGGAGACGCCGGCCTCCACCGCGTCCGGGCGCAGCAGGCGCTCGGCAAGGAGGCGCGCGCCGGAGAGCGTACGCCGCTGCCGGTCCTTGAAGTCGTCGCTGGCGGCGACCTTGAAGGCGACGGCCTTCGCGGCGATCACATGCTCCAGCGGACCGCCCTGCTGGCCGGGGAAGACCGCGGAGTTGATCTTCTTGGCGTGCTCCTTCTTGGAGAGGATCACACCGCCGCGCGGGCCGCCCAGGGTCTTGTGCGTGGTGGTCGTGACGACATCCGCGTGCGGCACCGGGCTGGGGTGCAGCCCCGCGGCCACGAGACCGGCGAAGTGTGCCATGTCCACCATCAGATACGCGCCGACCTCGTCGGCGATCCGGCGGAAGGCGGCGAAGTCGAGCTGGCGCGGGTAGGCGGACCAGCCAGCGATGATCAGCTGCGGGCGGTGCTCCTTGGCCAGCCGCTCGACCTCGTCCATGTCGATCCGGCTGGTCTGGTCGTCGACCTTGTAGGCGACGACGTTGTAGAGCTTGCCGGAGAAGTTGATCTTCATGCCGTGGGTGAGGTGCCCACCGTGCGCCAGATCCAGACCCAGGATGGTGTCGCCCGGCTTGAGCAGCGCGAACATCGCGGCGGCGTTCGCCTGCGCACCGGAGTGCGGCTGTACGTTGGCGGCCTCGGCGCCGAACAGCGCCTTGATGCGGTCCCTGGCCAGGCTCTCGACCACGTCGACGTACTCGCAGCCGCCGTAGTAGCGGCGGCCGGGGTAGCCCTCGGCGTACTTGTTGGTGAGGACCGAGCCCTGGGCCTCCATGGAGGCGACCGGAGCGAAGTTCTCCGAGGCGATCATCTCGAGGGTGGACTGCTGGCGGTGGAGTTCGGCGTCGACGGCGGCGGCGACGTCGGGGTCGACCTCGTGGAGAGAACCGTTCAGAAGCGACATGGAAGAACCGTCCCTGGGAAGTGGCGGCGGGGTGGGCAAGCGGCCTCGGGCGATCCGAGGCGGACCTCGGTCACCCGAGGCGGGCGCCTCAGCTGCCTGAGGCGAAAGCGGCGTACTCGTCGGCCGAGAGCAGGTCGTCCGGCACCTCGGAGATCCTCACCTTGAACAGCCAGCCGCCCTCGAACGGGGCGGAGTTCACCAGCGCCGGGTCGTCCACCACGTCCTGGTTGACCTCGGTGATCTCACCGGAGGCGGGGGAGTAGAGGTCGCTGACGGACTTGGTGGACTCCAGCTCGCCACAGGTCTCGCCCGCGGTGACGGTGTCGCCGACCTCGGGAAGCTGGACGAAAACCACATCACCGAGCGCGCCTGCGGCGTGCTCGGTGATGCCGACCGTCGCGACGCCGTCCTCGACGTCGGACAGCCACTCGTGCTCCTTGCTGTAGCGGAGCTGCTGGGGGTTGCTCATGAGTCTGATTCTCCCGGATGCGAAAGGTGCAGTGAAAACGGTCTTGGCAGGTGGAACCGGGGGCCCGAACTCGGCACGGGCCACCGGTGGAAAGAGCTCAGCCCTTCCGAGGACTCAACCCTCCCAGGGCTCAGTCCCTCTTGTAGAAGGGCAACGCCACAACCTCGTACGGCTCGTGGGAGCCCCGGATGTCCACGGCGACCCCCTTCGTGCCGGGTTCCGCGTGCGCCGCGTCCACGTACGCCATGGCGATCGGCTTGCCCAGCGTCGGGGAGGGCGCGCCGGAGGTGATTTCGCCCACAACGGCGCCGTCGGCGACCACGGGATAACCGGCCCGCGGAACCCGGCGCCCCTCGGCGACCAGCCCGACCAGCTTGCGCGGCGGCGCTTTCCTGGCCTTCTCGGCGGCAGCTGCCAGCGCGTCCCGGCCCACGAAGCGGCCCTCGTTCGTCGTCTTCTCGAACTTGACGACCCTGCCCAGACCCGCGTCGAACGGGGTCAGCGCGGTGGACAGTTCGTGCCCGTACAGCGGCATGCCCGCCTCCAGGCGCAGCGTGTCGCGGCAGCTGAGCCCGCACGGCACCAGGCCGGCGTCCCCGCCCGACTCCGTCAGCGCTTCCCAGACCTCGACGGCGTCGTCGGGGGCGACGAACAGCTCGAAGCCGTCCTCGCCGGTGTAACCCGTACGGGCGATGAGTGCGGGCTTGCCGGCGACGATGTCGCGCTCGCCCGCGTAGTAGCGCAGCCCCTCCACGTCGAAGCCGGTCAGCTTCTTGAGGATGCCCACGGCGGCCGGCCCTTGGACGGCGATCAGCGCGTATTTGTCGCGGTCGTCCCGCACCTCGGCGCCGTACCCGTCCTGCCGCTCGACCAGCGCGTCGAGGACGGTCTGTGCGTTGGCGGCGTTGGCGACGACCAGATACTCCCGCTCGTCCTGCTCGCCCAGCCGGTAGACGATCAGGTCGTCGAGAATGCCGCCGTTCTCGTCGCAGATCATGGTGTAGCGGGCGCGGCCGACGGCCAGCTTGGACAGGTTGCCCACCAGCGCGTAGTCCAGCAGCTCGCCCGCCTGCGGTCCGGTGAGAGTGATCTCACCCATATGGGAGAGGTCGAAGAGGCCGGCGGTCGAGCGCACGGCCAGATGCTCCTCGCGCTCGCTGCCGTAGCGCAGCGGCATGTCCCAGCCCGCGAAGTCGGTCATGGTGGCGCCCAGCGCCCGGTGTGTGGCGTCCAGCGCGGTCTTACGGGTGGCCGGTGGCTCAGTCATGCAGGCTCCAGAGTCCCAATGAGTCCCCACAAGGGGTATGACGCGGATGTCCTCCCCATCTGTCATCGGAACCTGAGAGGTTCGCCGACAGCTCCCGAACGGCTGGAGCGCGGCTTGCACCTTGGGTGGGACCACCGGCCCGCGCCGGGGCGGGAGCGCGACGGTCCGCTTTTCAGATCTGCCTAGCCTGCGCGGTAACGGGGCCTGAGAGATTCAAGGGAGGATCTTGCTCCTTCGGCGCCCCGGCATGCTGTTGCGGTTACTGACGTGCGAATACTGCTGTGCCTGCCGGAGACTCTCCCGCGCGGGTTCGAACGGCCGGTATGGAGTTGAGTGCGGACATCATCGCACGGGTGAGCGGGCCGTGACTGCCCCTGAGCGCAAGCCGTTCACCTTGAATCGCATTACCTTTTCTTTACATACTTGGGGGAGGCGGTGGCCGAGCCGTCGCCCAGGGAGGGAGATCCATTGGGCAGCCTGTGCAGTGCGGACGCGATGCCGAGGGGCGCGCGGGCGGGTCCCGCCGCCCGCTCCGTGGTCCGCCACGACCTGCGCCGCACCGCCGCGGTGCGGACGCTTCGCTACCGCGCCGGGGATGTGGTGGTCGTCTCCGGTCTGCCGGGCGGCGGCAAGTCCACCCTGATCAGATCCGCTGTCCCGGCGCGCGGCCAGGTCATCCGTATCGACTCCCAGGACACCCGGGAGCGCTGGGAGCGGCGCATGCCGCGCTGGCTGCCGTACGGCGTCTACCGGCCGCTGGTGCGGCTCGCGCACTACGCGGGGCTGCGCGCGGCGCTCGGCTCGGGGGCCGCAGTCGTGGTGCACGACTGCGGTACGCAGAGCTGGGTGCGCCGCTGGCTGGCCCGGGACGCGGTACGGCGGGGCCGGTCGCTGCACCTGCTGCTGCTCGACGTCTCGCCCGAGGACGCGCTCGCCGGGCAGACCGCGCGGGGCAGGAGGGTGTCCGGGTACGCCTTCCACCGTCACCTGCGTGCCGTACGCAGACTGCGGTCGGCCGCCGAGGCGGGGCGGCTGCCTGCGGGCATCGTCTCCTCGGTGCTGCTGGACCGGGGCGCGGCCCAGGCACTGCGCTCCGTGCTCTTCGAACCGCTGCCCGAGCCGGTGCCGATGGCGGTCTCCACGCATGTGCGGCTGGTGCCCGCACCCGCTCCGGTGCCGCCCGCCCGAGTGCCGGGGGCCCCGGTGGCGCCAGTGCCGCCCGCGCGGGCCGGGCCGCGGACGCCGACGGTCCCGCCGCCCGGGAGGGACGACGGGACCGCGGACGGGGACACCTGTGACCGGGCCCCGGGCGTGACCGGGATCAGCGGCCCGCGTCCGGGGTGACCGGCTTCTCGAGCTGCGGCTCGGCGGGCACCGCCGGGGGCACCAGTCCGAGCGCCGGCTTCTCGGGCGCCTGCCCCTCCGCGGGCTCTGCGGGTTCCGCGGGCTGACCGGGCTTGGCGGGCTGGCTGTGCTGACCGGGCTCGGCGGGCTGCCCGTGCTGGCCGGGCTTGGCGGGTTTCGCGGCCTGGCCGTGCTGACTGGGCTTCGCGGGCTGGCCGTGTTCGCCGGGCTTCGCGGGCTGGCTGTGCTGGCCGGGCTTCGCAGGCTTCGCGGCCTGGCTGTGCTGGCCGGGCTTCGCGGGCTGGCCGTGTTCGCCGGGCTTGGGCTCGGCAGGCTTCGGCTGGGCATGCTGCTGCTTCGGCTCCTGCGGCTGAGCAGGCTTGTGCTCAGTCGTGGGCTTCTGCTCCTCCGACGGGTTGTCGTGCGGGGCGGCAGGCTTCGCCGGCTGGCCCTGGGCGGGCTTCTGCGGCTTGGCGGGCTTCTGCTGCTGGGCGCCCTGGTCACCCGACGGTTCCGGCTTGCCCTGCTCCGTGCCGGTGTCGTGGTCGGCGGGTTGCTGGACGCCGGGCCGGTGCCCCGGGGCGTGGTCCGCGGGCAGCGAGGACGCCGCGGAGGAGGCCGCGCCCGCCGCGCCGATGGCGAGCGAGCCGGCCAGGGAAACGGTGACGGCGGTGGCGGTGAGTCTGTTCACGCGCATGTGCACTCCTCCAATAAGCGTGCCGGATGGCACGTAGTGGGACGAAACCCACTTTTCGGGCGATGGATGGGAGACGCAACCGGAGCGTCGCCGGACGTGTCCCTCCGCCCTCCCTCCCGGGACCGCGCGCGGAGATCATGGATAGGCTTGCCCGTATGACAGTTCCCTCGCAGCCCCAGCCGCAGCAGCCGCAGCACTTCGGGCCCGGGCACGGGGGCGGCTGGCCCGGTAACGAGCTGGAGGAAGCCCTGGCCGCCTCGGTGCAGGTGCCGCACGCGGGCGCCCGGCTGCTGGAGGTGCTGGGCCGCAGCAGCGTATGGGTCCCGCTCCCGGAGGGCGGAAGCCGGGAGAGCCGCGAACTGGACCTGCCCACCGTCGAGTTGGACGGCGCGGTCTATGTGCCGGTCTTCAGCTCCGAGGAGCAGTTCCTGAACGTCGTCGGCTCGCATATGTCCTTCACCATCGCCCCGGCCAGGGAGTTCGCGCGCGGCCTTCCCCCGGGGGTGGGTATCGCGGTGAACCCGGAGGGGACGGTGGGGGTGCCGTTGCCCGCCGAGGCCGTTGCGGAGCTGTGCGCGAACACCCCGGCCGAGCAGGCCGCCGGGGGTGTGGTGCGAGGGGCCCGGGTGCGGCTGTTCGAGCCGGACTGGCAGGACGACCCGCTCTCCTTCCTCACCGCCGCCTCGGCCGAGTTCGCCGCGCTGCCGGCCGTACGGACAGCCCGCCGAGGGCTCGCCAGCACGGAGGGTGATCCGCCCGCGCTGTTCATCGGGATGGAACTCGACCTGCTGGAGCCGGAGCACCGGCAGGCGGCGCACGATGCGCTCGGCAGGGCACTGCACGTGGCCCAAGTGCCCTGGCCGGTGCAGATGGTGCTGCTCGATGTGGCCGACGACCCGGTGGTGGAGTGGATGCGGCAGTGCGTACGCCCCTTCTACGACCGCGAAACGCACGCCTGAGCGCCCCACGGAGCCGAGCTGAGTACGAGTACTGATGTCCCGGCCCGCTCTTAAGCTGGTTGGATAGCGGTGAGGGGCGACGAGTCGGGCAGGAACGGCGGCAGTGGTGGAAGGGCGGCCCAGGTGAGCGCGGGTGGAAGCGTCGAACAGCTCCTGCGGCGGGTTTCGCCCGGCGCGGTGGACACCAACGAGACCTATGAGGCCCTGCTCCAGGCGCTCGCGGGCAGCCAGGTGTGGATGCTGCTGTGGAACGGCCAGGCCGGTTCCCCCGACGCGCAGTACGGCAACATGGAGGTCGCCGGGTACGGTTACGCGCCCTGTGTGACCTCGGCCCAGGAGCTGGCGGCCTCCGGCTGGAACCGCGCACACGAGGTCGTCGGCGGCCGGGACATCGCCGCGGCGCTCTTTCCCGACCGCTGGGGAATCTGGCTGAATCCGCACGCTCCCGGCGGCGGTGTGGGCATCCCGTGGCTCGATCTGCGACGGATCGCGGTGGGCCTCGACCAGCTCCCGGCGGGGCCGCTGCGGATCAGCGAACCGACCCTGGAAATCCCGCAGTTCTACGCACTGCTGACGCAGAACGCGCACCACACCCCCGTCGTCCGCTCACTGCGCCGCGCCTGGGTGCGCCCCGCGCTGGGCGTTCCGTATCTGGCCGTCGGGCTGGACCTCTACGACAACAGCCCGGCGTCCGTCGAGGCTGCGCGGCGGATGATGGCTCAGTCGGTCACCGCGGTGCCGGACGGACTGCCCGTCTCCAGCGTCGGCATGGCGGATGACTACGACCCTGTGGCGATGTGGATGCGCAGTCAGTGCCGGCCCTTCTTCGACCGGGATGCGCATGCTCCCGCAGGCTTCGACGCGTCCCGCCCGCCCGCTCCCGGCTTCGGTTACGGCTACCCTCGCCCGTTCTGAGCCGGGGTCGAAATTCGGGCACGTTTTCGGCGTTGTCGGCTGTCCAGATCCGGACAAACTCCCAGTTCTCACACCGCTCAACGTCCACTTGCGTCCGCATAACGGAACATGGTGCGTCACATCACAGTTGAGCATCCTTTCCCGAAGAGGTCTGGCGACTGATCGAGAGCGCGATGAAGACTCCGCGGTAATAAGCCGCCAGGAGGCCGATGTTCGGCCTTCCGTCGTAACGGCTTGCGAATGTCTTCAGAATTTTGACCGCTACAGCGGTGTGCGTGGACTGGTCAACTGCCGGTCGAGAAGGGGTCCCCAACACGATGACGGCACCACTGCACGAGGAAACGGCCGCGGGAACCGCGGTCGTGGAGCCGGCCCTCAACAAGGCCGAGAAGGCGATCGAGGGCCGCTCACTCGGCCGGATCGCCTGGGAGCGGCTCAAGCGTGACAAAGTGGCGCTGATCGGTGGCACGATCGTGCTGCTGCTGGTCCTGGTCGCGGTCTTCGCGCCGGCGATCGCGGCGCTGACCGGGCAGACACCGAACGAGCGTCACGAGGACCTGATCGACCCGCTCTTCAGCACCCCCAAGGGCGCACTGGGCGGTATCTCCGGAGATCACCTGCTGGGTGTGGAGCCGGTCAGTGGCCGCGACATCCTCGCCCGCATCGTCTACGGGGCGCGCGTCTCCATCCTCGTCGGCTTCCTCTCGGCCTTCGTCGCCGTCATCTTCGGCACCATCCTCGGCACGCTCGCCGGGTACTTCGGCGGCTGGCTGGACGCGCTCATCAGCCGCGTGATGGACATGCTGCTGGCCTTCCCGCAGCTGCTGTTCATCATCTCGCTGATCTCCGTCATGCCGAACGACCTGCTCGGCCTGACCGGCACGGGCGTGCGGCTGCTGGTGATGATCCTGGTCATCGGCTTCTTCGGCTGGCCGTACATCGGCCGTATCGTGCGCGGCCAGGTGCTCTCGCTGCGCGAGCGGGAGTACATCGAGGCGGCCCGCAGCCTGGGCGCGGGGCGCGGCTACATCATCGGCAAGGAGCTGCTGCCCAACCTGGTCGCGCCGATCACCGTCTATATGACGCTGATGATTCCGACCAACATCCTCACCGAGGCCGCGCTCAGCTTCCTCGGCGTGGGCGTCAAGCCGCCGACCGCCTCCTGGGGCTCGATGCTCTCGGACGCCGTGACGTACTACGAGTCCGACCCGATGTACATGATCATCCCCGGCGTCGCCATCTTCATCACGGTGCTCGCCTTCAACCTCTTCGGTGACGGCGTACGCGATGCACTGGACCCGAAGGGGACCCGTTGATCCCCCAACCCAGACCCCGGCCCCGCCCAGCCCGTGCGGGCCGTGACCTACCACGGAGGTTGCGAGACGTGACATCTCTACGCGCATCGACGCGCCGATTGGCCGCGCTGTCGGCCGTCACCGCCGCCACGCTGCTGGCCACCACGGCCTGCGGCGGGGGTGACGGCGACGGCGGGGGCGGCGGCGAATACAACGCGGGTGTCAACAAGGTCGCCAACGCCTCGAACAAAAAGGGCGGGACGCTGAAGTTCGTCGGAGTCCAGGACGCGGACTCCTGGGACACCACCCGGATGTACTACGCCTTCGCCTTCGACTTCGCGCGCTACTACAGCCGCCAGTTGGTCAGTTACACCCCCAAGCCGGGCAAGAAGAGCGTTGACCTCAAGCCGGACCTGGCCACCGACCACGCCCAGATATCCGACGACGGCAAGACCTACAAGTACACCCTCAAAGACGGCCTGAAGTGGGAAGACGGCAAGCCGATCACCGCCCAGGACGTCAAGTACGGCATCGAGCGCCAGTGGGCGCAGAAGACCCTCTCCGGCGGGCCCACCTACCTCAAGGACGTCCTCGACCCGGACGGCAAGTGGAAGGGCCCCTACGACGACAAGGGTGGCTTCGACGGCATCAAGACGCCGGACAAGAAGACCATCGAGTTCCATCTGGCGAAGCCCAACGGTGACTTCGAGCAGATGCTGGCGATGCCCACCAACTCGCCGGTGCGCAAGGACAAGGACACCAAGTCCAAGTACACGCTGCACCCCTTCTCCTCGGGCCCGTACAAGTTCAAGTCGTACACCCCGAACAAGTCGCTGCTCCTGGAGCGCAACAAGCACTGGGACCGCAACAGCGACCCGCTGCGCAAGGCGCTGCCGGACAAGGTCCAGGTCACGCTGCTGACCAACCCGGACGAGCGCGACAAGCGCCTGATCAACGGTGACGCCGACCTCGACCTCAACCAGCGCGGTATGGAGGTCCAGGGCCGGCAGTCCGCGCTCAAGCAGCACAAGGGCAACGTCGACAACCCGGACACCGGGTTCATCTCCTACGTGGCCTTCCCGCAGAGCGTGAAGCCGTTCGACAACATCCACTGCCGCAAGGCCGCCATCTACGGCGCCGACCACAAGTCGGTGCAGACCGCACGCGGTGGCCCGACCGGCGGTGGCGAGCTGGCCGTCAACATGCTGCCGCCCGTGGTGCCCGGCCACAAGGACAGCGACGACCAGTACGGCATCCGCAAGAACGGCGGAAAGGCCAACGTCGCCAAGGCCAAGGACGAGCTCAAGAAGTGCGGCAAGCCGAACGGCTTCAGCACCACGCTCGCCGTGCGCAACACCGACAAGAACGACGTGAAGTCCGCCGAGGCGCTGCAGGCTTCGCTGAAGAAGGTCGGCATCAAGGTCGAGATCGACGAGTTCGACGGCGCCCAGGGCTCCTCGATCGTCGGTAACCAGTCCACGGTCAAGAAGAAGAACTACGGCATGGTGCTCTACGGCTGGGGCCCGGACTTCCCGAGTGGCCAGGGGTACGGCATCGAGCTGTGGCACAGCTCCAAGATCCGGGACAACGGCAACAACAACTACGCGCTGATCGACGACAAGAAGATCGACAAGGGTCTCGACAACGCGATCGCCGAGCTCGACCCGGAGAAGGCCGCCGAGAAGTACGCCAAGGTCAACAAGGATGTCATGGCCGGCGGCTACTACCTTCCGCTGGTCTACATGAAGGTCGTCCAGTGGCGCTCGGACAGGCTCACCAACGCCTACGCCTCCGACTCCTACAGCGGCTGGTACGACTTCGCGTCCCTCGGCGTCAAGTGACCCCCACGGTCACCGTGTCCGCCACCGACATCACCATCTGACGGCGCCACCCGCCGCTGGCACGAAGGGCAGGTGAAGGCCGCTACGGCGGCCCGGCCGCCCGCTCCCTGACCGGGAGCGGGTCCGGGCCGCCGACGGGCGGCCGGAGAGCAGTGCTCACATACCTCATCAGGCGGCTGTTCGCCGTCGCAGTGATGCTGGTCGTCATCATCCTGGCGGTCTTCTGCATCTTCTTCCTGATCCCCAAGTGGACGGGGATCGACCCGGCAACCATGTTCGTCGGCAAGCAGGCCGACAAGGACAGCCTCGAAGCCGTCCGCCAGAAGCTCCAGCTGGACGATCCCGTCCTGGTACAGCTCTTCGAGTTCTTCAAGGGCCTCCTGGTCGGCCGGGACTACACCGCCGGGGGCGACACCACGCACTGCTCGGCACCCTGCTTCGGCTACTCCTTCCGTACCGAGCAGGAGATCTGGCCGGTGCTGACCGACCGGCTCCCGGTCACGCTCTCCCTCGCGCTGGGTGCGGCCGTGATCTGGCTGCTCATCGGGCTGACCGTCGGTGTGCTCTCCGCGCTCAAGCGGGGCAGCCTGTGGGACCGGATCGCCATGACCGGTGCGCTGGCCGGCGTCTCGCTGCCCGTCTACTTCACCGGCCTGATCTCGCTGGCCGTCTTCGCCTACCAGCTCGACCTGGTGAGCAACTCCTTCACCCCGTTCGGCGAGAACGCGGCCAAGTGGTTCAGCGGCATGATCCTGCCCTGGATCACCCTCGCCTTCCTCTTCGGCGCGATGTACGCCCGGCTGACCCGGGCCACCATGCTGGAGGTGATGGGTGAGGACTACATCCGGACCGCCCGCGCCAAGGGGCTCAGGGAGCCGGTCGTCATCGGCAAGCACGCCATGCGCTCCACCATGACGCCCGTCCTCACGCTCCTCGGCATCGACATCGGCGCCCTGATGGGCGGCGCGATCCTCACCGAGACCACCTTCAGCATCCCCGGACTCGGGCAGGCCGTGCTCAAGGCGATCACCGACCGCGACCTCCCGCTGATCCTGGGCGTCACCCTCATCACCGCAACCGCCGTCGTCATCGCGAATCTCATCGTGGACCTGCTGTACGGCGTGATCGACCCACGAGTGAGGCTGGGATGACAGACCACGAGCACAAGTCCCACAAGGACAAGCCGGAGACCGACTCCGACGCCGGGCCGAAGACCGTCGGAGACACCCCGCAGGACGTCGCGCCCGCGGCTGCGGCGTCCGACCTGACCAAGGGATCGGACCTGACCGGCTCCGGTACCGCGACCGGCGAGCCCGAGCTGGACAAGCAGCCGCCCACGGCCTTCCTCGAAGTACGCGACCTGCGGGTGCACTTCCCCACCCAGGACGGCCTCGTCAAGTCCGTCGACGGCCTCTCCTTCACCCTGGAGAAGGGCAAGACCCTCGGCATCGTCGGCGAGTCCGGCTCCGGCAAGTCCGTCACCTCGCTCGGCATCATGGGCCTGCACACCGTCGGGCAGTACGGCCGGCAGCGTCCGCGGCTCTCGGGCGAGATCTGGCTGAACGGCCAGGAACTGCTCGGTGCCGATCCGGAGTCGGTGCGCAAGCTGCGGGGCCGCGAGATCTCCATGATCTTCCAGGACCCGCTCTCCGCACTGCACCCCTTCTTCACCGTCGGCCAGCAGATCGTGGAGGCGTACCGCGTCCACCACAACGTCGACAAGAAGACGGCACGCAAGCGCGCCGTCGAACTTCTCGACCGGGTCGGTATCCCCGAGCCGGGCAAGCGGGTGGACAGCTATCCGCACGAGTTCTCCGGCGGTATGCGCCAGCGCGCGATGATCGCGATGGCGCTGGTCAACAACCCCGAGCTGCTGATCGCCGACGAGCCCACCACGGCGCTGGACGTGACCGTCCAGGCACAGATCCTCGACCTGATCCGGGATCTGCAGAAGGAGTTCGGCTCGGCCGTCATCATCATCACCCACGACCTGGGCGTCGTCGCCGAGCTCTCCGACGACATCCTGGTGATGTACGGCGGGCGCTGCATCGAGTACGGCACCGCCGAGCAGGTCTTCTACGAGCCGCAGCACCCCTACACCTGGGGGCTGCTGGGCTCCATGCCGCGGATCGACCGGGACCGGTCCGACCGCCTGATCCCGGTCAAGGGCTCGCCGCCCAGCCTCATCAACGTCCCCTCCGGCTGCGCCTTCAACCCGCGCTGCCCGTACGCGGACGTCCCCGGCGGCGACATCACCCGCACCACGCGGCCCGAGCTGCGCGAGGTGAAGCCCGGGCACCTGGCCGCCTGTCACATGGCGCAGGAGGACAGGGAGCGGATCTGGAACGACGAGATTGCCCCGAAGCTGTGAGCGCCGTGAGTGAGGACGACGAGCCGATGACGAAACAGACCGCCGGCCAGGCCACCCTGGCCGAGCCGCGCGAGGGCGAGCCCCTGCTGAAGGTCAGCGGCCTCAAGAAGCACTTCCCCGTCACCAAGGGCCTCTTCAAGCGGCAGGTGGGTGCGGTGCTGGCGGTCGACGGCCTCGACTTCGACGTCCGCGCCGGCGAAACCCTCGGCGTCGTGGGCGAGTCCGGCTGCGGCAAGTCCACGATGGGCCGGCTGATCACCCGGCTGCTCGAACCGACCGGCGGCCACATCGAGTTCGAGGGCAAGGACATCACCCACCTGGGCGTCAGGGGGATGCGCCCGATGCGGCGCGACGTCCAGATGATCTTCCAGGACCCGTACTCCTCGCTGAACCCCCGGCACACGGTCGGCGCCATCGTCAGCGCGCCGTTCAAGCTGCAGGGGGTGCAGCCGGAGGGGGGCGTCAAGAAGGAGGTCCAGCGGCTGCTGGAGGTGGTCGGGCTCAGCCCCGAGCACTACAACCGCTATCCGCACGAGTTCTCCGGCGGTCAGCGTCAGCGCATCGGCATCGCCCGCGCGCTGGCACTCAGCCCGAAGCTGGTGGTGGCCGACGAGCCGGTCTCCGCGCTCGACGTCTCCATCCAGGCGCAGGTCGTCAACCTTCTGGACGACCTCCAGGAAGAGCTCGGCCTGACCTACGTGATCATCGCGCACGATCTGTCGGTCATCCGCCATGTCTCGGACCGGATCGCGGTGATGTATCTGGGCAAGCTCGTGGAGCTGACCGACCGGCAGTCGCTGTACGACACGCCCATGCATCCGTACACCCGGGCGCTGCTGTCGGCGGTGCCGGTGCCCGATCCGCGCCGCAAGGCGGCGGACAGCCGGGAGCGGATCCTGCTGCAGGGGGATGTGCCCTCGCCCATGAACCCGCCGTCCGGATGCCGCTTCCACACCCGCTGCTGGAAGGCCACCGAGGTCTGCCGTACCAAGGAGCCACCGCTGATCCAGCTGGCGGCCGACCACAACGTGGCCTGCCACCATCCGGAGAACGCACCGGATCAGGAGCCGGGCGACACCAAGCTGCTGCGCGAGGTCGGGGTCAGCAAGAGCTGACCCCTCCCGGGGGGCTGGGGCCGGCCGCGTTTGCGGGCCCCGGCCCCGCTCTCCGGGTCCCTCCGTTTTCCGGTGAGGGGGTGCCCCTGGCCGTCGCTCGCGGGCTGCGGGTTGCTTGTGGTTACGCGCGCAGTTCCCCGCGCCCCTTCGGGGCGCCTCCGGATACAAAGGTGCGGTGGAAACCCTCTTCAGTCCTCCGTTGCAGCACTGGCTGGACATCGCCGGAATTTTCGTCTTCGCGATCTCCGGGGCGCTGCTGGCGGTCCGCCGTAACTTCGATGTCTTCGGCATCGCCGTCCTCGCCGAGGTCACCGGCCTCGGCGGCGGTCTCTTCCGCGATGTCGTCATCGGCGCCGTGCCCCCGGCCGCCTTCACCGATCTCGGCTATTTCCTGACGCCGCTCGTCTCCACCGTCCTGGTCTTCTTCCTCCACCCGGAGGTCGAACGGATCAACAAGGCGGTGAACGTCTTCGACGCGGCCGGGCTGGGACTGTTCTGTGTGACGGGCACGCTCAAGGCCCACGAGTACGGCCTGGGTCTGACGTCCTCGGTGGTGATGGGCCTGGCCACGGCCGCCGGGGGTGGCGTGCTGCGCGACGTACTGGCCAACGAGGTGCCCTCCCTGCTGCGCTGGGACCGGGAGATCTACGCGGTCCCGGCGATCGTCGGCTCCAGCGCCGTGGCGCTGCTGATCCACCTCGACGCGGTGAGCCCCGGCACCACGGTGGGCGCTGCCCTGCTGGCGTTCGTCCTGCGGCTGCTGGCCCTGCGCTACAACTGGCGGGCGCCCAGGGCGTGGAAGCGCAGCAGCGCGACGGTGGACGCCGAAGCGGCGAACGGCACATCCGATGCACCTACCCACGGGTAACAAAGCCGGTGTACGGTTCCTCCCATGTCCGAGGCACCATCCCAGGTCACTCCGCCCGCCCCCACCGGCAGCAGTGAGTTCGACCGCGACACCATGGTCCGCACCCGTGAGCCCGGCGTGCACGAGGCGCTGCTCTCCCCGGGCTGGGCGATAGGCAAGGCCCTCAACGGCGGCTATCTGCTGGCCGTACTGGGCCGCGCACTGCGCCAAGCGCTCCCGCACCCGGACCCGTTCACCATCACGGCCCACTACCTGACCGCCACGGTGGCCGGCCCCGCCACCGTCCGCACCTCGGTGGCCCGTGCCGGGCGCACGGTCTCCACCGCCTCCGCCGGGCTCTTCCAGACGGACAGCCGCGGTGCGGAGGTCGAACGTATCCACGTCCTGGCCACCTACGGCGATCTGGACGCGCTCACCGACGACGTGCGGACCGGCGCCGAGCCCCCTGCCATGCCGCCGCGTGAGCAGTGCTTCCGCGCCACCGACCACCCCGGCGGCGACGCGGCCGTACCGGAGATAGGGCGCCGGCTCGACCTGCGGCTCGACCCGGAGACCTGCGGCTGGGCCCTCGGCGCTCCCAGCATGCGGGGCGAGATCCGGGCCTGGCTCGATCTCGCGGACGGCCGGGACCACGATCCGCTCTCACTGCTGATGGCGGTGGACGCGCTGCCGCCCACCGGTTTCGACCTGGGCCTCACGGGCTGGGTGCCCACCGTCGAGCTCACCGTGCACGTGCGGGCCCGCCCCGCGCCCGGGCCGCTCCGTGTCGCCATCACCACCCGCAACCTGGCCGGCGGCTTCCTGGAGGAGGACGCCGAGGTGTGGGACACCGCCGACCGCCTGGTCGCGCAGTCCCGGCAGCTGGCCCGGGCGTAGCACGGACACGGGCGTGGCCGAGGTCTGCTTTCTCCGTATGTGCTTACTTTGGGGGAGAAAGAGACTGTCCGAGAGAAAGCGACGCACGTGACCTACACAGTGAAGAGCACGCTTCCCGAGTCGGATCTCCAGACCGTCGCCGAGGCGCTGCAAGGCACGCTGTTGGATCTGATCGACCTCTCCCTCGTCGCCAAGCAGATCCACTGGAACGTGGTCGGGCCGCGCTTCCGGTCCATCCACCTCCAGCTCGACGAGGTCGTCGACACCGCCCGCCAGTATTCCGACACCGTCGCCGAGCGTGCCTCGGCGCTCGGCATCAGCCCCGACGGCCGCTCCACCAGCGTCGCCGGCGGCAGCGCCATCGCCACCGTCAAGGAGGGCTGGCTCCCCGACAACGACGCCGTCCGCCTCATGGTGGAGGCCCTCGGTGCCGTCATCACCAAGGCCCGCGAACGGATGAAGGCCGTCGGCCCCGTCGACCCGGTCACCGAGGACGTCTTCATCCAGCTCACCGGCGTCCTGGAGAAGGAGCACTGGATGTTCCAGGCGGAGAACCGGGGCTGAGGGGATCGGGCGGCCCGTCGGCCGGGTGCGCTGCTACGCGCCGGTCGTGCGCCCCGTGGGGAACCGTAGGATTGGGGAACCATGGCTGACTCCGCCCACCCCGCCTATCTCGACCACGCCGCCACCACGCCCATGTGGCCCGAAGCGGTGCGGACGATGACCGAACAACTCGCGGTCGTCGGCAACCCCTCCTCGCTGCACGGCGCTGGGCGGCGTGCGCGGCGTACGGTCGAGGAGTCCCGGGAGTCGCTCGCGGCCTCGCTCGGGGCGCGGCCCAGCGAGGTGGTGTTCACCGCGGGCGGCACCGAGGCGGACAACCTCGCCGTCAAGGGGCTGTACTGGGCGCGCCGGGACCAGGACCCGCGGCGGACCCGGGTGCTGGCCGGCCCGGTGGAGCACCACGCCGTCCTGGACGCTGTCGAGTGGCTGGCCGAGCACGAGGGCGCACGCCTGGAGTGGCTGCCGGTGGACGGGTACGGCAGGGTGCACCCCGAGGCGCTGCGCGAGGCCATCGAGCGGGACCCCTCCGACATCGCGCTGGCCACGGTGATGTGGGCGAACAACGAGATCGGCACCGTCAACCGGGTGCCGGAACTCGCCCGGGTGGCCGCCGAGTTCGACGTACCGCTGCACTCCGACGCGGTGCAGGCGTTCGGCCAGCTCGACCTCTCCTTCGAGGAGTCGGGGCTGGCCTCGATGGCCGTCACCGGGCACAAGACGGGCGGCCCGTACGGCGTCGGTGCACTGCTGCTGCGGCGCGAATACGCGCCCGTACCGCTGCTGCACGGCGGCGGCCAGGAGCGGCACGTACGCTCCGGCACCCTGGACACCCCCGCCATCGCCGCGTTCGCCACGGCCGGACGGGTGTCCGTCGAGCGGCGGGCCGACTTCGTCCGCGAGGTGGGCGCGCTGCGGGAAGCGCTGGTGGCGGCCGTCCGCGACGCCGTGCCCGACGCGGTGCTCAACGGCGACCCCGACCCGGCCGGACGGCTCCCGGCCAACGCGCACTTCTCCTTCCCCGGCTGCGAGGGCGACTCGCTGCTGCTGCTCCTGGACGCACAGGGGATCGAGTGTTCGACCGGGTCGGCGTGCACGGCAGGCGTCGCCCAGCCCAGCCACGTACTGCTGGCCACCGGCACGGAACCCGATCTGGCCCGGGGCACGCTCCGCTTCTCGCTGGGCCACACCAGCACCGAGGCGGACGTGGACGCACTGGCCAAGGCGATCGGCCCGGTCGTCGAGCGCGCCCGGAGCGCCGGCCTGAGCTAGCAGGGGACGCGCCCCGAAGGGGCGCGGGGAAACTGCGCGACAAGCCACAACGCACCCGCAGTCCGCGAGCGGCGGACAGGGGCACCCCCTCATCGGAACAAAGGAGCGGCTGAGCAGCCGGGAGGGGATCACTTGTCCCGGAGCGTGCTCTCCACCTTCATCTCCGTCCGCACCAGGCGCAGGTACTTGTCCCAGTCCCAGTGCCGGCCCGGGTCCATGTGGTCCGCGCCGGGGACCTCGTTGTGACCGATGATGTGCTTCCGGTCGGCGGGGAAGCCGTAGCGCGCGCAGATCCCGGCCGTCAGCTTGGCGGAGGAGCGGTACATGGCGTCCGTGAGGTCCTGCGGACGGTCTATCCAGCCCTCGTGCTCGATGCCGACGCTGCGCTCGTTGTACTCCTTGTTCGCCGCGTGGAAGGCGACATCCAGCTCGCGGATCATCTGGATGATCTCTCCGTTCTGGCAGACGATGTAGTGCGCCGCGGCCTGGTGCGCCGGGTTCCGGAAGACCTTCACCGCGGCTGCGGCGCTGCCCTGGGTGACGTGGATGATCACCCGGTCGATGCCGAAGTCGGCGGGCCGGTCCCCGCGGCGCATGTTGCCGTCCGCAGCGGCCACCCAGCGGGCGCGGGCGTCGTCCACCTCGCCCTCCATCCGGGGTTTGTCGTTCCCCGGCATCCGCCACCACCAGCGTTTGAGCTCCTGTTGGGTGGCCACCCCGAGCACGCCGAGGCCCAGGGCCGTACTGCCCGCGATCAGCAGCCTGCGCCGGGCGACGCCGCGCTCGCGCCGACCGCCCTCGCTGCGGCCCTCGCCGTCGCCGGGACCCTGGCTGCCCTCGCCGGGTCCGGGCTCTCCGGAGCCGTCCGTCCGTTCGTCGTCCGCCGCCTGTCCCATACGCTCCCTAACGCGTTCGGGTCATCGGGTCGTTCCGTCTACCCTGGAGGGCGCTATGACTACTGCATCCTCGCGGGGGACAGCCTCCGCGCGCCCGCTGCGTGTGCTGGCCGCCATGTCCGGCGGTGTCGACTCCGCCGTCGCGGCGGCCCGCGCCGCCGAGGCCGGACACGACGTGACGGGCGTGCATCTGGCTCTGTCCGCCAACCCTAAGTCGTTCCGTACCGGTGCGCGCGGCTGCTGCACCATCGAGGACTCGAACGACGCACGCCGCGCCGCCGACGTCATCGGCATCCCCTTCTACGTGTGGGACCTGGCGGAACGCTTCCGCGAGGACGTCGTGGAGGACTTCGTCGCGGAGTACGAGGCAGGTCGTACGCCCAATCCCTGTCTGCGCTGCAACGAGAAGATCAAGTTCGCCGCACTGCTGGACAAGGCCCTTGCGCTGGGCTTCGACGCCGTGTGCACCGGCCACTACGCCACTGTGGTGACCCATGAGAACGGGCGCCGGGAATTGCACCGGGCGAGTGACGCGGCCAAGGACCAGAGCTATGTCCTCGGCGTGCTGGACGAGCGGCAACTGGCCCACGCGATGTTCCCGCTGGGCGACACCCTCACCACCAAGGACGAGATCCGCACCGAGGCCGAGCGGCGTGGCCTTGCCGTCGCCAAGAAGCCCGACAGCCACGACATCTGCTTCATCGCCGACGGCGACACCCAGGGCTTCCTCGCCTCCCGGCTGGGCCGGGCAGAGGGCGACGTCGTCGACGAGTCCGGCGCCAAGGTGGGCAGCCACGACGGTGCGTACGGCTTCACCATCGGCCAGCGCAAGGGCCTGCGGCTGGGCCACCCGGCCCCGGACGGCAAGCCGCGCTACGTGCTGGACATCTCCCCGGTCGACAACACGGTCACCGTCGGGCCCGCGGCCTCGCTGGATGTCGCCGCGCTCACCGCCGTACGCCCCCGCTGGTGCGGTGAGCCCCCGGCGGACGGCCCCCGCCCGTACACGGCACAGCTCCGGGCGCACGGCGCGGAGACGCGGGTGGAGGCGGAGCTGATCGGCGGCGAGCTGCGGGTGCGGTTCGCCGAGCCGGAGCGCGGAGTGGCCCCGGGCCAGGCGATCGTGCTGTACGACGGGACCCGCGTGGTCGGCTCCGCGACGATCGACCGTACGGAGCGCGCGGTCCCGGCGGCCTGACCCGGACGGCCGGAGGGGTTCAGGCCCCCAGCAGCTCCAGCGCCTGTGGGGCGTCGTCCGCGAAGGTGACCAGGTCCGAGAGGGGGATGGGCAGGAAGCCCTCGGCCTCCATCCGGGCCATCTGCTGCTTGAGCCCGTCGTAGAAGCCTGCGGTGTTGAGCAGCACCACCGGCTTGGCGTGCATGCCGTGCTTGCGCAGCTCCAGGATCTCGGTCGCCTCGTCCAGCGTGCCGGTGCCGCCCACCAGGACCACGATGGCGTCCGCGCGGTCCAGCATGAGTGCCTTGCGCTCGGCGAGGTCGGCGGCGACGACCATCTCGTCGGCGTTCGGCCGGGCGACGTCGCGCAGGAACTCCACCGAGATACCGATGAGGCGCCCGCCCGCGTCCTGCACGCCGTCGGCCACGACCTTCATCAGTCCGGAGTCCGAACCGCCCCACACCAGGCTGTGGCCCCGCTTGCCGATGAGTTCGGCGAACTCGCGGGCCGCGTCGGTATAGACGCTGTCGAGCTCGGCGGCCGAGCAGAAGACGCAGATGTTCATGGGTGCGGAGGAGACCATGCCGCACAGCCTATGACCGGGTTCCGCGCGGTGGAAGCCGTCCTGTACCGGGCCGTCCGTCCTCCCCGGCCCGGGCCGGGGAGGACGGACGGGTGTCCGGTGCGGGGTGTCAGCCCTTCGTCAGGGTGAAGCGGAAGATGCCCCAGGTGAGACGGTGCTTCTGGCCGCCGTCGACCCAGTGGGCGAGGCCCTTCTTCATCTGGCTCAGATAGTCGCTGCTGACCTTCGAGGCGAGCCCTTCGGCCTCCTGCCGCTCGGTCTCCTCCAGCACCCGCCCGTAGTGCGTGACGAGTTGCTCCCGCAGATCCTCGAACCCTTCGTGGGAGTCCTCGTGCTCGCTCGGGACGAAGCCGAGGCGGACGAGTTCGCGCCGGTAGAAGCCGGGGGAGCCCATGTCGTCGAGGTGGATGCGGTCCAGGATGGGTTGGATGGCGCCGAGATCGGTGCCGTCGGCGGCCATCGGGTCGGTGAAGACCAGCCGCCCGCCCGGTTTGAGGACCCGCCGGACCTCCTCCAGTACGCGGAGCCGGTCCCCGCTGTGCAGGAACGCGTCCTGCGACCAGACCACATCCACGCTGGAGTCCGGGAACGGCACGCTTTCGAAGGAGCCGTCCACGACCTCGATCCGGTCGGTGAGACCGCGGGCCGCGTTGAGTTCCTTGTGGCGCTGGTTCTCCACCTCGCTGAGGTTGAGGGCCTGGACCGAGCAGCCGAACGTTTCGGCGAGGTAGCGGGCCGAGCCGCCGAAGCCGGAGCCGAGGTCGAGGACGCGGGACTCCTTGGTGAGGCCGAGCCCGGAGGCCATCCGCTCGACGGTGCGGCGACTGGCGTCGGCGATGGGCTCCTTCGCATCGGCATAAATACCGACGTGAATGTCCTCACCGCCCCACACGGAGGAATAGAAGGTGTCGGCGTCCGGGGAGTTGTAATAACTCCGCGCCGTATTCACGGCACCGCCGTAGCCGCCTTCTTCCTGATCCTCCATCCGGTATTCCTTCTCCGCGACATGCACGAAGAAGTCGGGCTGCTCGTCCCGGTAGGTGTGCTGGAAGTCGCCGTACGTCTCGATGCGCTGGAACCCGACCTCGGACATGAGGCGCCGCGTGTAGTCCTTGCGGAGCGGGAACATGTTGAGGTGGTAGACCGAGTTGTCCGGGAAGCGGTACCGCATGCGGCACAGCCCCTCGTCCATGTATTCCGGCTCGACCGCGACATCTTCGCCGCAGTAGTAGTACGTGTGCTTGCTGGAGTAGCCGCGATCGAGAATCGCGTCGTAGTTGCGCTGATCCAGGATGAGGATTCCGTCGTGCTTCAGCATCGCGTAGAACTCGGCCAGCGCCTTGCGCCGGTCGCGTTCCGAGAACAGATGCGTGAAGGAGTTGCCGAGGCACACGATGGCGTCGTACTCACCGTGAACGTCCCGGTTGAGCCACCGCCAGTCCGCCTGGACGACCCGCAGGATGTGGTCGCCGTTCTTCATTCCGTTCTCGAACGCCATCGCGAGCATATCGGCGCTGCCGTCCGCGCTCACGGTTTCGAAGCCGGCTTCCAACAGCCGTACGGAATGGAACCCGGTCCCTGTCGCGACGTCGAGGACGCTCCTTACGCCCCGCTTTCGCAGCAGGTCGATGAAGAAATTTCCCTCGCTCTCCGCTCGCTTCTCCCAATCTATGAGAGAATCCCACTTCTCCACGAAGCTGGGGACGTATTCCTCTGTGTAGTGTCCGGTTTCCCGAACCTCGACGGGGTTGTCTCCGAATTCCTGAGCCGGTCGCGCGGAAATGACGAAACCTCCAGTGGTAGAGACGGTGGCCCATGGCGCGGTCGCCGAGGACGCACCAGGCTTTGGGCTCGGTGAACCGCGCGTGGTCTCCGGTGCATAGCTATCCACCCCCCGCAGATCTATGCCACCAACTCGGGGGAGCACACGTGCGATTGTCCGGAAAACGCGCTCCGACCAGCGCCTTTCCGATTCCAGATTCTCGGCGTGCCGGTGCGTGCCGGTGTGGGCCACCTGCCGCAGCAAACAGGACAGTTGGGTATGCTGCGGCTGGCAGCACCACAATTCGGCACGACTCGTGCCAGCCCTCACAACCTCGTTACAACCACGTACAACTTCGTACAACACCGCACCGAACATGGTGAGTCCACATGGCTAAGCGCACCCACTCCGCCCTCACCGGCGCCTCCTCTCCGTTCCGCGGCCGCGACATCGGCATAGACCTCGGCACGGCCAACACGCTGGTGTACGAGCGCGGACGCGGCGTCGTCCTGAACGAACCCTCCGTCGTGGCGATCGACACGAACACCGGGAAGGTGCTCGCCGTCGGCGCCCAGGCCCGTCAGGCCGTGGGCCGCACCCCGGGCTCCATCACCGCCACCCGTCCCCTCAAGGGCGGCGTGATCACGGACTTCGAGGCGACGGAGGGCATGCTGCGGTACTTCATCCGCGCGGCCCGCGACGGCAAGGGCCGCGGCCGGTCGCCCCGCGTGGTGGTGTGCGTACCCAGCGGCGTCACCGGTGTCGAACGGCGCGCTGTGCTGCAGACCGCCAGCCGGGCCGGCGCCCGCTCCGTGCGGCTGATCGAGGAGCCCATAGCGGCAGCGATCGGTGCCGGGCTGCCGGTGCACGAGGCACGCGGCTCGATGGTCGTGGACATCGGCGGTGGCAGTACGGAGATCGCCATCATCTCGCTGGGCGGCATGGTCGTCGCCCGGTCGGCGCGGGTGGCGGGCGACGCGCTGGACGCGGCCATCGCCTCCTGGATCGAGCGGGAGTACGCCATCGCCGTGGGCGAGCGGACCTCCGAGGAGATCAAGATGTCCCTCGGCAGCGGCGAGTTCGTACCCGTACGCGGCCGGGACAAGCACACCGGTATGCCCAAGGTCGTCCAGTTGGCGCCCGAGGAGATCGTCGAGGCCGTGGAACGCCCGGTGCGCTCCATCGTGGCGGCCGTGCAGGCGGCCTTCGAGGAGTGCCCACCGGAGCTGTACGGCGACATCATGGAGCGCGGCATCGTGCTGACCGGCGGCGGCGCGCTGCTGCACGGTCTGGACGAGCGGCTGATGAAGGAGACGGGTATGCCGGTCACGGTGGCCGACGAGCCGCTGGGCTGTGTGGCCCTGGGCACCGGCCGCTGCCTGGAGGAGTACGACAAGCTGGAGTCGATCTTTGCGGCATAGCCCGCCCGCTGCGGCGCAGGCGCGGGGCGCGGGCCGCTCGGTGGGCGGACCGGCCCGGTGCGGGATCATGGGGGCATGGCAACACACGTGATCACAGGCGCGGGCTCCGGAATCGGGGCCGAGGTGGCGCGCCGCCTCCAGGACCGCGGCGACACCCTCTACCTGCTGGCCCGCGACGCGGGCCGCGCCAAGGAGCTCGCCGACCGGTTCGACGGCGCACACACGCTGGTCGGCGACCTGGCCGAACCGGGGCGGCTCTCCTGGGCGTTCGGGCATCAGCAGCTCCCCCAGGATGTCGACTCGCTGCTGCACATCGCAGGCGTCGTCGAGCTGGGGACGGTGGGCGAGAGCACTCCCAAGCTGTGGCAGGCCACCCTCGCCGCCAACCTGGTGGCACCCGCCGAACTGACCCGGCTGCTGCTGCCGCAGCTGCGCCGCTCCCGCGGCCATGTCGTCTTCGTCAACTCGGGCGCGGGGCTGCGCGCCAACCCCGAGTGGAGCGCGTACGCGGCCAGCAAGCACGGCCTCAAGGCGCTGGCGGACGCGCTGCGCGGCGAGGAGAGCGGCAACGGCGTCCGCGTCACCTCCGTCTACCCGGGCCGCACCGCCACCCCGATGCAGGAGAAGGTGCACCGCCAGGAGGGCAAGGAGTACGACCCCGGCAAGTGGATTCCCGTCGAGGCAGTGGCGACCACCGTGCTGACGGCCCTGGATCTGCCCCGGGGCGCGGAGGTCACGGACCTGAGCGTGCGGCCCGGAGGCTGACCAGGTGAGCGAGAACAACGGATCCGTCCCCTGGGGCCCCGCGGCGGTGACCGGAATCGGGTCGATGCCCGGCACCGATGCCCGCGAGGCCGCGAAGTCGGTCACCGGCCTGCTGGAGGAACCGCAGCACCTGCCGTACCTCCCCGAGCTCCCCGCCAGAGGCCCCGGAGCGGACATGCTGGGCCGCACCGCGGGGCTGCTGGCCGAGCTGTACGTCCATCTGGAACCCAGCGGATGGCGGATCAGCGACCGGCCGGGCCGCGACACCCGCCGGGCGCGTGCCTGGCTGGGCGAAGACCTGGACGCCCTGGAGGAGTTCACCCAGGGGTACGGCGAGGGGGACCGTCCGCGGGGGATCAAGGTGTCGGTCGTCGGCCCCTGGACGCTGGTCGCCGGCCTGGAGCGGCGCAACGGCGAGGCCATGCTGGGCGACCACGGTGCTGTCCGCGATCTGGCCGGCTCGCTCGCCGAAGGGCTGGCCGGGCACCTGGCGGAGGTACGCCGCAGGGTGCCGGGCGCCGTCCCCGTGCTGCAACTGGACGAGCCGTCCCTCACCGCGGTGCTGCGCGGCAGTGTGCGTACGGCCAGCGGCTACCGCACCCATCCGGCAGTGGACCGGGCGATGGTCGAATCGACGCTCCGCGAACTGCTGGCGGTCCACGACGGGCCCACCCTGGTGCACTCGTGCGCCCCGGACGTACCCCTCGGGCTGCTGCGCCGGGCCGGGGCCGACGGTATCTCCCTGGACCTCTCGCTGCTCACCGAGCGTGATGACGAGGCGGTCGGTGAGGCCGTGGAGGGCGGCGTGAAGCTCTTCGCGGGTGTCGTACCGGCCACCGAGCCGGCGAGCGGGGCATTGTCAGACCCTGCCGGTAGCGTCGGGGGTGTCAGGTCGTTGTGGCGCAGGCTCGGGCTGTCTCCGGGTCTGCTGACCGAGTCCGTCGTGGTCACCCCCACCTGCGGGCTCGCGGGAGCCTCGCCCGCGTACGCGCGGGGGGCGCTCGCCCACTGCGCCCGGGCGGCACGAGCACTCGCTGACAACCCTCAGTGACGGGAGGACCTACGGTGGCCGGCGAACAAGACGTGACGGTCTCCGCCGAGACGCGCGATGAGCACCAGCGCCTCGCGGAGCAGATCGAGGAACACCGCTTCCGGTACTACGTCAAGGACGCCCCGGTCGTCAGCGACGCCGAGTTCGACCGGCTGCTGCGCGAGCTGGAGGCCCTGGAGGAGGAACACCCCTCCCTGCGTACCCCGGACTCGCCGACCCAGAAGGTCGCCGGGCAGTACGAGACGGAGTTCACGGAGGTCGCCCACCGGGAGCGGATGCTCTCGCTGGACAACGCCTTCGACGACGCGGAGCTGGGCGAGTGGGCGGACCGGGTGGCCCGCGAACTGGAAGGTGTGGACTACCACTTCCTGTGCGAGCTCAAGGTCGACGGCCTCGCCGTGAACCTCACCTACGAGCACGGGCGGCTGACCCGCGCGGCGACCCGTGGCGACGGCCGTACCGGTGAGGACATCACGCCCAACATCCGTACCATCGCCGACGTCCCCGAGCGGCTGACCGGCGACGGGCTGCCGGAGCTGGTCGAGGTGCGCGGCGAGGTGTTCTTCCCCATGGAGCGCTTCCAGGAGCTGAACGCCCGGCTGGTCGAGGCGGGCGAGAAACCGTTCGCCAATCCGCGCAACGCCGCGGCCGGCTCGCTGCGCCAGAAGGACCCGCGGGTGACGGCCACCCGCCCGCTGCACATGGTGGTGCACGGCATCGGCGCGCTGAAGGGCTTCGCCAAGGAGGACTTCGCCCGCCTCTCGAACGTCTACCACCTGCTGCGCGAATGGGGCCTGCCGACCTCGGCGCACGCCGCTGTGGTGGACGGGCTGGAGGGCGTACGCGAATTCATCGCCCACTACGGCGAGCACCGGCACTCGGTGGAGCACGAGATCGACGGCGTCGTCGTCAAGCTGGACGAGATCCGCCTCCAGGGCCGGCTCGGCGCCACCTCGCGGGCGCCACGCTGGGCCATCGCGTGGAAGTACGCGCCGGAAGAGGTCAACACCAAGCTGGTCGACATCCGCGTCGGTGTGGGCCGCACCGGCCGGGTGACGCCGTACGCGGTGGTGGAGCCGATCACGGTCGCCGGCTCCGAGGTCGAGTTCGCCACCCTGCACAACCAGGATGTCGTCAAGGCCAAGGGCGTGCTCATCGGGGACACGGTCGTGCTGCGCAAGGCGGGCGATGTCATCCCCGAGATCCTGGGCCCGGTCGCCGATCTGCGGGACGGCAGCGAGCGGGAGTTCGTGATGCCCGCCGAGTGCCCCGAGTGCGGATCGCCGCTCCAGCCCATGAAGGAGGGCGATGTCGACCTGCGCTGCCCCAACGCCCGCTCCTGCCCGGCCCAGTTGCGCGAGCGGCTGTTCTATCTGGCGGGCCGCAAGGCGCTGGACATCGAGCACTTCGGCTACGTCGTGGCCAGCGCGCTGACGCAGCCGCTGGAGCCCAAGGATCCGCCGCTGCGCGACGAGGCCGGGCTGTTCGATCTGACCGTCGAGGACCTGCTGCCGATCGTGGCGTACGTCGTCGATCCGGACTCCGGACTGCCCAAGCGCGACCCCAAGACCGGCGAGGAGAAGACCGTCACCCTCTTCGCCAACCAGAAGGGCGAGCCGCGCAAGAACACGCTGGCGATGCTGGAGAACATCGAGGCCGCCAAGAACCGCCCGCTCGCCCGGATCATCACCGGGCTGTCCATCCGGCACGTAGGCCCGGTCGCCGCCGAGGCGCTGGCCCGCGAGTTCCGCTCGCTGCAACGGATCGCCGAGGCCGAAGAAGAGGAGCTGGCCGCGACCGAGGGCGTGGGGCCGACGATCGCCGCCTCCCTCAAGGCGTGGTTCGCCGAGGACTGGCACCGCGAGATCGTGGAGCGGTGGAGAGCCGCCGGAGTCCGGATGGAGGAGGAGTCCACCGGCGAGGAGGGGCCGCGCCCGCTGGCGGGGCTGACCACGGTGGTCACCGGCACCCTCGCCTCCTACACCCGGGACGGCGCCAAGGCCGCGCTCCAGGAACAGGGCGCCAAGGTCACCGGATCGGTGTCGAAGAAGACCGACTTCGTCATCGTGGGGGAGAACCCTGGCTCGAAATACGACAAGGCGGTGCAGGCGAAGGTGCCGATTCTGGACGACGACGGGCTCGCCGTCCTGTTGGCCGAGGGGCCCGAGGCCGCCCGGGAGGTGGCGCTGGCCACTGGGGAAGCGGAGGAAGCGGACGCCTGACGGCGGAGTGGGCCACCAGGGGTGAGTCCGGGGCAACCCCCAACGCACCTACCTCGCACCAGCGTTCACGCACAGGCCACATCCAGCCACCCGCGCCCCGCCCCTCACGCCCCCGGATCACGGCTGTCGTTGACCAGCAGCCTTACGGCACACCGGAGTTGGGCACGATCGGCATAGACGCATTCAGGGCAACAGCGGCCGATCGCTGCCCCTCTCCCCAGGCAGCGGCCTACTGTTGACATAGACGCCTGTCGTGGCGAGGGGCAGGCGTGGACGGCTGCGAGAGGGACCAGGATGCTGGATTTCTCCGGGGGATCCAGGCCCCCGTTCTCCCGCCTGCCCTCGGACGGCACCCGGGGCGGGGCGGGACGAGACGCCGGGGCGGGCAGGTCCGGGGGCAGGACGGCGAGCAGGGGCGCGGGTGCGCGCGGCGGCGCGGGCGGCGGCACCGGACCCGACGGCGGCGCGGGCGGCGGGAGCGGCGGCGAGGAAGTGCCGTGGCTCCAGCGGCTCCTCGCGGTGCGACCGCCGCTGCTGCCCCTACTGGTCGTGGCCGTCGCCGCGTTGGCGCTGGCCTGTGGGATCGGCCGGGCCGTGTGGCAGGGTCATGCGCTCTTCCCGGGCGGTGCGGCCGGCTGGTCGTTCGCGGTGCTCACCGGCTGCGTGGTGGCGCATCTGGTCACCATGAGCCGGGACCGCTGGTGGGGCGGCACGGGTTCGGGCCCTGCGCTGACCCTCGCGATCCTGGTGCTGCACGGCTGGGTGCCCGCGCTGCTCGTCAGCCTCGCCGTCGTCGTCCTGGTCGGTGCGGCGCGCCGGACCAAGTGGCGGCAGGCTCTCGTGCACGGCGCCATCGACATCCTCGGCATCGGCACCGCCGGCCTCGCCCTCGCCCTGTGCGGGGTGCACCCCTCGGTGGAGCACCCGTGGCGGCCTGCCGCGTGGCCGGTGTGGGCCGTGGTGGGGATCCCGCTGGTGGCTGCCGTGTATCTGCTGGTCACCCGGGCGCTCCAGTGGTTCTGCTTCGCGCCGCGCAGCCGCGGACTGCCGTCGGCACTGCGTACCGCACTGGTACGGCAGGGCCTGGTCGCCGTCGCGCTGCTGGGCATCGCGCCGCTCATCGTGGTGGTCGCCGTCCACAAGCCGCCGCTGCTCCCGCTGTTCGCCGTTCCGCTGATCGCGCTCGACTCCACGCTGCGGATCGCCCGCGCCCGCGCCGAGGAGCAGCTGCGCGACCCGCTGACCGGGCTGCCCAACCGGCTGTGGCTGCTGGAGCGTGCCTGGGCCGCGCTGGACGAGGCCGAACGCACCTCGACGCGCTCCGCGCTCGTCCTCATCGACCTCGACCGCTTCCGCTCCGTCAACGACACCCTCGGCCATCTCGCGGGCGACCGGCTGCTGTTGCAGATTGCCGAACGGCTGCGGGCAGCGCTGCCGCGCGGCGCCGAGGCGGCCCGGCTCGGCGGGGACGAGTTCGCCGTGCTGCTGCCGGTCGCCGACTCGACCACCAGCGCCCAGCGCATCGCGCGCGGCCTGGTCTCCGCGCTCAGCTCCCCCCTCGATCTGGACGGGTTGACGCTGGTGCTGGAGGCCAGTGCCGGTGTCGCCGTCTTCCCCGACCACGCCACCGAGGCCGAGGGCCTGCTGCGCCGCGCCGATGTGGCGATGTACGAGGCCAAGCGCGACCGCACCGCCGTCGAGGTCTACGAGGCCACCCGGGACGGCAACACCCCCGACCGGCTCGGCCTGCTCGCCGACCTGCGGCGCGCGCTGGACGCCGGCGAGGTGGAACTGCACTACCAGCCCAAGGTCGGCTTCGACGGCACGGTCTCCGGTCTTGAAGCTCTGGTGCGGTGGGCGCACCCCGAGCGGGGCCGGGTGCCCCCGGACGAGTTCATCGCCATCGCCGAGACCTCCGGGCTGATGCCACGGCTGACGGAGTATGTGCTGGAGACCGCGCTCGCCCAGGTGGCGACCTGGCGCGCGGGCGGGCTGACGGTGCCGGTCGCCGTCAATGTCTCGCCGCGCGACGTCCACTCGCCGGGTTTCGCGGGCGCGGTTGCCGCACGGCTGGCCCGGCACGGGGTGCCGCCGGGTGCCCTCCAGCTGGAGATCACCGAGCATGTGCTGCTGGAGGACCCGCAACAGGCCGCCGACACACTGGCGGGGCTGACCGGGCACGGCGTGAAGATGTCGCTGGACGACTTCGGGACGGGCTACTCCTCGCTGGTCCATCTGCGGCGGCTGCCGGTGAGCGAGCTGAAGATCGACCGGTCGTTCGTGGCGCGGCTGGCGGTGGACACCGAGGACGCGGAGATCGTGCGGTGCACCGTCGATCTGGCGCACTCGCTGGGGCTGCTGGTCGTCGCGGAGGGCGTCGAGGACGACGAGACGTGGGAGCGGCTGCGGGATCTCGGATGCGACGCGGTGCAGGGCTGGTTGGTGGCCGCCGCGATGCCGCCAGGTGAAACCACCGCCTGGCTGCGGGCCAGGGAAGTCCCGGCCACCCGCTCTTTGCCGTCCCCGCCCGCGCGGACCCCGTAACGCCGGGCGCCCCGTAAGGGGCGCGGGGAACTGCGCGAGCAACCACAACGCCACCCGCAGCCTGCGGACAACGGGCAGGGGCAGCCCCTTCTCAGAACACGAGAGGGGGCACGTTCAGCGGCCCTCCTCAGCCAACGCGTACAGCAACTCATACGCGGCGGGCACCAGCCGACAGCGACGGCCCCTGCGGGTGGCCACGGCCGCAAGCCCGGTGCCGGATGCCGGGTGGTAGCCGCAGAACGCCTGCTGCCCGAACGTCGCGCCGGCGTGGAAGAGCATCGGCCCGCCCGGCGCCGGATGCTGGAACCAGGTCAGGGTGTGCGTCTCGCCGCGTCGGCCGCCCCGGTGCAGCTGCGGCACCTGCACCTCCTTCAGCGGCCCGCTCAGCTGGGTGCCGGCGGGGTTCAGGTGCGCCTCCAGATAGCTGAGCATGTCGTGCGGGGTGGCCCGTACGGCTCCCGCTGCGCTGAACGCGCCCATGTCGGTTGCGGGCAGCGGGGTGCGCCCGTCCGCCCGGTAGCCGACAGCGTCCGCGCCCTGGGGACCTGGCCCCAGCGTAGTGCCGGTCAGTCCCAGGGGCCGCAGCACCCGGGTGCCCAGCAGCGCCGGGTACGCGACGGCGGCGGCCCGCGCCAGTGCGGGGCCCAGCAGCGCGGCACCGAAGTTGGAGTAGCCCCAGCGGCTTCCCGCGGGGTGCCGCGGCCGGGTGGCGGCGAAGGCGCTCAGCAGACGTTCGGTGTCGTAGCGGGCGTAGCCGCTCTGGTACGGGCGCAGCAGCGCGCCCGGGAACAGGGCGTACGGGATCCGGGGGAGCCCGGCGGTGTGGGTGGCCAGATGGCGCAGCGTGATGCCATGGGAGTCACGGTGCGGCAGCCGCAGGGTGGGCGGCAGATGGGCAGCGAGCCGGTCGTCCTGCGTCAGCAGCCCCTCGGCCGCAAGCGTGGTGAGGAGCAGCACCGCATACGTCTTCGACAGCGAGCCCAGCTCGTAGCGCAACGCCTCCCGGGGAGTCGCGGATGCGCCTGCCCGGCCGCCGGTCACCACGGTGCGCCTTCCGCGCCGGGTGACGGCGAGGACCACGTCCGGCGCTTCGAGCCGGGCCACCTCCAGGGTGAGCCGGTCCCGCAGCGCGGCCTCGGACCCGTAGGTCCGTACCCGCCACGCCCTCACGCGCCGCCTGCCGACAAGGAGCGGGAGGTGGCCATCGCGGAGGCGAACGCGGCGACCAGCGTGGGGTGGTGCACGATGTCGAAGACGTCGGACGGGTCGCCCTCCGGCAGCCGGCCGCACACCGGCATCGCTCCCGTCGCGGACTGCGCCGCCGCGTACCGCTCCCACAGCTCCCCGTCCAGCGTGGAGTGCGGCAGACAGGCGTCGACGATGAGGAGTTCGCCCAGCAGGTCCCAGTGTTCGAGCTCGGCCCAGTCCGCCGCCCAGGCGGGCAGATACAGCTCGAGGTAGGTGGCGAGCGGCGCCGGGATACGGCTGGGGTCCTCGCCCCAGTTGGTGAGGTGGAAGACGGTGTGGGTGATGTCGTACGCGATGTGCAGATGCACTGTCCACGGTTCCGGACGCTTGCCGAGCCAGGTGGCCGCGGTCGCCTCGGCGAAGTCACCGCTGGGGCTCAGTCCCATCCTGCGCTCCGCGTTGAGGACGCCCAACCGGCGGCTCGGTTGCATCTCCAGCGCCTGCCAGGTGAGGGTGCGCCGGGGGGCGGCCAGCGCTGCCTCCAGTCCGGGGTGCCGGTAGTCCAGTTCGTGGAAGACCGCGTACATCTCCAGGGCCACCGGGGAGAACGGCTCGTTGTGCTGGTGCGAGGCCAGCACGTTTCCGCCGTCCAGCAGCTCCCGCCAGGCGAAGTCCAGCAGCGATCCGGCCCGCGCTCGCTGCCGGCTGCCCACCACACCCTCGCGGAAGAGCATCCGCATGTTGATCGCCAGCTCGCCGATCGGCTTGAGGCGTTCCACCAGCGCGTCGCCCCGCGCCAGGTCCGTCTCGGTCAGCCGGAAGTAGTCACGATGGGAGTCGAGCCAGGCCAGCGCACGGTCGCCGACACTGTGCAGGAGCGCAGGGGGAGCGGGGGTGAGCACGGTCATCGGAGGGCCTCGCTGTCCGGGTTCGGGGTCGCGGTCCGCGCCAGGGTGGCGGCGAAAGCCAGAACGAGGGTCGAGTGGTAGCAGGCGAGGAAGACATCGGCGGCGCTGGTGCCGGGCGGAGGCGGTGATCCCTGCTCGGGAAGGGCGCCGTCTGCTGTTCTGGCGTCGGCCAGCCGCTGCCAGGCCACCGGGTCGAACGGTGCGTCGGGCAGACAGGCCGTCACCGCCAGCAACTCGCCCACCAGGTCCCACAGCTGCTCCTCCAGCCAGCTCTCCGCCCATGCGGGCAGCCACAGCCGCAGATACTCCGCCGTCGCGGGGGAGAGCCGGGCCCGGTCGCGGCCCCAGTCGGTGAGGTGGAAGACGTCGTGGGTGAGGCCGTAGGCCGTTCTGCACTCCAGCAGCCAGGGCTCCGGCAGCCGGCCCAGGCCGGTGTGGGCCAGCACCGCGCCGAAGTCGGCGTGCAGCGGCAGCCCGATCCGGGCCTCGGCATTGAGCACGGACAGCGTCCGGGTGTGGTCCTCGCGCTCCACCCGCCAGCCGCGCAGTCCGGTCGTGGTCCGCAGCAGCTCGTCCACGACGGCGTTGCGGAGCCCGGCCCGGGCGAAGACGCCGTACAGCTCCACCGGGTAGGTGGCCTGCGGCTCCCCCCGGACGAGCTCGGCGAACAGCTCGCCGTCGCGCGTCTCGTTCCAGGTGTGGGAGAACAGCCGCCCCGCTTGGGCGCGTATGTCGGGCACGGGGTGGCAGGCCGCGATCTGCGCCGTCAGCTCGGCGAGTTCACCGAGCGGTTTGAGGGTCAGGTTCGGGTCGGCGGTGGTGGTGACGTCCGGTGGCAGGCGGAAGCAGTCGCGGTTGCCCTCCGCCCAGCCCAGGGCCTCGCTCGCGAGCGCGTCCAGCAGCTCGGCCCCGGCTTCGCCGCGCCGCTCGGGGGCCGCCGCGCGCGCGGTGGTCACCGGCCCCGCCCGAAGAAGCGCTGGGCGGCGGTGACATGGACGGCGACCCGGGGGTCGTCGCTCATCTGCCGTACGAAGTGCAGCCCGCTGTCCAGCCCGAGGGTGGGCGGTGTCTGTGGCAGCCGGGCCAGCCACCGGCCCAGTCCGGCCGACTGCTGCCAGTCGCGGCGGCGCACCGCGCGGACGAAGCCGCGGGCCAGGTCCTCGGTGCGGCCGGCGAGCCGGTCGGTGAGTTCCGGGGCGAGCCCGGGCAGCGCCAGCGACGCCAGTTGGGACACCCGGTGGGACAGCCGGGGCCAGGGGTCGGAGGCCAGCCAGTCGTCTCCCGGCTCGGGCGGGGACGGCCAGCGCGTGGTGTGGGTGGGCAGGAACGCACGGGAGGCTTCCACCAGCCCGTGGTAGCTCCATGCCGAAACTGCCGAGGTCTCACCTGTGGGCGGGAAAGCGGTGAGCGCGTCCCGCACCATTGCCGCATCCGCGCTGCCCGCACCGTCTGCGCCGGGGTGACCGTCCAGCGCGTACGGGGCCAGGGCATCGGCGCCCAGCACCCGGACCGCGGCGGGGGAGAGCGCGTCGTCCTGCCGCAGGGTCCTGGAGAGCGCATAGGGATCGCCCTCGCCGCGGAGGGCAAGGGCGATCTCGGATGCGGCATCAGCGATAACCGCGCTCAAGGCGGCTGCTCCCTGTGCCTGTTCCGTCAAGACGGCCCCCTTACTTGGTGTCCGTCTTGGGACGGGGGGTCGGGGGCGAGACGAGAAGCAGAGCGGCGAGCAGCACTGCGCCGGCGCACTCGCGGGAGTCGCGGAAGACGCCGTCGGGCTCGGGGGCGCTCATCAGGTCTTCCACCTCGGTGGCCAGCGCCGTGGTGTCGGGCTGAACAGTGCGATCCATAGGCATAAGATCACTCCTTTTCCTGTCGGGGACAGCCTCCATCGTGTGCCTCTACCCATAAGTGCGCAATTCGGGTAAATCCGGACATGGATCCGGGTCTCTGACCAGGGACGACGCGCCTGTCCCGGCGCAAACGGCGGTGTCCGACCGAGTCGGGGGACCCCGGGCGCAAAAGCCAGTCCCGGGCAGTCGGGGGCGCCCCATAGGATTGGGGCGGACCATTCGACACTCACCCAGAGGACCGCTGCATGCCTGGCATCTCGCGCGAGGAGGTCGCCCACCTCGCGAAGCTGGCGCGCCTGGAGCTGAAGGACGAAGAGCTCGACCACTTCGCCGGACAGCTCGACGACATCATCGGCGCGGTAGCCGCCGTCTCCGATGTCGCCGACGAGGACGTACCACCGACCTCCCACCCGCTCCCGCTCACCAACGTCATGCGACCCGACGAGGTCCGTCCGTCGCTGACCGCGCAGCAGGCGCTCTCCGGCGCCCCGGCGCAGGAGCAGCAGCGTTTCAAGGTGCCGCAGATCCTGGGGGAGGAATGACCGGGATGGCCGGCGAACTGATCAAGCTGACCGCCGCCGAGCTGGCGGCGAGGATCGCGAGCGGTGAGGTCACCGCCGTCGAGGCGACCGAGGCGCATCTGGCCCGCATCGAGGCCGTGGACGAGAAGATCAACGCCTTCCTCCACGTGGACCGCGAACGCGCCCTCGCACAGGCCCGCGAGGTCGACGCCAAGCGGGAGCGCGGCGAGAAACTGGGCCCGCTGGCGGGCGTCCCGCTGGCGCTGAAGGACCTGTTCACCACCGAGGGCGTGCCCACCACCGCGGGGTCGAAGATCCTGGAGGGCTGGATCCCGCCGTACGACGCGACGGTCACCAAGCGCCTCAAGGACGCCGACGTCGTCATCCTCGGCAAGACCAACATGGACGAGTTCGCCATGGGGTCCTCCACCGAGAACAGCGCGTACGGCCCGACGGCCAACCCCTGGGATCTCACCCGGATTCCGGGCGGTTCCGGCGGTGGCTCCGCGGCCTCGCTCGCCGCACACATGGCGCCGCTGGCGATCGGTACGGACACCGGCGGCTCGATCCGCCAGCCCGCCGCCGTGACCGGCACCGTCGGGGTGAAGCCCACCTACGGCGGGGTCTCCCGGTACGGCATGATCGCGTTCTCCTCGTCGCTGGACCAGGGCGGCCCCTGTGCCCGTACGGTGCTGGACACCGCGCTGCTGCACAGCGTCATCGCGGGCCACGACGAGCGGGACTCGACGTCCATCGCGCAGCCGGTCCCCGACATCGTGGCGGCTGCCCGCAACGGCTCGGCGAAGGGCATGCGCGTCGGCGTCGTCCAGCAGTTCCGCGGCGAGGGCTTCCAGGCCGGGGTGATGCAGCGCTTCGACGAGTCGGTCGAGCTGCTGCGCGAACTGGGCGCCGAGATCGTGGAGCTGTCCTGCCCGTCGTTCAGCAAGGGGCTGGCGGCCTACTACCTGATCGCCCCCTCGGAGTGCTCCTCGAACCTGGCCCGCTTCGACGCCATGCGCTACGGGCTGCGGACCGGGGACGACGGCACCCACTCGGCCGAGGAGGTCACGGCGCTCACCCGCGAGGCCGGCTTCGGCCCCGAGGTCAAGCGCCGCGTCATGCTGGGCACCTACGCACTCAGCTCCGGCTACTACGACGCCTACTACGGCTCGGCGCAGAAGGTCCGTACGCTGATCACCCGGGAGTTCGAGAAGGCGTTCGAACAGGTGGATGTGGTGATCTCGCCGACCACGCCCACCACCGCCTTCCCGATCGGGGAGCGCGTCGACGACCCGATGGCGATGTACCTCGCCGACCTGTGCACCATCCCGTCCAACCTGGCGGGCAACTCCGCCATGTCGATCCCGTGCGGGCTCGCGCCGGAGGACGGGCTCCCGGTGGGGCTGCAGATCATCGCCCCCGCCATGGCCGATGACAGGCTCTACCGTGTCGGTGCGGCTCTGGAAGCCGCCTTCCAGGCACGTTGGGGTCACCCGCTGCTAGAGGAGGCACCGTCGCTGTGAGTTCGAAGCTGCAAAAGGCCAAAGGGTTCAAGAAGTCCAGGGCCGGGCTCTACTTCTCGATCGCAACGTCGCTGATCGGTGTCCCCGGCACCGTCAAGCGCGCCAAGGAGGCCAGGAAAGAAGGGGACACGCTGCAGCTGATCGATGTGGCCGTCTCCGCCGCCGGCATCGTCACGGGCGTGGTGCTGCTCGTACGCGAGCTGCGCCGCCTGGACAGCGACGACATCCTCTCCGACGACTGACGCGGGGCAGAGGGCAGAAAGGTAAGTTTTCCGTGACCGTCACCGAACTGGTGTCGTACGACGAGGCACTGGCCTCCTACGACCCCGTGATGGGCCTCGAGGTCCACGTCGAGCTGGGCACCAGGACCAAGATGTTCTGCGGCTGCTCGACGGAGCTGGGCGCCGAGCCCAACAGCCAGGTCTGCCCGACCTGTCTGGGCCTGCCCGGCGCGCTGCCCGTCGTCAACAAGGTGGGCGTGGAGTCCGCCATCCGTATCGGCCTCGCGCTGAACTGCAAGATCGCCGACTGGTGCCGCTTCGCCCGGAAGAACTACTTCTATCCGGACATGCCGAAGAATTTCCAGACCTCCCAGTACGACGAGCCGATCGCCTTCGACGGCTATCTGGACGTCCAGCTGGAGGACGGCGAGGTCTTCCGCGTCGAGATCGAGCGCGCCCATATGGAGGAGGACACCGGCAAGTCCACCCACGTGGGCGGGGCGACCGGCCGTATCCACGGCGCCTCGCACTCGCTGCTCGACTACAACCGCGCGGGCATCCCGCTCATCGAGATCGTCACCAAGCCCATCGTGGGCGCGGGCGAGCGGGCCCCCGAGGTCGCCAAGGCGTACGTCGCCGAACTGCGCGAGCTCATCAAGGCGCTCGGCGTCTCCGAGGCCCGGATGGAGATGGGCCAGATGCGCTGCGACGTCAACCTCTCGCTGCGCCCCAAGGGCACCGAGAAGTTCGGCATCCGCAGCGAGACGAAGAACGTCAACTCGCTGCGCAGCGTCGAGCGTGCGGCGCGGTTCGAGATCCAGCGGCACGCCGCCGTGCTCTCGTCCGGCGGCACGATCATCCAGGAGACCCGGCACTTCCACGAGGACGACGGGTCGACCACCTCGGGCCGGGTCAAGGAGGAGGCGGAGGACTACCGCTACTTCCCCGAGCCCGATCTGGTGCCCGTCGCGCCCTCGCGTGAGTGGGTCGAGGAACTGCGCGGCACACTCCCGGAGCTGCCCCGGCTGCGGCGCAAGCGGCTCCAGGAGGAGTGGGGCATCTCCGAGCACGAGATGCAGTCGGCGCTGAACGCGGGCGCCGTCGACCCGATCGTCGCCACGGTGGACGCGGGCGCCCCCGCCGACCAGGCCCGCAAGTGGTGGATGGGCGAGCTGGCCCGGCGCGCCAACGAGGACGGCGTCGAGCTGACGGCGCTGCCCATCACACCCCAGCAGATCGCCCGGATCTGCGCGCTGGTCGCCGAGGGTTCGCTGAACGACAAGCTCGCCCGGCAGACCATCGAGGGCGTACTGGCCGGTGAGGGCGGCCCGGACGAGGTCGTCGAGAAGCGTGGTCTCAAGATCGTCTCCGATGAGGGCGCGCTCGGCACGGCCGTCGACGAGGCCATCGCCGGCAATCCGGACATCGCCGAGAAGGTACGCGGCGGCAAGGTCCAGGCCGCCGGCGCCCTGGTCGGCGCCGTCATGAAGGCCACCCGTGGCCAGGCGGACGCGGCCCGCGCCCGCCAGATGATCCTGGAGAAGCTGGGCGTGGAGGGCTGACACTCCCTTTTCGAGGGAGCAGTCCGACGCAGCAGTTCGACGCGGCCTTTGACGCAGCCGCCGAGGGGCGGGGCACCGGTAGCCGGTGCCCCGCCCCTCGGCCGTTTCCGCAGGGCGGGCCCGTCGGGGCGGGCCGTGGGGCGGACGGGGAGCACGCGGCGGCTCGATACGCAGATATGAAGAGCCGTCGACTGGGATGTGATGCGCCCCTCGACAATTCGATTCGGTCGAAAATCGAGCGGGGAAAACCCCAGGCAGAAACCCGCGCAAAATCCAAGCCGGACCGGATGAATTCTTCTCGGTCGACGGCGAGATTTTCCGCGCCATTCCATTCCCTGAAGAAGGGTGTCAGCGTGTACTACGACCCGACGAATGCCTTCGTCAGCTCTGCCTGCCTGGGGCATCCGGTGCTGATGGTCCACCGGCTCAGCGGCAGCTATCTCGCCGAGGGAGGTGATCTCCAGCTGAAGCACGAGCCGCAGCTCACCGGCAAGAGCAAGGACGACGCAAAGGCGCTGTGGCGGCTGCACGCCGTGCTGGCCACCGCGGACGGGACGGTGCTGTACCGCATCGAGAACCTGGGCAACCAGAAATACCTGGCGCTGCCCAAGGGCACGGATAATCCCGAGGACGTCGGATTGACCTACGTCGACAAGCTCGATCCGAAGGACGGGCAGGACGACAAAGAATTCTACAACCAGCTGTGGATCTTCCAGCCGGTGGAAGGGAATTCCGTACTCATCAGCTCGTCCCGGTTCACCGAACAGTCCCTGGCTCCGTACGACAGGAATCCCGCGACCGTGAACGGCTGTGACCGGAACCCCAAGCACATCACCGTCCAGGGGAACGACAACAACTGCTGGCTGCACCACCACCGCGTCGTGCAGTACCCGGACCCGCAGAAGGACCCGTTCTGCCATGCCAACTGCAAGAACTGCTGACCCGGAGTGCCGGGGTGTTTCTCCCGGCGGTGGCAGACGCGGTGTGGGGTCGTCCGGCTTCGGCCGGGCGGCCCACTTCCGTATCGGCGCTCAGCGTGCGGCCACACCGAGGTTGAGACTCTCGGGTGCGGCGGCGCAGGCGTCCTGGACGGCACCGACCAGCTCTGCCGCGTCCGGTTCGGCGGGGTCGGCGACCCACTGGTCCAGGGCCTGACGGAAGGCGGCCACGAGGATGTCGACGGCCAGGCGGAGCAGCAGCCCCTCCCGCGAGGTCCGGCCGCCGCCGTCCCACTCGAATCTGCGCCTCATCAGATCCACGGCGGCGGCGCTGGTGCGGTCGCAGAACGCGAGCCCGTGCGCGTCGATGGAGGGGGCCCGCGCGGCCAGCCGACGGCTGCGGCGCACGCGTTGCGCCCAGTCGCCGTCGGCCGCCGCCATCTGCTCGATGGCGGCCAGCAGGGTGTCGCGGAGCAGTGCGAAGGCCGAGCGGTCGGCGGAAGCGGCCGGGTCGGCGGTCTCCAGCTCCGTCAGGAAGGCCGTCCACAGATCGTGGGTCGGCGCCAGGGCCACGTCTTCCTTGCTGTCGAAGGTGCGGAAGAAGGTGCGCTTGGAGACCTCCACCGCATCGCAGAGCGCGTCGAGCGTGATGCGGTCGAAGCCGTGCTCGGTGAACTGCTCCAGCGCGGTGTCGATGAGCGCCTGCCGCGTACGGAGCTTCTTGCGCTCGCGCAGGGTCAGGGGCTTCTCGTCCGTCCCGGGTCCCTTCTCGGTGGCCGCCATGGCAGAAGTGTAGCCCCAGCCGCGAATGCCTCTTGATGGCTTGTGCCACTCAGTGGCACTATTGCCGGTGAAGCGGCCGCGTGCTGTGCGCGACCGCGCCCGACCGGAGGTACCCCTGCCATGCGAGCCCTGCTTGTCGACCCTTCCGCACCCGCTGGTCTCCGCCTCGGTGAGGCGCCCGACCCCACCCCGGCACCGCATCAGGCGCTGGTCCGGGTGACGGCGACCTCCCTCAACCATGGAGAGGTGAAGTTCGGCCCGAGCGCCGCCGAGCAGGGCACGGTCCTGGGCTGGGATGCCGCAGGTGTCGTCGAACGCGCCGCCGCCGACGGCTCAGGACCGGCGGCCGGCACCCATGTGGTGACCCTCGGGGGAGACGGCGGCTGGGCGGAGCTCCGCGCCGTGGACACCGCCCTGATCGGTGCCGTCCCCGAGGGTGCGGACCTGGGCGCCATCAGCACCATCCCCGTCGCGGGCGCCAGCGCCCTGAACGCCCTGCTCCGCACCGGCCCGCTGCTCGGCAGGCGGATCATGATCACCGGCGCGACGGGCGGAGTCGGACGGTACGCGGTGCAGCTGGCGCGCAGGGGCGGAGCCCACGTCGTGGCCGTCACCGGCAACCCCGCGAAGCACGCGGAGGCGCTGCGCGCACTCGGCGCTGACGAGGTGGTGGCGGCCCCCGCCGACGCCGGTGCGCCGGTGGACGGCATCGTGGACATGGTCGGCGGCCGGCAACTGGTCGCGGCGTACGATCGGCTGGCCGCGGGCGGCGCCCTGGTCGTGGTCGGTCACGCGGGCGGCGACGACGAGCACTTCCCGCACGGCGCCTTGTACGGGGACAACGGCCGTCACGACCGTTCCATCGTCACCTTCCATCTGCTGCAGTGCCGCGAGCTCGCCAGGGACCTGACCTGGCTCGCGGAACAGGTCGCAAGCGGCACCCTCGACCCGGGGACGGCATGGCGCGGCCCGCTGGACAAGGCCGCCGAAGCCGTCGATCTCCTCCTCGGACGCCGACTGCACGGCAAGGCGGTGCTGGACATCGGCTGAACGTAGGAGGCCCCGGCGCGCACAGCGGAGAGGGAGGCAGCCGACCCCTGGCGCCGGGCTACGAGGCGCACCACATCGGCGCCCCACAGATGGTCAGGGTGCGATCATGCGGCGGCCCGTGGGAGCACTGGAACTGGAGCGGGCGGAAGATCCCTTCCACCCGCTCCAGTTCGCGGACTCGCTTCCATCCAGGCGCCGTCAGCCGTCAGTTGCTGAAGATGTTGCCCTGGTTCTGGCCGTGGGAGCCCTGGGGGCCCATGCCGTACTGGGCGCGTACGCCGCCGCCGATCTGGGCGTTCTGCGGCGGGAGCAGTTCGCTGGGCTGGACGAGGGCGTAGCCCTGGCCCATGAAGGAGAGCTCCCAGCCCTCGCCGGTGTTGCCGCGGCGGCGCCAGACGCCCTGGGAGGAGGTCTGGGCCTGCATCTGCACGCGCAGGCCGCTGGACCAGGCGACCACGGCGTCGGAGTCGGCGTTGACGTAGGTGTCCGGGGTGACGTTCAGCAGCAGCGGCTGGCCCGAGGTCATCAGCGCGACCTTGCCCTGGCCGGTGATGTTGAGGTTGTACGCACCGGTGCCGGAGATCCCGAACTGGCTGTCCACGGAGATGATCTCGTGGTGCAGGGTGGAGTCCATGGCCAGGACGTAGGAGGCGTCGACCGTCAGGCCGTCACGCTCGACGTCCACCACATGCACGAACTGCGCCAGGTTGGCGAGGAACACCGTCCCCTGGCCCGAGCAGCGCATCAGCGGCAGTTGCTCACGGGCGGGGCCGCGGCGCCGGCTCTGCCCCTGGTACTCGGCGTCGAACTCCAGCAGTCCCTGGTAGGCGACCATGGCGCCCTTGCGGGCCAGTACATCGTCGTGCCCGGTCAACTGCACCCGCAGCAGCTGCGGGTTCTGCACCGCGTAGCGGTCCTCCGTGGCGACCTCGGCGTATCCGAAGAGCGAACTTTGCACGGCTGTTCTCCTTCCCCCGTCAGCCCCGGACCCGGATGCGGTCCGTGCTGTCCTCGCTCGGCTGGACGACCACGAAGCCCTGCCCGGAGAAGGCGATCTGATACGCCTCGCCGCTGCCCCGGCCGATCAGCGCACCGGCCTTCATGCTCCGCTTGCTCTTCATCTTCAGGCCGCTGGACCAGGCCACCAGCGCGTCCGGGTCCACATACGTCTCGTCCTCGCCGCGCCCGCAGTCCACGACCACAGGGGCGCCACGCGAGGTGAGCGCGACCCAGCCGGTGCCGCGTACACCGACGTTGAAGAGCCCCTGGCCCGCGAACTTGGCGAGCCCCTTGACCCGCTCGACGCCCCATTGGAGATGCGCGTCGAAGGCGAGCAGATTGGTGCCGTTGACCGACAGCGACTCCTCGGCGAGGTTGACGCACACCACGTCGGCGCCGTAGTCGGCCAGATAGAGCAGGCCGTCGCCGCGGCAGAGCATCAGCGGGTTCTTCTCGCCGGTCAGCCACTGCGAAGCCATCTGGCGGACGGCCGGCGGATTGGCCTCGTACTGCACGAAGCCCTCGTAGGCGACCATCGAGCCGGGCCGTGCGAACAGGTCCTGGCCCGACTGCATGGCCACCTTGACCATGTGCGGCCCGTGGTTCTCCATGCGGGCTGCCACGGGAGCGGGCGCGAAGCCCGCGAGTGCTGCTGGCTGGTTCATGACGGGCTCCCCCTAGACCTCGTACGGCTGGACGACGATGAAGTTGCCGGGCGCGCCCCGGAACTGGAGGTTCACGGTCTCCCCGCTGTGCCCCGGATAGGCGTTGCGGTGCAGCCGGACCTGACTGGATACGACGACCTGGGCCGCCGCCGACCAGGCCACCACGGCTTGCGCGTCGGCGAACGTCGTAGGGGTGACCGGGAGGACGACAGGGGTTCCCTGCGTCTTGACGATGACCGTGCCGGTGCCGGTGAACTGCATGGTGAACAGTGCGCCACCGGGGATGCCGTGGCCCTCGATCCGGCGTACCTCGTGCTGGAGCGACTCGTCGAACGCGAGCACGTTCTCGGCCGAGACGCAGAGCGCGTCTCCTTGCAGCTCCACCGGGTGGACGTGCGCGGCGTTCTCGGCGAAGAAGACCTGACCGCGGCCGCTGCACCGCATCAGCTGCATCTCCTGGCCGGTCGCGTTGCCGACCACGCGCCCGGTGAAGCCGGCGCCCTTGTAAGAGAAGTCCACCTTGCCCTGGTAGAGCACCATGCTGCCCTGCTTGGCGAGCACCGGCTGGCCGTCGATGCCGATGTCCGCGCGGACGAGGGAGGGGTTCTGCAGGGTCCAGCGCTGACCCGTCGGCACCTCGTGGAACTTCTGGAGCACCGCGCCGATGCCTGCCGCCGGGCCCTGCGGGATCTGCGGTGCCTGCGGGGCGCCGTAGCCGCCGGGCGGCTGCTGGGCGAACGGGTTGGAGAGCTGCTGGCCGGGAGGCCCGGGCGGGCCCGGCTGCTGGGGCTGCGGCGGCTGGTGCTGCTGCTGGGGCGGCTGCGGTGCCTGGGGGGCTTGCGGAGCCGGCGGGGCTTGCGGAGCCGGCTGCGGCGGGGGAACTTGGCCGCCGTGCTGCGGCAGGACGGGGGCGGCCATGGTGGGTGCACCGTGGACGTCCGGCGTCGTCGGCTGCGGTTGCGGGGCGGGGGTCGGAGCCGGAGCTGGGGCCGGCGCCGGAGCTGGGGCCGGAGCCTGCGGCGCCTGAGGTGCCTGTTGCTGTGGCGCGGGCGCGGCCGGAGGGGCGAACCCGGGCGCGGGTTGCTGCGGCGCCGCAGCCCCTCCCGGCGGTGCGAAGCCGGGCGCCGCTCCACCCGCAGGCGCGGCCTGCTGGGGCTCGGGCTCCTCGTCCTCCAGGACCTCGCCGCCGAAGTTCTTCAGCAGCGCGTCCAGGCCGCCGTCGAAGCCCTGGCCGATCGCGGCGAACCGCCAGATGTCGTTCTTCCGGTAGATGTCGCCCAGCATCACGGCACGCTCGGTGCTGAACTCCGAGCCGTCGAAGGGGTAACGGGCGACCTCCTCGCCGCCCGCCACGATCCGGATGTAACCGGGGCCGACCTGCGACATCTGCCCGGCGCCGTCCAGCGTCGCCGTGAACGACAGCCGCTGGACCTGCGGGGGAATCCGGTCCAGCGTCACCCGGAAGGACTCGGTGTCCCCGGCCTGTGCCCCGAGGAGCTGGAGGGATTCCTCCGGCGACTTGGGCTGGTTGAAGAAGATGAAGTAGCGGTCGTCGGAGAGCTGTTCCTGCCCGTCCAGCCCGAAACAGCTGATGTCGAAAGAGAGTCCCGCTCCGGCGATCTGCACACCCACGTACAGATCCGTGCCCGCCGTCAGATCACTGATCTTGGCCTTGTGGCCGCGTTGCAATTCCCTGGGCATACGTAACGACCGTCCCCCATCCCGTGTGGTGCGTGCTTCCAGCCATCCGGCCTGCGTTCGGCTGCCCCACCGACGCCGTGCGTCCGTCGGACAGCGCCCACAGCCTATGGGTACCTGCGACGCCGGTACCAGGCGCGTTCCCCGACATCCGGCCGCGACAGCCCTCCGCGTCCGCTTCAGTAGTAAAAGACCGGTTACGCCGTGAGGGCCCGATTACGGGGGGATACGCGGGGCCATGGGCATTGTGGGTATCGCCACAAAGGCCACAATCGATCTTTTCGGGATGGCACGCTGCGAAGAGCGCGGTCCTTGAGGCGAGGTGCTCGATTGCCTCGGACCCCTCCTCCCCGCCTCCGGCCGGGAGGCCCCCCAGCTGCGGCGGACAGGGGACGCCGCGCCCCTTCCATGCCCGTACGACACCCGGGAAGCAGGCGAACGCCCGTGACCGCTCTTGCCCGCTGGTGCCTGAAGCGCCGCCTCCTCGTCCTGCTGCTGTGGCTCGTCACCCTCGCCGGTGCCGTGACCGCCTCATCACTCATCGGCAGCTCCTACTCCGACGATTACGGCGCCCAGAGCACCGAATCCGGCCGGGCGGCGCAGCGCCTGGAGAGCGCCTTCCCTGACCGGGGCGGCGACAGCGACACGATCGTGTGGCGTACGGACACGGGGAGTGTGCGCGCGACCGCCGTCCAGGAGCGGATGACCGAGACGCTGGAGGAGGTCGCGCACCTGCCCGGCGTCGCCTCCGTGCAGTCGCCCTACGTGCCCCAGGGCGAGGGGCAGATCAGCGAGGACGGCCGGACCGCCTACGCCGACCTCAGCTTCGCCAAACCCACCGACGAGCTCGGCGAGCAGAAGGTGCAGCGCGTCGTCGACACCATCCAGGGTGCCTCCGACGAAGGTCTCGGCCTCCAGGTCGAGGCGGGCGGTTCGGGCGTGGCGGTCGCCGAGGCTCCCAAGGCGCACCTCGCCGAGGCCATCGGGCTTGCGGCAGCCGCCGTCGTGCTCTTCCTCGCCTTCGGCTCACTCGCCGCCACGGCGCTGCCACTGATCAACGCCGTTGTCGCCGTCGGCACAGCCGCGGCCGGCATCGGGCTGCTCAGCCAGGTGATGACGGTCGCGGACTTCGCGCCCATGCTGGGCATGCTCATCGGACTGGGCGTGGGCATCGACTACGCGCTGTTCATCGTCACCCGGCACAGAAGGGGCTTGCGTGCCGGGCTGCCGGTGGCCGAGGCCGCCCGCCGCGCGGTGGCGGTCTCCGGGCGCGCGGTCGTCTTCGCGGGGGCCACGGTCTGCATCGCGCTGCTGGGCATGTTCATCCTGCGGCTCGACTTCCTCAACGGAGTGGCTATAGCCGCCAGCCTGACCGTCCTGCTCAGCGTGGCGGCCTCCGTCACGCTGCTGCCGGCCCTGCTCAGCTTCATCGGGATGCGTGCCCTCAGCCGCCGCGAGCGACGGCAGCTCACCGAGCACGGTCCGCGCCCCGACCAGCCCACGGGCTTCGCCATGCGCTGGTCGGCCTTCGTCGAGCGGCACCCCAGGCTGCTGGGCGTGGTCGCCGCCGTGCTGATGGCCGTGCTCGCGCTGCCCGCGCTCGGGCTGCACCTGGGCACCTCGGACCAGGGCAACGATCCGTCCGCCAGCACCACCCGCAAGGCGTACGACATGCTCGCGGACGGTTTCGGCCCGGGCACCAACGGGCCGCTCACGCTGGTCGGCGAGCTGGACGGCGCGGGCGACAAGCTCGCCTTCGACCACCTGCGGGACGACATCCGCAGCACTCCGGGCGTCGCCGAGGTCAGCGGCCCTCAGTTCAACGGCAGCGGCGACACCGGCGTGATCACCGTGGTGCCCGACACCTCCCCGCAGTCCGAGTCGACCTCCGAACTGGTGGACCGGCTGCGCAGTGACGTGCTGCCGCAGGCCGAGGACGGCTCGACCATGGATGTCCTGGTCGGCGGCACCACCGCGGGACACGACGACTTCGCCGACATCATCGTCGGCAAGTTGCCGCTGTTCGGCGGCGTGGTCATCGGGCTCGGCTGTCTGCTGCTCCTGCTGGCGTTCCGCAGCATCGGCATCCCGGTCAAGGCCGCTGTCATGAACATCGCGGCCGTCGCCGCCGCCTTCGGCATCGTGGTCGCTGTCTTCCAGTGGGGCTGGGGGAGCGAACTGCTCGGCCTGGGCAGCGCCGGCCCCATCGAGCCGTTCCTGCCCGTGATCATGATCTCGGTGCTCTTCGGGCTGTCCATGGACTACCAGGTCTTCCTCGTCAGCCGGATGTACGAGGAATGGCGGCTGACCGGCGACAACAGACGCGCGGTGCGAGTGGGGCTCTCGGAGACCAGCAAGGTGATCAACTCCGCTGCCGTGATCATGATCTCCGTCTTCGGCGGCTTCGTGCTCAGCGGCGACCGGCTCATCGCCATGTTCGGCATCGCGCTGGCGGCCGCGGTCGCGCTGGACGCGTTCGTCCTGCGTACGCTGCTGGTGCCGGCGCTGATGCATATGCTCGGCGGCGCCAACTGGTGGCTCCCGAAGTGGCTGGACCGACGGCTGCCGCGGCTGAGCATCGAGCCGGACACCAGCGATGAGGACGGTGCCGAGGAACTCGCCGACGTACCACTGGTCAACCAGCGCACCGGGTCTCTCATCGGTCTCTCAGAAACCGCCCCTACGGTGGCCGCCCATGGCTACCGAAAGCACGAAGACCACGCAGACCGCGACTGACACGCAGACCGCAACTGAGAAGCCCCTCGCCGACGAGCCGACCGAAGAGGCGGCCACGACGAAGGAGAAGCCCGACGGGAACGACGGGAAGGCCGAAGGGAAGCCCGACGGGACGACGGCCCGCGACGCGCCCGCGGTGAACGTCGGCAAGGAGCCCGAGGACGCCGTCGACGACGAGTACGACGACGCCGACTTCGACACCCTGGAGTCCCCGAAGGACCGGCGCAGCGACTGGGCGGGCGGCGCCGTCGCCGTCGTCAGCGCCGGTCTCGGCCTCGCCTCGCTGACCGGCACTTCCTTCAGCGAGATGCTGCGCGAGCGCAAGAGCCTCATCGGCCAGATCGAGAGCGGCGCCCAGGGCGGCTCCGGCGGCTCGGCCGCCGACCAGGTCAACTCCGTCTACGGCGCTCCCTGGCACGCGGCTGCCGTCGTCAACGGGATCTTCGCCCTGCTCGCCGTCGTGGTGGGCGGTCTCCTCCTGGCGACGCTCAGCGGTCGGCCCGAGGCCCGCGGCTGGGTCAAGGCCGTCTCGCTGGGCGGGGTGCTGCTCGGTGTGATCGGCCTCGTCGTCGCCGGCGGTATGTACTTCGACCTGTTCGCAGCGCAGCCCGAGGTGCCCACGCCTTCGGCACCCGGCCAGTAACTGTGCGGGGGAGGGGGCGCCCCTTCCTGCCCCCCATGCCGGGCACGCCCTAAGGCCCCTCCGCCCCAAGGACTGGGCAGTTGCCCGATGTGGCGGGGCCCTCTCAGGAAGCAGTGTGGGAGCACGCATTCCGCACCACTCCCCGAGGGGGCCACTGTCATGCTGTACGACCTCAGCCACGGCCAACACCAGCTCCGCATGGACGATCTGCGCCGCGAGGCCGAGCACCAGCGGCTGGTCCGCGCCGCCAAGGCGGCCCGCCGGGAGCAGGCGGGCAGCGACCGCGGCGCACGGTCCTGGTTCGGCCGCGGACGCCGGAACCGGGACGACGACGAGCCGATGTGGGTACCGGCTGCCTGACCGTCCGTACCGTCGACCGGAAGCCGGAAAGCCGGAAAGCCGCGAATAAGGCAGGTGCCCTATGTCGGTACCGGATGCGATGCTGAGCGGCGTGCCCCTGCAAACCACTGTCAGCCCCGTGTTCGTCGGCCGCACCGGCGAACTGGCCGCCCTCACCGAGGCCCTCGCATCCGCCGGCACGGGTGCGCCCCAGGCGCTGCTCCTCGGCGGCGAGGCGGGCGTGGGCAAGACCCGGCTCCTGGAGGAGTTCCTGGAACGGGCCCGGGCGGCGGGCTGCGTCACCACTCTCGGCGGCTGTCTCGAACTGGGCGCCGACGGCCTCCCCTTCGCACCCTTCACCACGGCGCTGCGCGGCCTGCGCAGCGCCGTGCCGCCTTCGGCCCTGGCAGTTGCCGCCGAGGGCCGCGAAGCCGAACTGGCCCGGCTGCTCCCCGACCTGGCGGTGCCCGGACCGGTGGCGCCGCAGCGCGAGGAGTACGACGACGGCGCCGACGGCGGACGTGCCCGGCTCTTCGAGGCGACGGCGCAACTGCTGGAGCGGCTGGCCGCCGACCGTACCCTCGTCGTCGCCCTCGAAGACCTCCAGTGGGCCGACCGTTCCACCCGCGAACTCCTCGGCTACCTCTTCCGGTCCGTACGCGCCTGCCGGCTGGTGCTGCTGGCCACCTACCGCACCGACGACATCCACCGCCGCCACCCGCTGCGCCCCTTCCTCGCCGAGCAGGACCGGCTGCGTACCGTCCTCCATCTGGAGCTGCCGCGCCTGACCCGCGCCGAGGTACGCGACCAGATCACCGGTATCAACGGCACCGAGCCCGCGAGCGAGCTGGCCGAGGAGATCTTCCGCCGCTCGGAGGGCATCCCCTTCTTCGTCGAGGAGCTGACCGCCACCGAGGCCGCCTGCGTCATCAGCGACTCGCTCCGCGATCTGCTGCTCGTCCGGGTCGAAGCGCTGCCCGAGTCGCCGCAGCATGTGGTGCGGCTCGCCGCGGGCGGAGGCTCCGCCGTGGAACACGCACTGCTGGCCGCCGTCGCCGGGCTGGGCGAGGACGCGCTGCTGGAAGCCCTGCGCTCGGCGGTCGGCGCCAATGTGCTGCGGCCCACCGAGGACGGCTCGGGCTATCTCTTCCGGCACGCCCTGCTGCGCGAGGCGGTCCGCGAGGATCTGCTCCCCGGCGAGCTGGCACGGATCAGCCGCCGCTACGCCGAGGCACTGGAGGCGGACCCGTCACTGGTGCGGGCCGAGGAGCGGCTGGCCCGCCTGGCACACTACTGGCACCGCAGCCGGGACGCCGCCAGGGCGCTGCCCGCGGCGCTCTCCGCCTCGGTCGAGGCCCGGTACCGGCACGCGTACGCGGAGGAGCACCAACTGCTCGAACGGGTCATCGAGTTGTGGGACGAGGTGCCCGAGAAAGCCCGGGCCGAGCTGCCTGCGCTGCGTATCCCGCGTACGTTCCCCGCCGTGGACCCTCCGGGCGATGCCCGCGCCCACTGTCTCTCCCAGCCGCCGCACTTCATCGAGGTGCTTGCCGAGGCCGTCGTCGCCGCCCGGATCAGCGGTGACGTGGCACGCGCCAAGGTCCTCACCCGCCGCGCGCTGGCCCGGCTGGACGAGACCAAGGACCCGCTCACCAGCGCCTGGTTCCAGCTGCGCATGGGGATGCTGCTGGAGGACACCGGCAAGGGCGACGGCTGGACGCAGATCGCCAAGGCGCAGGAGCTGGTCCGCGGACTGCCGCCCTCCGCCGTTCATGCGGAGGTGCTCTCCAGCGCCGCGAGCTGGGGCATGGTGCACCGTCCCGGGCGGGAGGCGCTGGCGACGGCCGTCCGCGCGGTCGAGCTGGCCCGGGTGGTGGGCGCCACCGCCATCGAGCTGGATGCCAGGGTCACCCTGGGCACCCTGCTCGCCGAATCGGGCGATCTGGAGGAGGGTCTCGCCGAGCTGGCCCGGGCCCGGGACGAGGCGGACCAGGCAGGGGTCACATCCGTGATGACCTGCGCCGCCATCAACATCGCCGTCAAGCTGGAGGCGGTGGGCCGCTCGGCGCAGGCCGCCGAGGAGGCCGCCCGCGCGGCCGGCGTCGCCCGCAAGCGCAACCGCCCCAACTCCTATGCGGGCGCCCTCGCGGGGCAGGCCGAGGCACTGCTGTCGACGGGGGAGTGGGAGCGCGCGGCCGAGCTCCTGGACCGGGCCAGAGGCGCGGCGCGCGTCACGGACGTACGCGCCTGGGTCGCGCTGCTCCGCGCCCGGCTGGCCCGCGAACGGGGCGATCTGCCCGGGCTGGAGGCCGCCGTCGAGGAGGCGGTGGCCACCATGGGCTCGTCCCCGGCCAACGAGCCGCAGAAGGTGGTGGCGCTGCGGTACTTCACCATGACGCTGGCCGCCGAGCACGGCGAGACGGCGAAGGCACGCGCCGAGCTGGCCGCCGCTCTCGCGGAAGGCTTCCCGCCGGGCGCCCACCCGTACGCCTGGGCGCTGCTGTACGCCGCCGCGTCCTACGAGGCGGAGCTCCGCGGCCTGCCGGACGCCGAGCAGGGCCGGGACCAGGTGCTGTCCGAACTGCGCCACGCGGCCCGCCGGCTGCCCCGGCCCGCGCCGGTGTGGGAGGGGTACGGGCTGCTGGTGGAGGCCGAGTTGGCGCGGGCGGCGGGGCAGAGCGAGCCGCAGCTGTGGGAGGCGGCGGCGCTGGCCCTGGAACCGGTGGGACGGCCCTGTCCGCTGGCCCGCGCCCGGCTGCGCTGGGCCGAGGCGCTGCTGGAGGGCGCAGGCGTACGGGGCGGCTCGCGGTCCCCGGAGGAACTGCTGCGGCAGGCCCACTCCACGGCCGTGCGCCTGGGCGCGGCGCCGCTGCGGGCCGAGGCCGAACAGCTCGCGCTGCGGGCGCGGATCGCACTGGACCACGGGCCCGGCGACGGCCGGGGAGCGGCGGAGCACGCCCCGGCACAGGCGGCGCCCGCACCGCCCGCCGACCCGGCCGAGTCGTTCGGGCTCACCCGGCGCGAGCGCGACGTACTGGAACTCGTCGCCGAGGGCCGCAGCAACCGGCAGATAGCCGAGCGGCTGTACATAGCCCCGAAGACGGCGAGCGTGCACGTCTCCAACATCCTCGCCAAGCTGGGCGTCGCAACGCGCGGCGAGGCGGCGGCGATGGCGTTCCGGCTGCGGCTGGTCAGCCCGAACGGGCTCAGCTCTGCGGCACCGGGGACGACGACGGAACCGGGGACGACGACAGCTCCGCGGCCGGCTCCGGCTCCCTCCCCGGCTCCGGCTCCGCCTCCTCCGGGACGGTCCGTTGCCCGGGTGGACGGATGAGCACCTGACCCGAGGCCAGATCGATCGGCCCCTTGCCGGGGTCGTTGCTGCCCTCCTGGACCCGGGTGTGCTCCAGCCGCCGCTGCTCGTCGTCCGAGTGTTTGCGGCTCGGCGAGAACAGCTCCTCTATCAGGTTGAACATCTGACCATCCTCAGCGCACCTTGAGTCGCAGGATGCGGTCGTCCCCCTTCTCCGGCGAGCCACGTCCGTCCGTCTCGCTCGTGACCAGCCAGAGCCCGTCGCCGCCACCGGTGCCGTGGTCGGCGACGACCGTTCGGAGCCGTCCGTATTTTCCCTTCAGGAACGCTTGGGGGGCGGCTGCGGGTTCCGCGCCCTTGAGCGGGATACGCCACAGCCGCTCGCCGCGCAGCCCGGCCATCCACACCGAACCCTTGACGACGGCCAGCCCGCTGGGGGACGCCTCGGCGGTGCGCCACTGCTCGAGCGGGTTGCGGAAGCGCTTGTCGTCGCTCTTGCCCTCGGCGTCCGGCCAGCCGTAGTTCTTGCCCGGTTCGATCAGATTGAGCTCGTCCCAGGTGTCCTGCCCGAACTCGGAGGCCCACAGCCGCTTCTCGCGGTCCCAGTCCAGGCCCTGCACATTGCGGTGCCCCCAGCTGTAGACGACCGAGTCCGGCTCGGGGTTGCCGTGCCCGGCCGGCTCGCCCTCGGGCGTCATCCGCAGGATCTTGCCGCCCAGCGACTTCCTGTCCTGGGCGAGGTCGCCGTCGCCGGACTCGCCGGTCCCGGCGTAGAGCATCTTGTCCGGGCCGAACGCGATCCGCCCGCCGTTGTGGAGCAGGCCCTTGGGGATGCCCTTGAGGATGGTGTCCGGCGCGCTCAGCTGGTCGCCGGTTTCCTTCTTGGCGTCGTAGACCATCCGCACGATGCGGTTGTCGGAGGCGGAGGTGAAGTACGCGTACACCATCTTCCCCGCCTGTGCCCCGTCCGGCGGGACGGCCAGCCCCATCAGCCCGCCCTCGCCGCCGGGTTCCACCCCCGGCACGGAGCCGACCTCCGTCTTCTTGCCGCTGTCGGCGTCGATACGCAGGATCTTCCCGGTGTCCCGCGAGGAGACCAGCAGATCACCGCCGGGCAACGGAGCCAGCCCCCAGGGGCTCTTGAGGCCGGTCGTGAGGGTCTTGACCACCTGCACGGAACCCTTGGCCGGTGCCGCGCGTGCCGACGAGGACGCAGGTGAACTTCCGCCCTTACGCGAGGGCCCGTCCCCCGGGCGGTCCCCGTCCCCGCCGGAACATCCCGCGCTCAGCGCCAGCGCGCAGACCACCCCGACGCTCACGCCTGTCCTAGGTCGCACGCTGCGGCTCCCTCGTCCTCGACAACCGGCTCCCTCACAGGGGATCACATCGTCCCCTCCTCCCGCCCAGGAGACGCGGGTTGCCACCGATCCGGCGATTCCGCCGGCCCTCCGAGGCGCTCAGTCCCACGAGCCCCGGGCAGCGGGGAGCGCGGCGATCTCCGCGAGGTCTTCCGCGGTGAGCACCAGACTGTCCGCGCGGGCGTTCTCCGCGACCCAGTGGGCCTTCTTCGTGCCGGGGACCGGGATCACATGGCGGCCTTGGGCGAGCACCCAGGCGAGGGCGATCTGCGCGGGGGTGGCGTTGCCATGACGGCGGGCCACCCTTCGCAAGCCGGCGACGATCGGCTGGTTGGCGGCCATCATCTCGGCGGTGAAGCGGGGATGCCGGGCGCGTACGTCGTCGGGCTCGAAGCCACCGCCGGTGGTGAGCGCGCCGGTCAAATAGCCGTTGCCCAGCGGCATCGCGGCGAGGAACCCGATGCCGCGCTCCTCGCACCACGGCAGCAGCGTCTCCAGCGCCTCCCGCGACCAGACCGACAGCTCGGCCTGCACACCGCTGACCGGAAACACCTGCTGGACGCGTTCGAGCTGTCGTATGGTCCCGTCGTGGATACCGGCGCCGGCCCGCCGGTCCGCGCGGGCGCCGACGGCGCAGAAGCCCAGGGCGCGCACCTTGCCCGCCGTCACGAGCTCGGCCATCGCACCCCAAGTCTCTTCGATCGGTACCTCGGGGTCGGCGCGGTGCAGCTGGTACAGGTCGATCACATCCGTCTGCAACCTGCGCAGCGAGGCATCACAGGCGCGTCTGACGTAACTGGGGCGGCCGTTGGCGACGATGTGCTGCTCGCCCACCAGCAGCCCGCACTTGGTGGAGACGAACGCCTCGGAGCGCCGCTCCTTCATCGCGCGTCCGATCAGCAGCTCATTGGTGAAGGGGCCGTACATGTCGGCGGTGTCCAGCAGCGACATCCCCGCGTCCAGCGCGGTGTGCACCGTGCGCAGGGAGCTCTCACCGTGCTGCTCGGAGGTGGAATAGGCCCAGCTCATCGGCATACAGCCGAGGCCCACGGCGCCCACACCGAGAGCTGCCGCACCAATAGTCCTGCGCTCCACCTGGCTCCCGCTCCCTCCGGACGGCCCCCAACGTAACGGTTGCCCCCGGTGCCACACACGTTTGTTCCGACCCACCAGCCACTCTGCCTGGCGCAGCCCCCGACTAGTCTCTCCCCATGGCTGATGCGACGGAGATCTGGCTCGCGCTCCCGCCCGAGAGCGTCGAGGGCCTGCCGGATACCCTGACGTACCGCTACTGGGCCGGGGAGGAGGAGTTCCCCGCGGACCCGGCAGACTGCGCCTTCTACGTCGTCCCCTATTACGTGGGTGCCGAGATCGCCGTACGGCCGCTCGCGCGGATGACGGGGATCCGGGTCGTGCAGACCCTCACCGCGGGGATCGACCACATCGCTTCCGCCATACCACGCCTCCCCGCCGGTACGCGGGTGTGCAACGCCCGCGGCGTGCACGATGCGAGCACCGCCGAGCTCGCCGTCGCGCTCACCCTCGCCTCCCTGCGTGACCTGCCCGGATCCGTCCGTGCACAGGACCGCGGCGAGTGGCTGCCGGACTTCCGCCCGGCGCTCGCGGACCGCACGGTACTGATTGTCGGTTACGGCGCGGTGGGCGAGGCGATAGAGAAGCGGCTGCTGCCGTTCGAGGTGGCCGCCGTGCACCGCGTCGCCCGCTCCGCGCGGAATGCTCCGCTGGGACCGGTCCGGCCGCTGGGCGAGATCGGGGAACTGCTGCCGCAGGCGGATGTCGTGATATTGGCGACCCCGCTGACCGATGGGACCCGCGGCTTGGTGGGCGCGGACTTCCTCGCCCGGATGAAGGACGGGGCGCTGCTGGTCAACGTCGCGCGGGGGGCCGTGGTCGACACCGAAGCGCTGATCGCCGAGACGGGCACCCCCGCCTCGGCCCCGGGTGCGGAGGACGGCGTTCCGGGGCGGTTGCGGGCGGCACTGGATGTGACCGATCCGGAACCCCTGCCCAAGGACCATCCGTTGTGGCGAACGCCCGGCGCTCTGATCACTCCGCACGTCGGAGGGCCCACTTCTGCGTTCTATCCCCGTGCCAGAAGACTTCTCGGCGCGCAACTGAGGCGCTGGGCGGCCGGTGAGGAGCTGGAGAACACGGTGGCCGTGGCGTAGTCCCCGTAAACACCCCGAGGCCGTCAGAGGCCACGCTACGGATCCGTACGACTGCACCCTGTACCGAGCCTCCCTCTTATGGTTACGGTCTGTATTGGGACTATGTCCCTGAGTGACGACCTGGTGTATCGTCCCGAGCGGGGGGCGAAACCCGGACACGAGGGGGGCGACGGGCGAATGCACGATCAACGGACGAACTTCCGCGCGGGACGCAAGGACAGCGCCCGCGGATATCCCAACTGCCAAGCGAAACCCCCGCGTTGCGGCGTATCGCCGCACGCGTCCCGTAACGGCCGGGCCGGCTCCGTCAAATGGCCCCCGTCTCCACGGGTGGCGCGATGACTACCCACGAAGCGGCCCCCAGGCGGGGCCCGTACTGGAGCAACGCATCCGGCACGCGCAGCAGCGGCGCGGTTCGCGACGAGGCGACGCACGCGCCGCACGCGCCGCACGCGCCGCACGCGCCGCACGCGCGGCAACCACGGCACACCTGGCCGACGGCGTCAACCCGGTCGGCCCGGCCGGTCCAGTCGACCCGGCCGGCACGGTCGACACCGTCGGAGCTGTGCGGAGGAGGCTCCGACGCCGGCGGACGCGTCGGTCTGCTGCGGCAGATGACGCTCATGGTGGTCTGCGCGGCCTACGCCGTGGGCGCCGCCTTCGGCTGGGGCTCGGAGACCGTCGCCGTGTTCATGGGCGACTTCGGGCTCAGTGCCGCGGCACTGCTGGCAGGCAGCTCGTGCCTGTGGTACGCGCGCACCCAGCGGCGGGAGGCAGCGCAGGCCGCCGCGCTCGAACCCGCAACGGGGCACGCCCGGCTGGAGGCCAGCCGCCCGGCCTGGGTGCTCTTCGGGGTCTCCTCGCTGATGGCGGGGTTCGGCAACGCGGTTTGGGGCTGGTACGAACTGGTACTCGGCCAGCAGGTGCCGCAGCCCTCCCTCGCCGACTTCTGCTTCCTGCTGTTCGCGCCGCCCGCCATCGTGGGACTGCTGGTGCTGGCCAAGCGCCCGGTGACCAGGGCCGGCTGGGTCTGCCTCGGCCTCGACGCCTGGCTCATCGGCGGCTCGCTGCTGACCCTCTCCTGGTCGCTCGCGCTCGCGCACACGGCTTACTGGGCGGGTGACTCGGTGGCCAGGGCGGCGCTCAACCTGGCGTATCCGCTGCTGGACATCGTGCTCGTCAGCATGGTGCTGGCGCTGCACTTCAGGCGCTCCTCGGCACACCGCAGCGCCATCAACACCGCGATCGGGGCGCTCGCCCTCACGGTGCTGTGCGACGCACTGTTCACCTCGCCCATACTGCGCGAGCACTACGCCTCAGGGCAGCTGCTGGATGCCGGATGGTTCGCCGGTTCGCTGCTCCTCGCGTACGCGCCCTGGGTCGGCAGGAGCGGCAAGAACAGCAAGGACGGCGACGACGACAAGAGGGGCAAGGCCGACCCCGTTCCGCCGCAGCCGCTGGCCGCCACGGACCGGCAGGCCGAGGCGCGGGCCACCCATCCAAGCCGCCCCATCTCCGGCTCGCTGAGCGCGCTGACGCCGTACCTCGCGGCCGCGGTGTGCACGCTGGGCATCCTCTACAACTCGGTGGACGGTCACGACATCGACCCCGTCGTCCTCTACACCGGCTGCACGGTCGTGCTCGCACTGGTGCTGCGGCAGGGCATCATGCTGCTGGACAACATCACGCTGACCCGGGAACTGGCGCAGAAGGAGAACCACTTCCGCTCCCTGGTCCAGGGCTCCAGCGACGTGATCATGATCACCGCCGCCACCGGCATGCTCCGCTATGTCTCACCGGCGGCGGCCGGGGTCTACGGGCGGAACGCCGAGGACATGGTGGGCTGCGAGCTCTCCTCCCTCGTGCATCCGGAGGACCTGGGCCAGGTCAACCACGAGCTGCGCCGCTTCCTGGCCGGCTCGGCGGATCAGGAGGCCAGCACCCGCATCGAGTGCCGCTTCCGGCACGGCGACGGCCACTGGCTCAACGTCGAGTCCACGGTCAACCGCTACCAGGGCGGGCTGATCTTCAACAGCCGGGACGTCACCGAACGAGTGAGACTGCAGGCGCAGTTGCAGCACAATGCCTCGCACGACGCGCTCACCGACCTGCCCAACCGCGCGCTGTTCACCGAGCGGGTCCGGCAGGCCATCGGCGGCCGCCGCGGCGGCGACTGCGGTACGGCCGTGCTCTTCATCGACCTGGACGGCTTCAAGGCGGTCAACGACACCGTCGGCCACCAGGCGGGCGACGAACTGCTGGTGCATGCGGCGCGGAGACTGCACGACTCCGTACGCTCCGGCGACACCGCGGCGCGGCTGGGCGGCGACGAGTTCGCCGTACTCATCCGGGGCGACGGCGAGCCGGGGCGGATGCCGGACGCCGAGCGCGAGCTGCGCATCCACGACATCGCCGACCGGCTGCGGATCACCCTCTCGGATCCGTACCGGGTCGAGGGCACGGAGGTGCGGGTCGCCGCCTCCATCGGTATCGCCTTCGCGGAGCCCGGCATCACGCCCAGCGCGCTGATGCGCAACGCGGACCTGGCGATGTACCGCGCCAAGCAGGCGGGCAAAGGCCGGGTGGAGCTGTACGCGCCACAGATGCAGGCCGAGGTGGTCAAGCGCGCCGAGCTGGCGGCGCGGCTGCGCAGCGCGCTGCACGACGGCGAGTTCGCGCTGCTGCACCAGCCGATCGTCGAGCTGGCCAGCGGCAAGATCACCGCTATCGCGGCCGAGGCACGCTGGCGCTCGGCCCAGGGCATCCTGTTCACCCCCGCGGAGTTCCTGCGCACCGAGGGCGCCTCGGCGCGGGAGGCGCGCGGGGCAGGCGGTGAGCGGGCCGCCGAGGTGAGCCGGTGGCTGCTGGAGGAAGCGGTGCAGCAAGCGGCAGCGCGGCAGCGTGCCGGATACGGCGCACCGGTGACCGTACGGCTGCCCGCGCGGCGGCTGACCGAGCCGGGCATGGAGCCGCGCTCCATCGGCGCGCTGCTGGCCCGGCACGGGCTGGCCGCGGCGCCGGGACCCACCGGCGGCACCGCGCTGGGCGCCCCCGCGGCCAACGCCGGGGTGCCGGGCGCCCCGGGCGCACTGATCCTGGAGCTGTCGGACAGCGACCCGCGGATCCCGCTGGACGAGCTGGAGCGGCGGCTGACGGCGCTGCGTCGGCTCGGGGTGCTGATCTCGCTGGACGGCTTCGGCAGCGGCTACGCGGCGATCTCGGCGCTGCGCAGGCTGCCGGTGGACATCCTGCGGCTGGACCGGGGGCTGACGGACGGGATCCTGGAATCCATCCGGCAGCGCAAGATCACCGCCGGGCTGCTGCGGATCGCGGGGGACCTCGGGCTGACCACCGTCGCGGAGGGCGTCGACCTGCCGGAGCAGGCCACGCTGCTGCGTGAGATGGGCTGTACGCACGGTCAGGGTGCGGTCTTCTCCGGGCCGCTGGACGAGCACCGGCTGCGTACGGCGCTCGCCCGCGGGGTCTACGCGGTGCCCGAATCCACCCGCAGCGGCGGGGCCTCCGGGTACGGCGAGGAGCACCCGGAGGGCCGGGACGCGGACGTGCCCGTCGCGGCGGGGGTGCCCGCCGCGCGGGGCTCGGGTGCGCCGGCCGTACGGCAGGAGGGCGTGGATCCGCTGACGCACTCGTCAGCGTCGCCCAAATGCTGAGACGGCTGTCCCACACACTTGACACTTGGGGCTTGACGGGGAGAAGGTCAGTGCCATGCGCACCCGAATTCTCGTACTTGGACAGCGCGTCGGCTGACCGCGGGACCCACTCATCCCGCGACCACCAGCGGCGCGCTCCCCTCGCTTGCCTTATGGCACGGGGGGTTTTTTGTTGCACCGGCACCTGGGCGCGAACCAGCGGTAGCCCGAAAAACCCGCCCAAAACGAGCGTCCATCCCCACCACGAGCGTCAACCCTCACTCTCCGAGAAGAGATAAGCCGATGACCGAACAGGCCACCGGGGCCCCGAAACCGCAGCCGCGGGCCCGCAACAGCGGACAGCCCAACTCCGTTCCGGCCCAGGCCGCCCTCCGCATCACGGGCGCCCAGTCCCTCATCCGTGCTCTCGAGGAAGTCGGCGCCGACACCGTATTCGGCATTCCCGGTGGCGCCATCCTGCCCGCCTACGACCCGATGATGGACTCCTCCCGGGTCAACCACGTCCTGGTCCGTCACGAGCAGGGCGCGGGGCACGCGGCCACCGGCTACGCGCAGGCCACCGGCAAGGTGGGGGTCTGCATGGCCACCTCGGGCCCCGGCGCCACCAATCTGGTCACCCCGCTCGCCGACGCTCACATGGACTCCGTGCCGCTGGTCGCCATCACCGGTCAGGTCGCCTCCGGCTCGATCGGCACGGACGCCTTCCAGGAGGCCGACATCTGCGGCATCTCGATGCCGGTCACCAAGCACAACTTCCTGGTCAGAGATCCCGACGAGATCCCCAGGACCATCGCCGAGGCGTTTCACATCGCCGCCACCGGGCGCCCGGGACCCGTGCTGGTCGACATCGCCAAGGACGCGCTCCAGGGGGAGACCACCTTCGAGTGGCCGTCCAGCACCGAGCTGCCCGGCTACCGTCCGGTGACCAAGCCGCACGGCAAGCAGATCCGTGAGGCTGCCAAGCTGCTCGCCGAGGCCCACCGCCCGGTGCTCTACGTCGGCGGCGGGGTTCTGAAGGCGGGCGCCACGGCCGAGCTGAAGGTGCTGGCCGAGCTGACCGGCGCCCCGGTGACCACCACCCTGATGGGCATCGGCGCCTTCCCCGACAGCCACCCGCAGCACCTGGGGATGCCCGGTATGCACGGCACCGTCGCCGCGGTCACCGCGCTGCAGAAGGCCGACCTGATCGTCGCCCTCGGCGCCCGCTTCGACGACCGCGTCACCGGCAAGCTCGACTCCTTCGCGCCGCACGCCAAGATCGTGCACGCTGACATCGACCCCGCGGAGATCGGCAAGAACCGCGCGGCCGACGTGCCGATCGTCGGCGACGCCCGCGAGGTGCTGGCCGACCTGGTCGTCGCCCTGCAGAGCGAGACGGCCGAGCACCCCGGCGAGCCGGGCGACCGCTACGCCGAGTGGTGGGCGATGCTGAACCGCTGGCGGGAGACCTATCCGCTCGGCTACGACCTGCCCGAGGACGGCTCGCTCGCCCCGCAGCAGGTCATCCAGCGCATCGGCGAGCTGGCCCCGGAGGGCACGATCTTCGCCGCCGGCGTCGGCCAGCACCAGATGTGGGCCGCGCACTACGTCACGTACGACCAGCCGGCCACCTGGCTCAACTCCGGCGGCCTGGGCACCATGGGCTACGCCGTCCCGGCCGCCCTCGGCGCCAAGGTCGGCATGCCCGACCGCGCGGTGTGGGCCATCGACGGTGACGGCTGCTTCCAGATGACCAACCAGGAGCTGGTCACCGCGGCCCTCAACGGCGCACCCATCAAGGTGGCCATCATCAACAACGGCGCGCTGGGCATGGTCCGCCAGTGGCAGACCCTCTTCTACAACCAGCGCTACTCCAACACCGTCCTGCACAACGGCGAGGAGGGCGAGCCGAACCGGGGCACCCGCGTCCCCGACTTCGTGAAGCTCGCCGAGGCCATGGGCTGTGTCGGCATCCGCTGCGAGGACCCGGCGCAGCTCGACGCGGTCATCGAGAAGGCCAACTCCATCAACGACCGGCCCGTCGTCGTCGACTTCATCGTCCACGAGGACGCCATGGTCTGGCCGATGGTGGCGGCAGGCACCTCCAACGACGAGGTCATGGCGGCCCGCGGCGTCCGCCCCGACTTCGGCGACAGCGACGACTGAGACGACTGCGCAGAACGGAAGACAGACAGATGTCCAAGCACACGCTCTCCGTGCTGGTGGAGAACACCCCCGGCATCCTGGCCAGGATCGCCTCGCTCTTCTCCCGTCGCGGCTTCAACATCGACTCGCTCGCCGTCGGCGTGACCGAGCATCCCGACATCTCGCGTATCACCATCGTGGTGAACGTCGAGGACCTGCCGCTGGAGCAGGTCACCAAGCAGCTCAACAAGCTGGTCAACGTCCTCAAGATCGTTGAGCTGGAGCCCTCCTCCGCGGTCCAGCGGGAACTCGTCCTCGTCAAGGTCCGCGCCGAGGGCGAGACCCGCTCCCAGATCGTGGAGATCGTCCAGCTCTTCCGTGCCAAGACGGTCGACGTCTCCCCGGAGGCCGTCACCATCGAGGCCACCGGCAGCGCCGACAAGCTGGAGGCGATGCTGAGGATGCTGGAGCCGTACGGCATCAAGGAACTGGTGCAGTCCGGCACCATCGCCATAGGGCGCGGCGCCCGCTCCATCACCGACCGGAGCCTGCGCGCGCTCGAGCGCTCCGCGTGAGGGCGAACGTACTGGTGGAGCTTTAGTACCTACCGCCGGACCCTCGCCGTCGTGGTTGCCCGCCGCGGCGGCGGAACAAGAGGCGGGGACTCCGTCCCCGCCACCCCTTCCCGCCGCGGCGGGGGGTGGAATCGGCACCCTCGTCCAGCCGCGTAGGTTGGGCGCACACCAAACCTGAGTACAAGGAGAAACACCCCGTGGCCGAGCTGTTCTACGACGACGACGCCGATCTGTCCATCATCCAGGGCCGCAAGGTTGCGGTTCTCGGATACGGCAGCCAGGGCCACGCCCACGCGCTGTCGCTGCGCGACTCGGGCGTCGACGTCCGGGTCGGCCTGCACGAGGGCTCGAAGTCCCGTGCCAAGGCCGAGGAGCAGGGCCTGCGCGTGACCACGCCCGCCGAGGCGGTCCAGGAAGCGGACGTGATCATGGTCCTGGTTCCGGACCCGCTCCAGGCCAAGGTCTACGAGGAGTCCATCGCCCCCCACCTCGAGGACGGCGACGCGCTCTTCTTCGGCCACGGCCTGAACATCCGCTACGAGTTCATCAAGCCCCCGGCCTCCGTCGACGTGTGCATGGTCGCCCCCAAGGGCCCGGGCCACCTGGTCCGCCGCCAGTACGAGGAGGGGCGCGGCGTGCCGTGCATCGCGGCCGTCGAGCAGGACGCCAGCGGCAACGCGTTCGCGCTGGCGCTGTCGTACGCCAAGGCCATCGGCGGCACCCGGGCCGGCGTCATCAAGACCACCTTCACCGAGGAGACCGAGACCGACCTGTTCGGTGAGCAGGCCGTGCTGTGCGGTGGTACGGCCGCGCTGGTCAAGGCGGGCTTCGACACTCTGGTCGAGGCCGGATACCAGCCGGAGATCGCCTACTTCGAGTGCCTCCACGAGCTCAAGCTGATCGTGGACCTCATGTACGAGGGTGGCCTGGAGAAGATGCGCTGGTCCGTCTCCGAGACCGCCGAGTGGGGCGACTACGTCTCGGGCCCGCGGGTGATCAACGAGCAGACGCGGGCCGAGATGAAGAAGATCCTCGGCGAGATCCAGGACGGCTCGTTCGCCAACAACTGGATGGCGGAGTACAACGCGGGCCTGCCCAAGTACAACGAGTACAAGAAGGCCGACGAGGACAGCCTGCTGGCCAACACGGGCAAGAAGCTGCGCGGTCTGATGAGCTGGGTCGACGAGGAGAAGTAGTCCCTCACCCCTGGTTGTGGGCAATCGTTCCGCCCGAGGCGCGGAACGATTGCCCACACCCTTGAGCTCCCGCCGATAGACTGCTGAGCCACAGGCTCACAGCGTCGTGCGTCTGCCCCCTCCCGCCCCTCCCCCCAGACTCCCTCCGGGAGGGATCCCGCCCCGCAGGGAACCCGCAGGGAAAACGCGCCGTCCCAAGAATTTGGAGACCACGTGAGCAAGCCCGTAGTACTCATCGCCGAAGAGCTGTCGCCCGCGACCGTCGATGCGCTGGGGCCGGATTTCGAGATCCGGCACTGTGACGGCGCCGACCGCGGCGAACTCCTCCCCGCTCTCGCCGATGTGGACGCCGTCCTCGTCCGTTCTGCCACCAAGATCGACGCCGAGGCCGTGGCCGCGGCGCACAAGCTCAAGGTGGTCGCCCGCGCCGGCGTCGGGCTCGACAACGTGGATGTGCCCGCCGCCACCAAGGCGGGCGTGATGGTGGTCAATGCGCCGACCTCCAACATCGTCACCGCCGCCGAGCTGGCCTGCGGGCTGCTCATCGCGACGGCCCGCAACATCCCGCAGGCCAACGCCGCGCTCAAGAACGGCGAATGGAAGCGCAGCAAGTACACCGGTGTCGAGCTGAGCGAGAAGACGCTCGGCGTCGTGGGCCTCGGCCGGATCGGGGTGCTGGTGGCCCAGCGTATGTCGGCGTTCGGGATGAAGGTCGTCGCCTACGACCCGTTCGTACAGCCCGCGCGGGCCGCGCAGATGGGCGTCAAGCTGCTCACGCTGGACGAGCTGCTGGAGGTCGCGGACTTCATCACCGTCCACCTGCCCAAGACCCCCGAGACGCTCGGTCTCATCGGCGACGAGGCGCTGCACAAGGTCAAGCCGAACGTGCGTCTCGTCAACGCTGCGCGCGGCGGCATTGTGGACGAGGAGGCGCTGGCGGCGGCGCTCAAGGAGGGCCGCGTCGCGGGCGCCGGTCTGGACGTGTACGCCTCCGAGCCGTGCACCGACTCCCCGCTCTTCGCCTTCGACCAGGTCGTGTGCACCCCGCACCTGGGCGCCTCCACAGGGGAGGCACAGGAGAAGGCGGGCATCGCGGTCGCCAGGTCGGTGCGGCTGGCGCTGGCGGGCGAGCTGGTGCCCGACGCGGTCAATGTGCAGGGCGGGGTCATCGCCGAGGACGTACGCCCGGCGCTGCCGCTCGCAGAGAAGCTGGGCCGGATCTTCACCGCGCTGGCCGGTGAGGTCGCCGTCCGGCTGGACGTCGAGGTGTACGGCGAGATCACCCAGCACGACGTCAAGGTGCTGGAACTCTCCGCGCTCAAGGGCGTGTTCGAGGACGTGGTGGACGAGACGGTCAGCTACGTCAACGCGCCGCTGTTCGCGCAGGAGCGCGGAGTCGAGGTGCGGCTGACCACCTCCAGCGAGTCCGCCGAGCACCGCAACGTGGTGACTGTGCGCGGCACCCTCGCCAACGGTGAGGAGGTCTCCGCTTCCGGCACGCTGTCCGGGCCCAAGCACCTCCAGAAGATCGTCGCCATCAACCAGCACGGGGTGGATCTCGCGGTCGCCGAGCACATGGCGTTCCTGCGCTACAGCGACCGGCCCGGCGTCGTCGGCACCGTCGGCCGCATCCTGGGCGAGGCGGGCATCAACATCGCCGGGATGCAGGTCTCCCGCGCCGAGGAGGGCGGCGAAGCGCTGGTCGCACTGACGGTGGACGACACGATCGGTGCCTCGGTCTTGACCGAGATCGCCGAGGAGATCGGCGCCACGCACGCCCGAGCGGTGAATCTCACGGAGTGATGCGGGCCGAACGCCGTAGCGGCCTCGGCCATTGATTCCTCCCCATGGGCCGGGGCCTCAGCGGAGGCGTCTGGTTTTCAACGCCATGTGCAACAACAGGCGGTCCTCCCCCTCGTCCAGGTCGAGTCCGGTGAGGCGTTCGACGCGGGAGAGGCGGTAGTAGAGGGTCTGGCGGTGGATGCCGAGGACGGCGGCCGCACGGCCTGCCTGGCCCGCGCGGTCGAGGAAGACCTCTGCTGTGCGGGCCAGTTCGCGATGGGCGGGGCGTAGCAACTCCCGTACGGCCGGGTCCGGCGCGGAGCCGGGGATGCGGGGGATGGCGGTGAGCAACCGGTAGGGACCGATGGTGTCCCACTCGGCGAGGGCGCTCGGCAGGGACTCGGCAGCCGCGGCCCGGGCAGCGGCGCGGGCCTCGCGCCAGGCGGCGGGCAGTTCCGCCAGGCCGGAGCGCGGGCTGCTCAGTCCCGCCGTGGGGCCCGCGGTTCCGGCGGCGGACTCCGCCGTCGCGGCCCGGCCGGGTGTGCGCAGCAGACGGTCGGCCGCCGTGCGGGCGGCGTCCACGCCGTGCGGCGTACGCAGCCGTACCAGCGCCGCCAGCGCTCCGTCCCGTACGCACTGCGCCACCAGCCGGGGGAGGGCGGCGGGGAGCGGGCCGCGTCCGGCGCCCGGCGCCTCCTCCTCCGGCCACGGCGCCACCGCCACCAGCACCAGCGGTCCGGACGCCGCCTCGCCCAGCGCCGCGCGCAATCCCGCGACCGCCTCGTCCCGTGCGTCCCCGCCGCGCTCGGCGAGGGCGGCGTGCAGCAGTTCCCCCGTCCGCTCCTCGGCGCGGGAATCCGCCGCCAGCTGCGCGCCGGTACGGTCGGCGACCGCCATCGCGGCGGCCAGCCGGGCATCGGTCAGCTCCAGCGTGCCGTCGTCCAGCAGCCAGATGTAGCCGTAGACCACTCCGCGGTCCCGCACCGGCAGACAGATCCTGCCGTGCACCACGCCGGCGGCCGGGTCGGGCGGGATGCGTACCGGGCCGCTCGCCCGCGTGATGCCGAAGCTCTCGAAGAAGGCCCGCACGTCGGGGGCGGAGCGGCGCTGGAGGATGGTGCGGGTACGTACCGAGTCCAGTGCAGGACCGGCGGCCTGCTCCGCGTCGTCGCCGTCGGCGCTGCCCTCGTGTGCGCCGAAGGCGATCAGCGAGAAGTCCCGGCCCTCCAGCGTGGCCGGGGTACCCAGCAGCTGGGAGACCTCGTCGATCAGCGCCTGGTAGTTCTCGCGCATGCCGTGGGCCTCCTGTGGTCCGTCTTCCGCTCCGACGCCGAGGGTCCTCGGGCGTCCGCCGACCCATTCTCGTACATCTCTCATACATCTGTCTGAGAGCCGGACCACGGATGCGTGACACCTGTCGATGGTCCGGCGTCGGCGGGATCCTTACGTTCTGAGTGGCTCCCGAGTTGCGCCTCACTGCGCTCTTCAGCGAGTCGCCCACAAGAACAATCCGTGGAGGTGCCCCGTGCTGGGACCCGTGCTCCTCGCCGCCGCGCGCAGCGACAGCATTCGCCGCCTCGTCTCGGCCGCTCCGGTGACCCGCCCTATGGTGGACCGGTTCGTGGCGGGCGAGCAGCTCGATCAGTGTCTGGCCTCCGTGACGACGCTCTCCGAGCGCGGAATGCAGGTCACCGTCGACCATCTCGGCGAGGACATCACCGACCGGTCGGAAGCCCTCCGCAACCGCGACGCCTACCTTGCGCTGGCCGCCGCGCTGGCCGGAGCCGGGCTCGCGAAGCACGCCGAGATGTCGGTCAAGCTCTCCGCCTTCGGGCAGGCGCTCCCCGGCGGGCACGACCTGGCGTACGAGAACGTGCTGCCGGTCGTCGAGGCCGCCACCGCCGCCGGTACGACGGTGACCCTCGACATGGAGGACCACACCACGGTCGACTCCACGCTCGCCATACTCGGGCAGCTGCGTGAGCGCTTCCCCGGCACCGGTGCCGTGCTCCAGTCGTACCTCTTCCGTACCGAGGAGGACTGTCACGCGCTGGCCGGCGAAGGCTCCCGGGTCCGGCTGGTCAAGGGCGCCTACAACGAGCCGCCCGAGGTCGCCCACCAGGACAAACGCGAGGTCGACCGGGCGTATGTGCGCTGCCTGAAAATTCTGATGGCCGGCAAGGGCTATCCGATGGTGGGCTCCCATGATCCCCGCATGGTGGCCATCGCCCAGAACCTGGCCGAGCGTTACGGTCGAAAGCGGGACGAGTACGAATTCCAGATGCTCTACGGCATCCGCGGAGCCGAGCAGGAGCGACTGGTCGCGCACGGTCACCGCATGCGGGTCTACGTTCCGTACGGCACCGACTGGTACGGCTACTTCATGCGACGCCTCGCGGAGCGCCCGGCGAACATGGCTTTCTTCTTGCGCTCACTCGTCACTCGTAGTTGAGCCCGTCACCCGTAGCTGAGACGCCGGCCCAGACAGACCGCCCGACCCACGACACAAGGAGCAACTGTGGACGCTGTGACCCAGGTCCCCGCGCCGTACAACGAGCCGGTGCACACCTACGCACCCGGCAGCGCCGAGCGTGCGCGACTGGAGGCCAAGCTCAAGGAGCTGGCCGACAACCCCCGTGAGCTGCCGATGACCATCAACGGCGTCAAGCGCATGGGCGGCGGCGAGCGCGTCGACGTCGTGCAGCCGCACAACCACCAGAAGGTCCTGGGCACCTACGCGAACGCCACCCGGCAGGACGCGCAGGACGCCATCGACGCGGCGCTCGCCGCGGCCCCGGCCTGGCGTGCGCTCTCCTTCGACGACCGCGCCGCGATCATTCTCAAGGCCGCCGAGCTGCTGTCCGGCCCCTGGCGGGAGACGATTGCCGCCTCCACCATGCTCGGCCAGTCCAAGACGGCCCAGCAGGCCGAGATCGACGCGCCCTGCGAGCTGATCGACTTCTGGCGCTTCAACGTGCACTTCGCCCGTGAGCTGATGACCGAGCAGCCGCTGATCCAGCCGAACGGGGTCTGGAACCGCATGGACCACCGCCCGCTGGAGGGCTTCGTCTACGCGATCACGCCGTTCAACTTCACCGCCATCGCCGGCAACCTGCCCACAGCGCCGGCCCTGATGGGCAATGTGGTCGTCTGGAAGCCGTCTCCCACCCAGACGCACTCCGCCGTGCTGCTCATGGAGCTGCTGGAGGAGGCCGGGCTGCCCAAGGGCGTGATCAACCTGGTGACCGGTGACGGCAAGGAGGTCTCCGAGGTCGCCATTCCGCACCCGGACCTGGCCGGCATCCACTTCACCGGCTCGACCGCCACCTTCCAGCACCTGTGGAAGAGCGTCGGCGAGAACATCTCCACCTACAAGTCCTACCCGCGCATCGTCGGTGAGACCGGCGGCAAGGACTTCATCGTCGCCCACTCCACGGCGGACCAGGCCGTGCTCAAGACCGCCATCACCCGCGGCGCCTTCGAGTACCAGGGCCAGAAGTGCTCGGCCGCCTCCCGCGCCTACCTGCCCCGCTCCATCTGGGAGGGCGGCTTCAAGGAGGCGCTGGCCACCGATGTCCAAGGGCTGGCCATGGGCGATGTCACCGATCTGTCCAACTTCATCGGCGCCGTGATCGACGACCGTGCCTTCGCCAAGAACAAGGCCGCCATCGACCGCGCCAAGGCCGACCCGTCCTGCGAGATCCTGGTGGGCGGTACGTACGACGACAGCGTCGGCTACTTCGTCTCGCCGACCGTCATCGTCTGCTCCGACCCGGAGAACGAGGTCTTCAAGACCGAGTACTTCGGCCCGATCATCGCGGTCCACGTCTACGAGGACGAGAACTGGGACGCGATGCTGGAGCAGATGGAGTCGGCCTCGGCGTATGCGCTGACCGGCGCCGTCCTCGCCAAGGACCGTGCGGTGCTGGCCTCGGCCTCGGAGAAGCTGCGGTTCGCCGCCGGCAACTTCTACCTGAACGACCGGCCCACCGGTTCGATCGTCGGCCAGCAGCCGTTCGGCGGCGCGCGGGCCTCGGGCACCAACGACAAGGCCGGCTCGAAGTTCAACCTGATCCGCTGGTCCTCGCCGCGTGCGATCAAGGAGACCCAGGTCGCGCCGACCGACTACAGGTACCCGCACATGGGCTGATCTCCCCGTGGTCCCTGTGCGATGAGGGCCCGGCCCCCTTCTCCGCCCCCCGTGCGGAGGGGGCCGGGCCCGTCCTTGTGTACGGCTCCGATGTGGGTCTCGTCTCAGATAGTAGGAAGCCCAACTATTTGGCGAGACATCACGGCCGTCGGCTTCTATCTTTGTAGGAAGCCGATCGTCTCGCTCGACCGAGCGTTTCGTGGATGCGACGCCCGTGCGTCTGAGGCAGGTGATCCCTGCCGCACCGGTTGTCCCCGCGCCGTTGGCTGTCCGGCAGCTTCCTCCTCTCTTCTTGCGTCTCGCGTCCGTTGCGCCCTGCGCCGTGCAGAAGGAGTTGTATTCCTATGGCCACGCCCACAGCCACCCATGTCCCCGCCTCTCGCGTCCGCCGCTCCCGCGCTGCGGCCCGCCTCCGTGAGGAGGACCGCCGCAAGGCGGCCGAAGCCCTGCAGCGCGCCTTCGACCGCCGCTGACCGCTGAGGCCCCGCCCTCAGCGGCGGGGCTGCACCACGAAGTGGTCGATACGGTGGCCGGACCGGGCCAGAGCTGTCACCGAGAGCGAGGGCCGGTGCCCGGACCGGGACTCCACCGCCAGGAACGAGAAGCCCGTGTAGCGGATCCGGGACCAGTCCACCCGGCTCCGCTCCGAGGTCCGGTCCTTGGTCCAGCGAACGCCGGGCACGCTGTCCCTCTCGTCGATGTGCCCCGCATAGCTGTCCGGCGCCGAGAAGTCGTACAGCTCCCTCCCGCCGCCCCCGGCGGTGACGTACACCGTGCCGTCCCGTTCGGGATCGGTCGCGTCCCCCACCCGCACCGCCCGCGTGGGCGAACCGCCCCGCACCGGGTCCGTGCGCTCGTACACATGGTTGTGCCCGTTGATCACGAGATCGACGTGATGCTGCTCGAACAGCGCCACCCACTCGTCCCGTACCCCGCCGTCCGAGCCGTGCGTGGCGGTCGAGTACGCGCAGTGATGGAAGAAGACGACGACGAAGTCGATGCTCCGTGCGGCGCGCATCCGCTTCAACGTCCGCTCCAGCCATCGCGTCTGCGCCCCGTCGGTGTAGCCGCGGTTGGCCGGGATCTCGTAGGAGACGTCGTTGGCGTCGAGGGCGATCACCCCGACGTTCCCGTACTCGAAGGCGTAGACGCCGGGTGCTTTGCCCGGGTCCGGGCCGTTGTCGGGGAGTGACCAGCGGGCGGCCTGGCCGCCGTAGCCGTCGGGGGAGTACCAGGCTTCCATGTCGTGGTTGCCGGTGGTCACCATCCACGGCACACGGGAGGCGACCGGCTCGGTCTGGGCGAGGAACTGGTCCCATACGCGGGCGTCGTAGGTGTCGGACTTCTTGCCGTGCCCGGTGTCGTCGGCGTAGCAGATGTCGCCCGCATGCAGATGGAAGGCCGGGTTCTGGCCGAGCAGCAACTGGTCGTTGGCGAGTGCGTCCGGGCCGACGCCCTGGTCGCCGAAGGCGGTGAAGACGAACGGCTGCCCGCCGCCGGCGGGCGCGGTGGTGAACGACCCTACGGAGCCCAGGCGTTCGGCCGAGGTCGGGTCGAAGCCGTCATGGCCGACGCCGTAGTAGTACGTCGTACCGGGCCGCAGCCCGTCCAGACCGACGTGCAGATAGAGCTGCTCGACGGCTGGCAGCCGGCGGCCGAGCGACGGGGTGTGCAGCGGGCGGACCTCCGCGGCCAGCTTCCGGTCGAGCTCCCACGGTTTGAGCCCGATCCGCAGATACGGGTGCCGGACGGCGAACGGGACCTGCCAGGAGACCCGCATCTGGGTCTTCGGATCAGCGCCGAAGGCCAGATGGCGGCCGAACGGGGCGACGAGCTTGCCGTCCACCGCGGCGCGGGACAGCGCCGGTGTGGGGCCGGCGCCACCGTCGGCGCTGCCCGGGCCCTGGTCGAGCGCGGCGTCCGAGCCGACGACCAGCCCCGCAGCACCGGCTGCGCCCGCCGCCATCAGCCCGCCGCCGCGCAGTACGCCACGCCGGGTGGGGCCGCCGGTCCGGGCGGCCGTGCCGGCTCTGCGGGTCAGCTTTTCGCGCAGATAGGCGTGTTGCTCGGCCATGCTCATACGCGCGGCGAGCCGGGCGGGGATCCCGAGGTCGGGCAGATCGTTCGCGGCCATGGACACCAAGGTCTCAACGGGCGCCAACTGGCGGAAGACACCGGCGGATACACGCCGTGAACGGCATGCGTCGTCCGTCATACGGACAGCTTTATGTCACAGCCTGGGACGGGGCGTAGTGTCTGCCGTATGTCTTCAGGAACGGCATCCAGCACGGATCGCACCATCGACCTGGCAGTGATTCCCGGTGACGGAATCGGCCCGGAGGTCGTCGCCCAGGGCCTCAAGGTCCTCACCGCAGTCCTTCCGCAGGACGTCAAGCTGGAGACGCACGAGTACGATCTCGGCGCCAAACGCTGGCACGCCACGGGCGAGACGCTCAACGACGACGAGCTGGAGCGGCTCAAGGCGCACGACGCAATTCTGCTCGGTGCCATCGGCGACCCGGGCGTCCCGTCCGGAGTGCTGGAGCGCGGCCTGCTGCTGAAGCTCCGCTTCGCCTTCGACCACTTCGTCAATCTGCGCCCCTCCACGCTCTTCCCGAACGTCGAGTCGCCGCTGGCGGGCCGCCCGGAGATCGACTTCGTCGTCGTCCGCGAGGGCACCGAGGGGCCGTACGTCGGCAACGGCGGCACCATCCGCAAGGGCACCCCGCAGGAAGTCGCCAACGAGGTGAGCGTCAACACCGCGTTCGGTGTGGAGCGGGTCGTACGCGACGCGTACGCGCGGGCGCAGGCGCGGCCGCGCAAGAAGCTGACGCTGGTGCACAAGAACAATGTGCTGGTGCACGCGGGACACCTGTGGAAGGACACCTTCGACCGGGTCGGGCGCGAGTACCCCGAGGTGACCACCGACTATCTGCACGTGGACGCGGCCACCATCTTCCTGGTGTCCGACCCCGCGCGGTTCGACGTGATCGTCACCGACAACCTCTTCGGCGACATCATCACCGACCTGGCCGCCGCGGTCAGCGGCGGGATCGGGCTCGCCGCCTCCGGGAACATCAACCCCACGCGGGAGTTCCCGTCGATGTTCGAGCCCGTGCACGGCTCGGCGCCCGACATCGCGGGCACCGGCAAGGCCGACCCGACGGCCACCGTGCTGTCCGTCGCCCTGCTGCTGCGGCACCTCGGCTACGAGGCAGAGGCCGCCCGCATCGACGAGGCCGTCACCACGGATCTCGCCGAGCGGGGCGCCGGATCGGTGCGGAGCACCGACGAGATCGGCGACGCCCTGGCGAGCCGCGTAGCCGGCTGAGCCCTTCTCGCCGCGCCTTCGTTACTCGCTGCGCACACCCCTTCTCGCTGCAATGGCGGGAAGGGGTGCTCACACCCGCGTCCGGAGACGGTTGACCTGCGCGCGATAATCGGGGGGTGCCGCCCTGAGCGTGGTGGCCCCGAAAGAGCTAAGGACCGCGGACATGACGACGCCCCGTATCGCATTCGACCTGAAGCCCGCCGCTCAACCCCTCGGTGCCGCCGAGCGCGAAGCGGTACTGGCGGATCCCGGTTTTGGGCGGTACTTCACCGATCACATGGTCACCATCCAGTGGACCGAGGGCCGCGGCTGGCACGACGCGCAGCTGCAGCCGTATGCACCGCTCCAGCTGGACCCGGCGAACATGACGCTGCACTACGCGCAGTCGATCTTCGAGGGGCTGAAGGCGTACCGGCAGCCCGACGGCTCGGTGAAGGTCTTCCGGCCCGACGCCAACGCCCGCCGCTTCCAGCGCAGCGCCCAGCGGCTGGCGATGCCCCAGCTGCCGGTGGAGACGTTCATCGAGGCGTGCGACCTGCTGGTCACACAGGACAAGGCGTGGGTGCCCAGCGAGGGCGAGGCGTCGCTGTACGTGCGGCCGTTCATGTTCGCCACCGAGGTGGGGCTGGGGGTCCGGCCGGCGAACCAGTACACGTTCATGGTGATCGCGTCCCCGGCGGCCTCGTACTTCCCCGGCGGCGTCAAGCCGGTCTCGGTGTGGCTGTCCGAGGAGTATGTGCGCGCGGCCCCGGGCGGGACCGGTGAGGCCAAGTGCGCGGGGAACTACGCCGCCTCGCTCGTCGCCCAGGCCCAGGCCGCCGAGCAGGGCTGTGACCAGGTCGTCTGGCTGGACGCCGTGGAGCGCCGCTACATCGAGGAGATGGGCGGCATGAACCTCTACTTCGTCCACGGCACCGGCGCCGACGCGCGGATCGTCACCCCGGAGCTGACCGGCACGCTGCTGCCGGGTATCACCCGTGAATCGCTGCTGCGGATAGCCGCCGACATGGGGTACGAGACGGGCGAGACGCGGATCACCACCGACGAGTGGCGGGCCGGCAATGCCGACGGTTCGATCAGCGAGGTCTTCGCCTGCGGGACGGCCGCCGTGATCACGCCGGTCGGCGAGGTGAAGTCGGCGCGCGGTGAGTGGAGGGTCGGCGACGGCGGCGCGGGGGAGATCACCATGAAGCTCCGGGAGGCGCTGCTGGCGATCCAGACCGGCCAGGCGGAGGACAAGCACGGCTGGATGCACACGCTCGGCTCCTGAGCGGGTACGCCCTCACGGACATCGTGGGGCGTATCACGGTAAGACCGGAACCGAATCGACGTACATGTACCTGACATGTAGCGGTCGGGCTTCCGTAGTTGAAGGGCCTTTCGGCAGCGCTGTCATGACGGTGTCATCGACTGCCTCCCGGGAGGGCCGACATCCACAATGCCGCGTCATGAGACGAGCCAGCAGGATCAGGAGAGTCAGCAGGAGCTCAGACAAGCGGCGGCGGCATGGGGCCGCCGCCGCTTGCTGACCGTCACGGGCGCCGCAGCGGTGCTCGCCTTCACCACCAACCTCCCGGGCAGCGCCCAGGCTGCCGAGGCGGACGCACGAACGGCCGTCCGCGCCGATCCGTTCACGCTGGGCGTCGCCTCCGGTGACCCGCTGCCCGACTCCGTCGTGCTGTGGACCCGGCTCGCACCCAAGCCGTACGAGTCCGGCGGAGGGCTGCCGAAGGAGCGGATCACCGTCGAGTGGGAGATCGCCCACGACAACCGCTTCAGCCGCATCGTGCGCCGGGGCAGCTCCACCGCGCACCCCGAGCTGAACCACGCGGTGCATGTGGAGGCCGGGGGCCTGGACGCCGACCGCGTGTACTACTACCGCTTCCGCGCCGGCAAGTGGCTCAGTCCGGTGGGCCGCACCCGTACAGCACCCGCGTTCGGTGCCGACCTCAACGAGCTGCGGCTGGCCGCCGTCTCCTGCCAGGCGTACCACGACGGCTACTTCACGGCGCACCGCCACGTCGCAGAGGAGGACGTGGACCTGGTCTTCCACCTCGGCGACTATCTGTACGAGTACGCAGTCAACGCGCAGGGCGGGGCCCGCGCCTACACCGACCGCCAGCTGCCGGCCGTCTTCAACAAGGAGATGGTCTCGCTGGAGGACTACCGGCTGCGGTACGCGCTCTACAAGTCGGACCCCGACCTGATGGCCGCACACGCCGCACACCCGTTCCTCGTCACCTGGGACGACCACGAGACGGAGAACAACTACGCGGACGACATCCCCGAGAACGGCGGCTCCTCCCAGGAGTTCCTGGTGCGCAGGGCCGCCGCCTACCGCGCGTACTGGGAAAACCTGCCGCTGCGCAAGCCCCAGCGGCCCAAGGGCCCCGATATGCAGCTCTACCGCAGGGTGAAGTTCGGCAAGCTCGCCCAGTTCGACATCCTCGACACCCGCCAGTACCGCTCCGACCAGGCGTACGGCGACGGCTGGCAACAGCCGGGCCCCGAGTCCACCGATCCCTCGCGCACCATGACCGGCGCGGCGCAGGAGCGCTGGCTGCTCGACGGGTGGCGGTCCTCGGATGCCGTCTGGAACCTCGTTCCGCAGCAGGTCACCTTCTCCGAGCGGCGCAGCGACAGCAGCGACGCCTACAAGCTCAGCATGGACGCCTGGGACGGGGCACCGGCCGCCCGCGAGCGGCTGCTGGCAGGTGCCGAGGCCGCCGGGATCGAGAACCTGATGGTGCTCACCGGGGACGTGCACCGGGCGTACGCGTACGACATCAAGCGTGACTTCGGCGATCAGAAGTCCCGCACCATGGGCACCGAGATCGTGGCCACCTCCATCAGCAGCGGCAAGGACGGCGTGGACAGGGTCGCTAACTGGAACAGCTATACGAGCGCCAACCCGCATCTGAAGTTCTACAACGGCCATCGCGGCTATGTGACCGTGCGGCTCGACAAGCAGCAGGGCCGCGCGGACTTCCGTACGGTCGCCGTTGTCACCAAGCCCGGGGCGCCGGTCGGCACCGCCGCGTCCTTCGTCACCGAGGTCGGCAAGCAGGGGCTGCACGAGGTGTGAGGTCCCGCCCCGCAGGACCGCCTGAACGGGGCGTTTTCGCATCGTGAGACAGGAGGGGGCACGGGGGTTGTTGTGTGCAAGACTCCCTCCGTGCCCTCGTTCGTCATGATTATTGGCAGCAGGCGCGCCGGTCCGCAGTGACCGACTGCCGTGGAAAATCCCGTACGGCAGCGGACACCGTGCCCCAGACCCGCGCGCAGACCTCTCGCACCCGCGAGGGGTTTTTTCGTTTTCCGGCCCACCCGGCCCGAAAACGGAGGCGCGAGGGATGATGGGGGCAAGTGGAGCGCTTCCTTCCGCAACCACTGAACCCAGCAGGAGCCATCAGCCATGACCCCCGACGACAGTTTTCATGTCTTCGACACCACCCTGCGTGACGGAGCACAGCGCGAGGGCATCAACCTGACCGTTGCCGACAAGCTGACCATTGCCCGGCACCTGGACGAGTACGGTGTCGGCTTCATCGAGGGCGGCTGGCCCGGCGCCAACCCGCGTGACACCGAGTTCTTCGCCCGCGCCCCGAAAGAGATCGACTTCCAGCACGCCCAGCTCGTCGCGTTCGGCTCCACCCGCAGGGCAGGTGTCCCCGCGCAGATCGACCCGCAGGTCAAGGCGCTGCTCGACTCCAAGGCACCGGTTGTCACGCTCGTCGCCAAGGCGCACGACCGCCATGTGGAGCTGGCCCTGCGCACCACGCTGGAGGAGAACCTGTCGATGATCTCCGAGACGGTCGGCCACCTGCGGGAGCACGGCCGCCGCGTCTTCGTCGACTGCGAGCACTTCTTCGACGGCTACCAGGCCAATCCCGACTACGCCAAGCAGGTCGTCCGCACCGCGCACGAGGCAGGCGCCGACGTGGTGGTGCTCTGCGACACCAACGGCGGCATGATCCCCGCGCAGATCCAGGCCGTCGTCCGTACCGTCGCCGCCGACACCGGCGCCCGGCTCGGTATCCACGCGCAGGACGACACCGGCTGCGCCGTCGCCAACACGCTGGCCGCCGTGGACGGTGGCGCCACCCATGTGCAGTGCACCGCCAACGGCTACGGCGAGCGCGTCGGCAACGCCAACCTCTTCCCCGTCGTCGCCGCGCTGGAGCTCAAGTACGGCAAGCACGTATTGCCCGAGGGTGCGCTGGCCGAGACGACCCGGATCTCGCACGCCATCGCCGAGGTCGTCAATCTGACCCCCTCCACCCACCAGCCCTACGTCGGCACCTCGGCGTTCGCCCACAAGGGCGGGCTGCACGCCTCCGCGATCAAGATCGACCCGGACCTCTACCAGCACATCGACCCCGAACTCGTCGGCAACACCATGCGGATGCTGGTCTCCGACATGGCAGGACGTGCCTCCGTCGAGCTCAAGGGCAAGGAGCTGGGCTACGACCTGAGCGGCGACCGCGAACTGGTCGGCCGGGTCGTGGAGCGCGTCAAGGAGCAGGAGCTCAAGGGCTACACGTACGAGGCCGCTGACGCCTCCTTCGAGCTGCTGCTCCGCGACGAGGTGCACGGCGGAGCGGCAGGGACCGCGCCCCGGTTCTTCCGCGCGGAGTCCTGGCGCGCCATCGTCGAGCAGCGGCCCGACGGGATGCAGGTCAACGAGGCGACGGTCAAGCTGTGGGCCAAGGGCGAGCGCATCGTCGTCACCGGCGAGGGCAACGGCCCCGTCGATGCGCTGGACCGGGCGCTGCGGGCCGGACTGGAGCGCATCCACCCCGAGCTGGCGAAGCTGAACCTGGTGGACTACAAGGTCCGCATCCTGGAGGGCGCACACGGCACCTCGTCCACCACGCGGGTGCTGCTGTCGATGAGCGACGGCAGCGGGGAGTGGACCACGGTCGGCGTCGGGGACAACGTCATCGCCGCCTCCTGGCAGGCCCTGGACGACGGCTACACCTACGGGCTGCTGCGCGCCGGGGTCGAGGCGCACGATTAGGGGGCCGTCGCTGCTGGTGAGGGGGTGCCCCTGGCTGCCGTCCGCAGGCTGCGGGTTTCGCCGTGGCCGATCGCGCAGTTCCCCGCGCCCCTGACGGGGGCGCGGCTAGTCGCTGCCCGGCGTGAGGGACTCGTCGAAGTGGTCGCGGACGTGGCCCAGGACCAGTTCCCTGTCGACCCCGGGCAGCCCCACCACCAGGTGGGTGCCGAAGCCGTCGAGGAGGGCGCGGGTGCGGGTGGCGAACCGGTCGGCGTCGACCGCCGCGAACTCGCCCCGGGTCATGCCCTCCACCAGCAGCGCCACCAGGTCCCGGTGCCAGCTCAGCTCCAGTTCGAGCTGGCGGGCGCGCACCTCGTCGTCGCCAGACTGCGAGCGGTTCCACACCTCCAGCCACAGCGCCCAGTGCGGGTCCCGGTGGCCGACCGGCAGATAGAGCTCCACCAGCGCGTCCAGCCGCTCGCGGGCCGGTATCCGGCGGGCCAGCGCGGCGCGCCGCTCGGCGCCCAGCTGCTCCTCGCTCCACTGGAGGGTCTGCAGCAGCAGCTCGTCCTTGGTCTTGAAGTAGTAGACGAGATGGCCGCTGCTCATGCCGACCTCGCGGCCGAGCGCGGCCATCGTCAGCCGGTCCAGGCCGCGGTCGGCGATCATCTCCATGGCGGTGGCCAGCAGCCGCTCCCTGGGCTGCGCCGCGCGCCGACGACTCCCCTGGCGCTTGTCCTCAGCCTCTGTGACCACCGCTGTCCTTCCGAAACCCGTGCGCCCTACGGCCGCCGACCGTTCAGCCTAGCCGGGGCTGTTCAAACCCGGGGCTGCTGCTGCGTGATGCAGTGGATGCCGCCGCCGGCCGCGAACACCGTACGCGCGTCCACGAGCGTGACCGTGCGGCGGGGGAAGAGGCGGCGGAAGATGCCCGCGGCGTGTTCGTCGCGCGGGTCGGCGAAGCCGCACAGCACCACGCCGCCGTTGCACAGATAGTGGTTGACGTAGGAGTAGTCGACCGGTTCGCCGTCCGCGGTGTTCGTCACCGTCGGTGCGGGCAGCTCGACCACCTCCAGCTGCCTGCCCCGCGCGTCGGTGGCTGCGCGCAGCAGCTTCACCGTCTCCTTGCACAGGTCGTGGTCGGGGTGCACGGGATCGGGCTGGGTGTGCGCGACGACCACGCCGGGCGCTGCGAACGCGGCCACCAGGTCGACATGGCCGCGGGTGCCGTACGTGCCGTAGTCGGCGGTCAGTCCGCGCGGCAGCCAGATGGCCTTGCGGGTGCCGAGCCGCGCGTGGATCTCGGCCTCGACCTCCTCGTGCGTCCAGCCGGGGTTGCGCTCCCGGCCCAGCTGCACGGTTTCGGTGAGCAGCACCGTGCCCTCGCCGTCGACATGGATGCCGCCGCCCTCGTTGACCAGCCGCGAGGAGTGCACGGGAGCCCCCGCCTGTCCGGCGACATACGCGCCGATCAGCTTGTCCTGCTCCCAGCGCGCCCAGGGCTGGGCGCCCCAGCCGTTGAACGTCCAGTCCACCGCGGCCAGTCGGCCGCCCTCGGTGACGAAGGTGGGGCCGATGTCGCGCATCCACGCATCGTCCAGCGGCTGCCCGATCACCTCGATCTCGGGGCCGAGCGCCCTGCGCGCCTCCAGTACGTCGTCCGGACCGGCCACCACGGTCACCGGCTCGAAACGGCGTACGGCGCGGGCCACCGACGCCCATGCGGTACGCGCCTCGGCCAGCACCTCCGCGTCCTCGAACGTCGGGTTGGAGCCGGGCCACGCCATCCAGGTGCGCTCGTGCGGTGCCCACTCGGGCGGCATGTGCGGGGCGGCGTCGGGCGTGCGGTTGCTCATGGGAGGGCGATTCCTTGGGTGTTCGGGGTGTTCGGGGATGTCAGAGGAAGTAGAGGCGGTTGAGCGAGACGCTCTCGGCCGGGTCGGAGCGCAGTGGCTCGCCGTCCAGCGTCACCAGACCGGTGCGCTGGTCGACCTCCACGGTGCCCAGCCGCGCGTTGTGCACCAGGTCGGCCGGACCGATTCCGCGGGTGCCGCGGACGGCCACCCGGCGGCGCCGCGTCGGCAGCGTGTCGCCGCCCCGCTCCACGGCGGCCTGCGACACGAAGGCGACGGACAGTTCGGCGGGCGCCCCGCCATGGGCGCCGAACAGCGGGCCCAGCACCAGGGGTTCGCTGGTGTCGGTCGCGGCGTTCGGGTCGCCGGTGACGCCCCAGGCGGGGAAACCGGACTTGAGGACCAGCTGCGGCTTGGCGCCGAAGTAGGCGGGGTGCCACAGCACGATGTCGGCCAGCTTGCCCGGCTCCAGCGAGCCGATCTCGTGCGAGAGCCCGTGTGCGAGGGCCGGGTTGAGGGTGAGCTTGGCGATGTAGCGCAGCACACGCGCGTTGTCGTCCGCGCCGGCGTTCGGGAGCTGCGCCGCGTCCTCCAGCTCGCCCCGCTCCGCCTTGAGCTTGGCCGCCATCTGGAACGTACGCCGCACCGTCTCGCCCGCGCGGCCCATGCCCTGCGCGTCGGAGGAGGTGATGCCGATGGCGCCCAGGTCGTGCAGTACGTCCTCGGCGCCCATGGTGCCCGCGCGGATCCGGTCGCGGGCCATGGCCGCGTCCCCGGGCAGGTCCGTCTTGAGGTCGTGCACCGAGACGATCATCCCGTAGTGCTCGGCGACGGCGTCCCGGCCGAACGGCAGCGTGGGGTTGGTCGAGGAGCCGATGACATTGGGTACGCCCGCCATCCGCAGCACATTGGGTACGTGGCCGCCGCCGCAGCCCTCGATATGGAAGGCATGGATGGTGCGGCCCTCCAGCACCGCGAGGGTGTCCTCCACGGCCAGCGCCTCGTTCAGCCCGTCGCTGTGCAGCGCGACCTGTACGTCGTACTCCTCGGCCACCCGCAGAGCGGTGTCCAGCGCACGGTGGTGAGCGCCCATGTCCTCGTGCACCTTGAAGCCGCAGGCGCCGCCCTCGGCGAGGGCCTCCACCAGCGGGGCGGGGTGCGAGGAGGAACCGCGGCCCAGGAAGCCGATGTTGACCGGCCAGGCGTCGAACGCGGAGAACGCGTGCCCCAGCGCCCAGGGCGAGTTGACGCCCACGCCCCACACGGGCCCGAACTCCTGGCCGATGATGGTGGTGACTCCGGAGGAGAGCGACGCCTCCATGATGCGCGGGGACAGCAGATGGACATGGGTGTCCACGGCGCCCGCGGTGGCGATCAGCCCCTCGCCGGAGACGATCGAGGTGCCGGTGCCCACGACGACGTCTACGCCGTCGACGGTGTCGGGGTTGCCGGCCCGGCCGATCGCGTGGATCCGGCCCTCGCGGATACCGACGGACACCTTGCGGATGCCCTGCACGGCGTCGATGACCAGCACATTGCTGATCACCACATCGCAGGTCTCGCGGACGGCTGCCGCCTTCAGATGCAGCCCGTCGCGGGCCGTCTTGCCGAACCCGGCCAGGAACTCGTTCCCCGGCTGCTGGGAGTCGGACTCGACGCGGACGACGAGCCCGGTGTCGCCCAGCCGCACCCGGTCACCGGCACGCGGTCCGTGTACGGCCGCGTACTCGCGTGCGTCCACGCTCATGACTGACCCTCCTGGTCGCTGACGGTGGGCTCGGCGCCCAGATATCCGCAGGCCGCAGCACGTCGTAGCGCCTCCGCGCGGGCTCCGGGCGCGTCCAGGGGACCGTCCACCAGACCGGCGAAGCCGATGGCCACCCGGTCGCCGCCCAGCGGGACGAGACCCACCTCGGCGGTGCCGCCGGGATCGAAGCGCACCGAGGAGCCGGCGGGTACGGCCGGCCGCATCCCGTAGGCGGCGGCCCGGTCGAAGTCCAGCCGGGGGTTGGCCTCGAAGAAATGGAAGTGCGAGGTGACGCTGACCGGTACCTCGGCGGTGTTGCGGACGGTCAGCGACAGCGCGGGCGGCTGCGGCGCGTACGCCTGGTCCGTGCCGTCCCCGGGCGCGGCCGGCAGCACGGCGCCGGGAGCCTGCTCGGGTGCGCCGGCCGTCCGGACGGGGGAGGGGATCACCGCGAGCCGGGAGCCGTCGTCGAAGACGGCCTCCACCTGGATCTCGGTCAGCACCTCGGCCACGCCGGGCAGTACGTCATCGGGGCCCAGCACCGCGCGTCCCGCCTCGATCGCCTCGGCGAGCCGGAGCCCGTCGCGGGCCGCCTCACAGACGGTGTCGGCGATGAGCGCCGTGGCCTCCGGCACGTTGAGCCGCAGCCCTCTGGCCCGTCTGGCTCGCGCCAGCTCGGCCGTGCCGAAGATCAGCAGGCGGTCCCGCTCGGTCGGACCCAGCCGCACGTCTTCCACCTTCCGGTAGCGATGTATGTGTCCCGTTGTGTATTGCTGTATGCCCGGCCAGCATTTAGAGCAACGCTCAAATAGTCAAGTCTTTGCATCGCACCATTGACCCTGCTGCTACTGATGCCTCAGATTGAGCGCTGCTCAAATAAATGCCGACCCCACCCCGACAGGGAGCACCATGCAGATCGAGCAGCACGGCGTCGATGTGATACCCGAGGCGGAGCGCACGGGCCGCCCGCGCGACATCGTCAGCTTTCTCATCGGATCGAACCTGGCACTCGGCGTCGTCATCTTCGGCTGGCTGCCGGTCTCCTTCGGGCTGGGCTTCTGGCCCGCCGTCTCCTCACTCCTGGTGGGCACCCTGATCGGCACGGCGCTGGTCGCCCCGCTCGCGCTGGTCTCGCTGCGTACCGCGACCAACCTCTCGACCAGCAGCGGCGCCCAGTTCGGCGTCCGCGGCAGACTGCTGGGCTCGGTGATCGGGCTGCTGCTCTCGCTCGGCTACACCGCGCTCACCCTGTGGGTCGGCGGGGATGCGATGGTCGGCTCGCTCTCCCGGCTCTTCGGGATGCCCGACTCGGCCGCGGGGTACGCACTCGTCTACGCCGTGCTCGCGGTGTGCACCGCCGTGTGCGCCGTGTACGGCTACAAGCTGCTGCTCCGGCTGAGCCGGATCCTCGCCATCGGCATGACCGCGCTGCTGATCGTCGGCCTGTTCGCGTACGCGCCGCACTTCACCACCCAGGCACCCGCCGGGACCGAGTACCTGCTCGGCGACTTCTGGACGACTTGGCTGCTGTCCGTGGTGGCGGCCGGGCTCAGCGGACCGATCGCCTTCATCACCCTGCTGGGCGACTACACCCGCTACATGTCGCCCGCCCGGCACTCCTCCCGCCGCGTCTACCTCACCACCTGTGCCGGGCTGGTCGCCGGACTGCTGATCCCCCAGCTCTTCGGCACCTTCACCGCGGTCGCCGTCGACGCCGCCACGGATTACGCGGGGCCGCTGGTCGAGCAGGCGCCGTTCTGGTTCCTGGTGCCGCTGCTGCTGGCCGCCTCGTTCGGCTCGATCGGCAACGCGGGGCTGATGCTCTACTCGATGGGGCTCGACCTGGACGCCATCGTTCCGCGTACCACCCGGACCAAGGCCACCTACACCGTGGCGGCCCTCGCGACAGCGCTCGTCTACCTCGGCCACTTCGTGTGGGACGCGCAGGACGCGATGACGTCCTTCGTGCTGCTGCTGACCGCCGTGGGCGCCCCCTGGGCCGCGATCGTGCTGATCGGGCACGCGCGCTGCCGGGGCGTCTACGACGCGGAGGCGCTTCAGGTCCTCAACCGCCGCTCGATCGGGGGCCGTTACTGGTACACCGCCGGCTGGAACCTCCGCGCCACGGTGGCCTGGGCCATCGGCTCCTGCGTCGGGCTGCTGGCCGTCGACACCCCCCTCTACACCGGCCCCCTCGTCCCCCGTCTGGGCGGCTTCGACCTCAGCTTCCTGCTCGCGTCCGCGGTGACGGCTGTCGCTTTCCTCCTTGTGACGGCGAACGAACGGACCGCGCTCTTCGCCGCCGTGGGGGCACCTTCCGGACCGGGCCCGGAGGAGGCGCCGGGGCACGATGTGGAGAGTCCGGCTGCTGTGCGACAGCCTTGAACGGCGCGCCACCAGGCAAGGCACCCCTACGGTGGGCAGACCGGCGCCCGCCGTACGCAGAGCCTCAACGGGAGGGGGCTGTGGAAATCCCACAGCCCCCTCCGCTGTGCAATGAGAGGGTTCCCCCTCGGCCGGCCCCGGCCACCCATGGTTCTGTCCAGCGCTGCCATGAATCGGCCGCGGAGACTGTACGAATCTGACGACGGTGATCGGCGCTGCAGTTTCGTAGGGTCTATACATGACCGATCTGTCCCAGCCGTCGTCCCAGACCGAGCAGGCCGACCAGGCCGAGCCCGAGTCGCCCGGCTCACCCGGCTCCGTACCGGCGCAGGACACCCGTGGGCGCGTCGCCGAGCTGCACGCGATCCGTGCACAGGCGTACCAGGGCCCCAGCGAGCGGGCGACCGAGGCACAGCACGCCAAGGGCAAGCTGACAGCGCGGGAGCGCATCGACCTGCTCCTGGACGAGGGCAGCTTCCGCGAGATCGAGCCGCTGCGCCGGCACCGCGCCACCGGCTTCGGACTGGAGGAGAAGAAGCCGTACACCGACGGTGTGATCACCGGCTGGGGCACCGTGCACGGCCGGACGGTCTTCGTCTACGCGCACGACTTCCGGATCTTCGGCGGAGCACTGGGCGAGGCCCACGCCACCAAGATCCATAAGCTGATGGACAAGGCGATCGCGGCGGGTGCGCCGCTGGTCTCCCTCAACGACGGCGCGGGCGCCCGTATTCAGGAAGGTGTCGCGGCGCTGGCCGGTTACGGCGGCATCTTCCAGCGGAACACCAAGGCGTCCGGTGTCATCCCGCAGATCAGCGTGATGCTCGGCCCCTGCGCCGGCGGCGCTGCCTACAGCCCGGCGCTGACCGACTTCGTCTTCATGGTCCGCGACACCTCGCAGATGTTCATCACCGGGCCCGACGTGGTGCAGGCGGTGACCGGTGCCGAGGTGAGCCAGGACGGCCTGGGCGGCGCCGATGTGCACGCGGCGACCTCCGGCGTGGCGCACTTCGCCTACGACGACGAGGAGACCTGCCTGGAGGAGGTCCGCTACCTCCTCTCCCTGCTGCCGCAGAACAACCGCGAGAACCCGCCCGCCGAACCCACCGCCGACCCTGCCGACCGGCGCGGTGAGGCGCTGCTGGACCTGGTGCCCGCCGACGGCAACCGGCCGTACGACATGCGCAAGGTCATCGAGGAGCTTGTCGACGACGGTGACTTCCTCGAGGTGCACGAGCGCTGGGCGACCAACATCATCTGCGCGCTGGCGCGGATGGACGGCGAGGTCGTCGGCATCGTCGCCAACCAGCCGCAGTCGCTCGCCGGAGTGCTGGACATCGAGGCCAGCGAGAAGGCGGCACGCTTCGTGCAGATGTGTGACGCCTTCAACATCCCGATCCTCACCCTGCTGGACGTGCCGGGCTTCCTCCCCGGCGTCGACCAGGAGCACGGCGGCATCATCCGGCACGGCGCCAAGCTGCTGTACGCCTACTGCAACGCCACCGTGCCGCGGATCTCCGTCGTCCTGCGCAAGGCGTACGGCGGCGCGTACATCGTCATGGACAGCCAGTCCATCGGCGCCGACCTGACCTTTGCCTGGCCCACCAACGAGATCGCGGTGATGGGCGCCGAGGGCGCCGCCAACGTCATCTTCCGCAAGCAGATCGCGGCGGCCGACGACCCCGAGGCCATGCGCGTCCGCATGGTCAAGGAGTACAAGGCCGAACTGATGCACCCCTACTACGCCGCCGAGCGCGGCCTGGTGGACGACGTCATCGACCCGGTCGAGACCCGTGAGGTCCTCATCCGGTCCCTCGCGATGCTGCGCAGCAAGCACGCCGACCTGCCGTCGCGCAAGCACGGCAACCCCCCGCAGTGATGGGAGCACAGATGAACGAGACCCCTGAGGAGCCCGGCAGTACGGCCCCGCTGAGCGCCGAGGCGAACAGCGTGGTGCGCGTGGAGAAGGGCCAGGCGAACGCGGAGGAGCTGGCCGCGGTCACCGCGCTGCTCCTCGCCCGCGCCGCCGCCTCCACCCGCGCCGGGCACTCCCGGACCTCCGCGCGCCGTGGGCGCCCGACCAAGGCGGGGTGGCGCCGGCTGGAGCGCCAGCACGGCTTCCGCGCCCCGCACAGCTGGCAGGGCTGAGACCCAACGGCCGGGTCAGGGACGGCTGGAGGCAGGAGAGACGGAAGAGGCGCGTGCGGAACCCTGGGGCAGGGTTCCGCACGCGCCTCTGTGTTTCGCGCCGCTGCGCCACTGAGAGCTGCTGTGCTTCGAAAAGCTGCTGTGCTTCGGATCGCTGTTGTGCTTCCGCTGTCCTCCAGCTCGGAGAGCCGTTGTCCTTCGGGAGAGCAGGCCGAGGGTGAGAAGCCTCGGGAGAGCAGGGCGCGAAGGGCGAGAACTCAGCTCGCCGGGGCGTCCACCAGTACGGTCCGGCGGGGGTTGGCCGTCCGCTCCGGCAGGGTGCCTTCCATCTCCGCCGCCTCATGAGCGGCAACCGTTGCGGTTGTGAGCTCGTCGGCGTCCGTCAGATGTGCCAGGGTGGTGCGCTGCGGATTGGCTATGTTCCGCATGGTCAGCGTGGAGTTCACTGGTGCCCTTACCTCGCTCGGCTTGTCATTTCAATGTGCTATGTAAATGCCGAGAGTAGGCGCGCTATTCCCCGCAGCAACGTGATCTAGGCAACGACTGGCATGTGAGTTTGCTCACGAGCCCGTTACCAAAACAGACATAAGTAATCGTTGAATCCGGCAGCGTAATCGGACACGGCGGGCGAAGAGGGGCAATACGTGCGCTCTGTCGGGTACTTGGACGTGGTGCGCAGCTGTCCGTACCGGGGTGTCCGATCAGTAAAAATCCGGCATTCCGCTTTGCTCTTTCCACTCTGAGTAAGCGTCCGCGTGCGCTCGGTTACCGACACTCAAGGGTTATCCACAGCCCTTGTTGGAGATCCGGCACTGTGCTGGAATTCCACGGACCGCCGCAGGACGAAACAGACCGGAGCGCGTCGGCGCACGCGAGCGGCGCCGCGCGACGGTGATGAGGGGACGCGCCGGTCATCACGACCGCCATGGGGGCCTTGGACCCCCACGACTCGATACCGTCCCGCCGTCGCGAGCGGGGGGACGCCTGGTCCAGAGGTTGCGACGCTAGTGCAGGGACGTTTCAAGAGGGATGGCAGCGCTGAGGGAGCCCCGGAGGCGCAAGGCTCGGCCGACCGCGGTTCCCAGCCCCAGCGTGCCCAGGACGACGGGCCCGCGGGTGGTGAGCAGGGCACGCCCTCGGGCAAGCAGGTGAGCACCGGGAACGGCGCCGGAAAGGGCAAGTCCGGCAAGACCGGCAAGGGCAACAAGCAGGGCAAGTCCGGCAAGGGTGACGCCGCGGCCAAGGGCAAGGACTCGTCCGAGGGCCCCGATCTCGGGCCCCGCGTAGCCCTGCGCAACTGGCGCATCAGCACGCGCCTCGTCTCCCTCCTGGCTCTCCCCGTGATCGCCGCTACCACGCTCGGTGGTATGCGGATCTCCGGCTCGCTGCAGAACGTCGACCAGCTCGACTACATGAAGCGCCTGACCGAGATGACGGAGCAGGCCACCAACCTGGCAGCGGCGCTTCAGGACGAGCGGGACAAGTCGGCCGGCCCGCTGGTGAGCACCGGCAACGAGAAGGACGACCTCGTCGTCGCGCCCCGGGAGCGGACCGACCAGGCTTTCAAGTCCTTCCAGAAGGCCACCGGCGACATCGACGGCAGCGACAAGACGATGGCGGGCGTCCAGTCCACCGTCCTGGACATCGTCCGTCAGCTCGGCGCGATCAACACGATCCGCGAGCGCGCCTACGAGAACCCCGACAACGTCTCGCAGACGGTCAACGCCTACAACCAGCTCATCGAGTCGCTCCTCTCCCTCTCGCAGGACATGGCGCAGGCGACCAGCAACTCGGAGATGATCCGCAGCACCCGCGCGCTGGCCGCGTTCTCCAGCGCCAAGGAGTACGCCTCCATGCAGCGCGCGATCATCTCCGCGGGCCTGGCCCACGAGCCCAACCCCAAGCTCTCCGAGAACGACCGGCTCTACGCCCGGACCGCCACCGACAGTGAGGGCGCGGAGCTCGACAGCTTCAGCCAGATCTACGGGGACAAGGCATCCAACACGCTCCTCAAGCCGATCAGCGGCGGCGACGTCAACGTCCAGCTGGCCGACAACTACCGCGAGCGGATGCTGCACAGCCCGGACGCGATCAGGAAGCAGAAGCGCACCTTCGTCGACTGGATGGACCAGGACGCGTCCAAGATCGACAGCATGGAGAAGATCGAGCGCACGCTGCTGGAGAAGATGGAGCAGCAGGCGCGCGAGCTGCGCTCCGAAGCCCAGCGCGAGGCGCTGATCAGCGGTGCGCTCATCCTGCTGGTCCTTGGTATCTCGCTGGTCGGCGCGTTCGTCGTGGCGCGCTCCATGGTCCGCTCGCTGCGCCGTCTCCAGGACACGGCGCAGGAAGTCGCCCGCAAGCGGCTGCCCGAGCTGGTCAAGCAGATGTCCGAGGCCGAGCCGCAGGACGTGGACACCTCCGTCGAGTCCGTCGGTGTCCACAGCCGGGACGAGATCGGCAAGGTGGCCGCGGCCTTCGACGACGTCCACCGCGAGGCCGTCCGCCTCGCCGGTGAGCAGGCGCTGCTGCGAGGGAACGTCAACGCGATGTTCACCAACCTCTCGCGGCGCAGCCAGGGCCTGATCCAGCGTCAGCTTTCGCTCATCTCGGAACTGGAGTCCCGCGAGGCCGACCCGGACCAGCTCTCCTCGCTCTTCAAGCTCGACCACCTCGCCACCCGCATGCGCCGCAACGGCGAGAACCTGCTGGTTCTCGCCGGTGAGGAGCCCGGCCGCCGCTGGACGCGCCCCGTCCCGCTGGTCGACGTGCTCCGCGCCGCCGCCTCCGAGGTGGAGCAGTACGAACGCATCGAGCTCAACTCCGTGCCGGCCACCGAGGTCGCGGGCCGCGTCGTCAACGACCTCGTCCACCTGCTCGCCGAGCTGCTGGAGAATGCCACTTCGTTCTCCTCCCCGCAGACCAAGGTCAAGGTCACCGGTCACGCCCTGCCCGACGGGCGGGTGCTCATCGAGATCCATGACACCGGCATCGGGCTGTCCCCGGAGGACCTGTCCGCGATCAACGAGCGGCTGGCCAACCCGCCGACGGTGGACGTCTCCGTCTCCCGCCGCATGGGCCTGTTCGTGGTCGGCCGGCTCTCCCTGCGGCACGGCATCCGCATCCAGTTGCGCCCCTCCGACTCCGGTGGCACGACCGCGCTGGTCATGCTGCCCGTCGACGTCGCACAGGGCGCCCAGGCAATGAAGGCCCGGCCCGGCGTGGGCACGCCCGGCGGCCAGGGCGGGCCGCCGCCCCCGCAGACCCGGGGCGGCAGCAAGGGCGGCAACCTCGCCGCTGCGCTGCAGCGCGGCCCGCAGAACGGCGGACCGGGTGCGCCGGGCCAGGGCCCCGGCGCTGGTGCCGGCCTCGGCGCGGGCGAGTCCTCGCGTATGGGCGCACTGCCTGCCCGCAGCCAGGACGCGGGTGGCGCACGGCCCGCGCTGCCCGCCCGCGACGGCAGCCGCCCCCAGCCCGGCTCCGGCGGCAGCGCCGTCAACTTCTTCGGCGCCCCGCCCAACCCGGCCCGCCCGGGCCAGGCCCCGCCCGGCCCCGGTAACGGCGCCAACCCGCCGGCGCCCAACCGCAACCAGGGCGGCCCCACGCCCCAACTCCCCGGTGCCCCCTCGACCCCGCGCCCCCAGCCCTCCACCGGCACGGGCCAGTTCGCCCTGCCCCAGTCGGGCAGCCCCGCGGACACGGGCGAGTACACCCGTCCCGGCGGACCGCAGGAGGGCCCCGGCAGCACGGGCCAGTTCCCGCAGATCGGTCAGGGGAGCCCTGCCGATACGGGGCAGTTCGCGCAGCCCGGTTCCCAGAGCGGTTCGTCCGCCACGGGCGAGTACGCGTACCCCGGTTCACCCTCGGAGGGTCCGGGCAGCACGAGCGAGATTCCCCGCATCACCCCGGACGGCCCGGCCGGTACGGGCCAGTTCCCGCAGATCGGTCAGGGCGGCCCTGCCGATACGGGGCAGTTCGCACAGCCCGGTTCCCAGGGCGGCCCCTCCGGTACGGGGCAGTTCGCGCTGCCGCAGTCGGGCGGTCCGGGCCCCTCGGAGACGGGGGAGTACGCGCGTCCGGGCTCGCCGTCGGAGGGTCCGGGCAGCACCAGCGAGATTCCCCGCATCACCCCGGACGGCCCCGCTGACACCGGCGAGTACGCGCAGTCCGGCAGCCCCGACGGGCCCGGGAACACCGGGCAGTTCGCCCGCCCGCAGGCGGGCGGCGGCCCCGGCGACACCGGCCAGTTCGCCCGTCCCTCCTTCGATGGCGCCGCACCGGGCCGCCCCTCGGACGGGGAGAACCGCCCGAGTTGGGCCCGTCCCGAGCAGGGCCCCGGCGACGAGGACGCTCCGCGCGGTCACGACGAGCCCGAAGGCACCGGCGAGTACACCCACCCCGGATACCCGGGCGCCGACCCCGCGCTGCCGGGCCAGGACGGTTCCCGTACCCAGCCGGGTGACCCGTCCGAGGGCATACCCTCCGTCCCGCCGGCCCCGGCGGACGCTCCGACGCCGATCTTCGCGTCCATCGAGTCCAACTGGTTCCGCGACCCCGGCCAGCCGGAGCCGGGCGGGGCAGCCCCGCAGTCGCCCGCGCAGCCGCATCCGGGCCCGGCGGAGCAGGCGCCCGTCGCCGACCCGGAGAGCACCGGCGCCGGTTCGGGACCCAGCACCGACCCAGGCCCAGGCGGCAGCGGTCCCGGGGGGCAGCCTGCCCAGGCACCCGCTCCGCGCCCGGGGCAGCCGGCCTCGGCAGTCCCGCCCCTGCCCCAGCGTCAGGCGGCGCCGGGCACCGCGGGCAGCACGGGCCAGGGCGGTGCCGCGTCCGACGCCGGCTGGGGAGCCTCACCCAACGACGAGCGCTGGCGGCGTGCCGAACAGCTTCGCCAGCCCGCAGCCGGCGGCGTGACCACCTCGGGTCTGCCGCGCCGCGTGCCCCGCGCCAACCTGGTCGCGGGCACCGCGCAGCAGCAGTCCTCCGCACAGTCCGGTCCCCAGGTCTCCCGCGCGCCCGATGACGTGCGTGGTCGGCTGACCAATCTCCGCCGCGGTATCCAGCAGGGCCGACAGGCCGGTACGGACAACCGCGGCGCAGGTCCCACCTATCAGCAGGAGCGTTAGTTGAGTCCGATGAGCCAGGCTGCGCAGAATCTGAACTGGTTGATCACCAACTTCGTGGAGAACACCCCCGGGGTGTCACACACGGTGGTGGTCTCCGCCGACGGCCTGCTTCTGGCCATGTCGGAGGGATTCCCGCGCGACCGCGCCGATCAACTGGCAGCGGTTGCGTCGGGGCTCACTTCGCTGACGGCGGGCGCTTCCCGCATTTTCGAGGGTGGTGGGGTCAACCAGACAGTGGTGGAAATGGAGAGAGGATTTCTCTTCATCATGTCCATCTCCGACGGCTCCTCGCTCGCCGTTCTCGCCCACCCGGAAGCGGACATCGGCCTCGTCGGCTACGAGATGGCGCTCCTGGTGGACCGTGCAGGAAGCGTACTCACCCCCGACGTACGTGCGGAACTCCAGGGAAGCATTCTCAACTGATCATCACGCTCCCCCCACCTGAGCACCACAGTCCGTTCGCCGACCCCATGCCTCGCTCGGAGGAGCCATGACCCCGCCGCCCGCTTCACACGATCCGTACGGTGTGCACAATTCCCATGCGCCGTACGGCGTCGAGGGCGACCAGCCACTGGTGCGTCCGTACGCCATGACGGGCGGCCGCACCCGGCCGCGCTACCAGCTCGCCATCGAGGCCCTGGTGAGCAGCAACGCGGACCCGATGCAACTGCAGGGGCTGCTGCCGGAGCACCAGCGGATCTGCCACCTGTGCCGGGAGGTCAAATCGGTCGCGGAGATCTCCGCACTGCTCGCCATCCCGCTGGGAGTGGCCCGCATTCTCGTCGCCGACCTCGCCGAGGCCGGGATGGTGGCCATCCACCAGCCGGGCAGCGCCTCGGACCCGGGCGGCGCCCCCGACGTGACGCTGCTGGAAAGGGTGCTCAGTGGACTTCGTAAGCTCTAGCCCGCAGATGGACCCCGCCGGGCGGCAGCCGGCCCAGCCGGTGGGGCCGATGGGTTCCATGGGACAGGCCGGCCAGCAGGGCTACGGGACGCCTGCGGCCGGGCGGGCCACCACCTCCGCGAAGATCGTGGTGGCCGGTGGATTCGGCGTGGGCAAGACGACCTTCGTCGGTGCGGTCTCGGAGATCAACCCGCTGCGCACCGAGGCCGTGATGACCTCCGCCTCGGCCGGTATCGACGACCTGAGCCACACCACGGGGAAGACCACCACCACGGTGGCCATGGACTTCGGCCGTATCACCCTCGACGACGATCTGATCCTGTATCTGTTCGGTACGCCGGGTCAGGACCGGTTCTGGTTCATGTGGGACGACCTGGTGCGTGGTGCCATCGGTGCGGTGGTTCTGGTGGACACCCGCCGGCTGGCGGACTGTTTCCCGGCGGTGGACTACTTCGAGAACAGCGGGCTGCCGTTCGTCATCGCCCTCAACGGCTTCGACGGCCACCAGCCCTACTCGCCGGAGGAAGTCCGCGAAGCCCTCCAGATCGGCCCCGACACCCCGATCATCATCACGGACGCCCGCCACCGGGCCGAGGCCAAGAGCGGTCTGATCACCCTGGTGGAACACGCGCTGCTGGCCCGCCTCAAGTAGCGCGGCCGAAGCTCCCACCAGCGGCGGCGCAGCGCTACGACCGGCCGCTGCGCAACGTGGGACCCCACCGGGGGGAGGCTGTGTTTTTCGCCATGCCCCGGAATCATGACGGCCTCACGTTCATAACGTTTCGACAGAGAATTACGTCCACGTGAACACGCCGGGCGCGCGGAACGTCTCACTCTGCGTACGAATCCCGGGCTATTTGCCGCCGCACGGCCCCAATGCCCGTTTTTCCGTGGACCGGTTTCCTCGTCTTTCCTCGCCCTCCGTAATGCGCCAACTGTTTGGAGGGAGCGGTCGTGACGTGCTGGAATTCCCTGAACTCAGCAGTAGCGCAGGCGCAAGCTGTCAGGGGGCGCCGCGCACCGAGAGGTGAGAAGTCGAGTGAGGCGAACGACCAGGGGTACGTCGGGACCGGCACGAGAGGGTTCCGAACAACAGGGCTCTGTGGGCTCGAGGGGTAACTTCACCCCGCCGCAGCGTCCTGCCGCGCCGCGTGGCCCGCATGCCTCGGCCCTCCAGCAGCCGCCGCCCGTTTCCGGCAGCGGCAGCCGGTGGTCGGCGCGCAACTGGCGCGTCCCCACCCGGCTGAACGCGATCCTGCTCATACCCGTGCTCGTCGCCCTCGTCTTCGGCGGCTTCAAGGTCGAATCCGACGTCTCCGCCTGGCAGGACGCCAAGGAAGCCCAGCGTACGGCCGAACTGGTCGAGGCAGCAGCCGATTACGGCAACGCCCTCATCGACGAGCGCGACCGCACTGCCGAGCCGCTTCTCAAGGGGCACAAGAACGACCCCGCGGTCCGGAAGGCCCGCGTCGCGACCGACCGGGCCGCCAGGGAGTTCAAGAGCGCCGCCTCCCATCTTCCGGACAACCCGGGCCTCAAGCGCCGGCTCGCCGCATTCGAGAAGGTCGAGCCCCGGCTGCCGGTGCTGCGCGAGTCCGCGTACACCAAGGACCTGCCCGGCGTGAAGACCGAAGAGGGCTACGTCACCATCCAGCACCCGCTGATGGAGTTCGCCAACGAGCTCGGGCTGGGCACCGGGAACGTCACCTCCTACGGCCGTACCGTCTACGCCATCTCGCTGGCCAAGGCCGCCGAGTCCCTCCAGCGGTCGCTGGGCACCCATCTGATGGTGAAGCCCGGGCCGTCCCGCAAGGACAAGGAGGCCCAGCGCACCGCGCTGGCCTCGTACCACTACCTGGAGCGCATCGCACTGGGCGAGTACAGCTCCGGCGGGCGCCCCGCGGACGTGCGACTGCTCAAGGACGAGGCCGCCAAGGCCGAGGCCGCGGGCCGCAAGCAGGCCCAGGCGGCCAAGGAGGCCGCGGCGGCGAAGGGCCGCAAGTTCGTTCCTCCGCCCTCCATGGGCAAGATGGTGACGGCCATCGGCTCCGGCGCCGGGCCCCGTGAGCTGCGGGCCAAGGGCATCACCACCGAGACCTATTTCGCCACCTCCACCGGCGCCTTCGACGCCTACCGGGCCGTCGAGTCGAAGCTGACGCGGAACGCGGTCGAGGAGACCGAGCGGATCGCCTCCGACGCCCGTAGGAACGCGCTGGTGAACTCGGCGATCGTGCTGGTCGCCCTGCTGCTGGCGTTCGTCATCGCCGGCCGGATGGCCCGCTCGATGAGCCGCAGCATGCGCTCGCTGCGCACCGCTGCCTTCGACGTTGCCCAGCAGCGGCTGCCGATGCTGGTCGACCAGCTCTCGCGGACCGAGCCGGGCCGCGTGGACACCCGCGTCCAGCCCATCCCGATCACCAGCAGTGACGAGATCGGCGAGGTGGCCCGCGCCTTCGACCAGGTGCACCGCGAGGCCGTGCGGCTCGCCGCCGAGCAGGCGCTGCTGCGCGGGAACGTCAATGCGATCTTCACCAACCTCTCCCGCCGCAACCAGGGCCTCATCGAGCGCCAGCTGGAGCTGGTGACGGAGATGGAGAACAGCGAGGCGGACCCGGACCAGCTGGAGAAGCTGTTCCGGATGGACCACCTGGCCACCCGGATGCGCCGCAACGGCGAGAACCTGCTGGTCCTCGCCGGCGAGGAGCCGGGCCGTCGGTGGACGGAGCCGGTGCCGCTCGTCGACATCCTGCGCGCCGCCTCCTCCGAAGTGGAGCACTACGCGCGTATCGAGGTCAGCGGCATCCCCGAGACGGAGATCCACGGGCAGGTCGTCAACGACCTGGTCCACCTGCTCGCCGAGCTGCTGGAGAACGCGGCGTCGTTCTCCTCGCCGCAGAGCAAGGTGCGGGTCACCGCGACCCGGCTGCCGGACGGCCGGATGATGATCGAGATCCATGACAAGGGCATCGGGCTGACCGCCGAGGACTTCGCGGACATCAACCACAAGCTGGCCAACCCGCCGACGGTGGATGTCGCCGTCTCCCAGCGCATGGGCCTGTTCGTGGTGGGCCGCCTCGCCGACCGGCACGGCATCCGCGTCCAGCTGCGCCCCTCCGGCGAGCAGGCGGGCACCACCTCGCTGGTGATGCTGCCCGACGCCATCACGCACGGCGGGGGAGGGGAGGAGGACTCCTCCGAGGAGGACTTCACCGTCTCCCGTATCGTCCCCGAACAGCCCCGCGAGCCGAACGCGTTGGATTCCCGCTCGGCCGCCGAGCTGGGCTTCGACGACTCGCGCTACGGCTCCGGCGACCAGTCCTTGCCCCTCGGCTCCGTCAGCCGCTCCCGGTTCCGCGAGGAGCGCCGCGCAGCGCTGGAGGCGCCGCAGTCCCAGCAAGCGCAGCCGCAGCAACACCAACCCCAGCAGGCCGAGCCACCACAGCCCCCTCGGGAGCCACGGCAGGACGCCTACCCGCAGGGCCAACAGCCGTACGACACCGCGCAGGGACAGCCGTACGACGCATATGCGCAAGGCGGCCCGTACCAGCAGCAGGGCGATCAGTACCAGCAGCCGGCCGACCCGTATCAGCAGGGGTACGAGCAGACCGGTGAGATCGCCGCGCAGCAGTACACCGGCGGCTACGACGCGGGATACGACCAGGGGTACGGACAGTCCTACGGCAGTTCCGCAACACAGCAGCCCCACGAGATCTCCACGACCGGCACCGGGGAGTACGAGCAGCAGCGGCTGCAGCCCCAACAACCAGTGCACGAGGGCCAGTACACGTCGCAGCAGCCGGAAGCGGAATCTTCTTCCGGCGTTCCCCAGGGGGACGCTGAGCGTGTAGGTTTCGACCGTCCGGGTTCCCTCCCGAACAGCCGTCGCACCACCACCGAAGCGGGCCTCCCGCGACGTGACCCGGGGCGACAGCAGCAGGACGGGGAGCCGGAAGCGCAGCACCAGGCCCCCGTGCAGGGTTGGGAAGCCCCGGCCGAGGAGTCCGCGGGGCAGCCGTCGCAGGAGGAAACCGGAACCCACCGGTGGAGCGAGAACGACGAACGCTGGAACAGGGCGGGGCAGTTGCGTGCCCCGCAGTCCGGCGGTGTCACCTCGTCCGGACTGCCGCGCCGGGTGCCCAGGGCCAATCTGGTCGAGGGTGCCGCGGAAGACAGCCGACAGGGTGGCCCCTCGGTCTCGCGCGCGCCCGAGGACGTGCGCGGGAGACTGAGCAACCTGCACCGCGGCGTCCGCCAGGGGCGCACGGCGGGCGACGGCAACCAGAATGACCGACAGGGCTTCGGCCCCGGCAGCACCTACGATCAGGAGCGTTAGTGTGAGCCCGATGAGCCAGGCGGCGCAGAACCTGAACTGGTTGATCACCAACTTCGTGGAGAACACCCCCGGGGTCTCCCACACGGTGGTGGTCTCCGCCGACGGACTCCTGCTCGCGATGTCCGAGGGCTTCCCGCGCGACCGCGCCGACCAGCTGGCGGCAGTCGCTTCGGGGCTCACCTCGCTGACCGCGGGCGCGTCCCGGATCTTCGAGGGCGGTGGGGTCAACCAGACGGTTGTGGAGATGGAGAGGGGATTCCTCTTCATCATGTCCATCTCCGACGGCTCCTCGCTGGCCGTCCTGGCCCACCCCGAGGCCGATATCGGCCTGGTGGGATACGAGATGGCGTTGCTGGTCGACCGTGCCGGAGGGGTCCTCACCCCGGATCTGCGAGCGGAACTTCAGGGCAGTCTTCTCAACTAGGGCACAACTGTCCCTTGGCAGTGCGCAACGCGGCCGGGCGCCATAAGGTGCCGTGAGCGCAACGGCCGTCTGTCCGTGAGTCGGAGGAGGAAACGTGGCAACGCCCCCAGGAGGTCCGTCGTCGTACGGCAATGGTCGTCCCGATCAGCCGCAGGACGGTCAGTCCGTCGCGGCCCAGGGTGGGGACGCGCCGTTCCTGAACCGTTTCAACTTCCCCTCGGCACCGAGCGAGCACGTCCAGGGGCCGACCGGTCAGCACCCACAGCAGCCCGGTCAGCCGCAGCACGGCCGGCAGCCGCAGCAGCCCGGCCGGCCGCAGTACGGGGCGCCGCAGCAGCACGGCGGACAACCGCCGCACCAGCCGCAGCACGGAGGGCAGCCGCAGCACGGCGCGCCGCCCCCGCAGCGGCAGCCGCAACACCAGCAGAACCCACAGACCCGTATCCAGCCGGTGCAGCCCGCGCCCGGTGACAGGTCGGCCGGCACCCAGCGCGCCGCCGACCAGCCCCCGCCGCCGCAGCAGCCGCTGGTGCGTCCGTACGCGATGACGGGTGGCCGGACCCGTCCCCGCTACCAGCTCGCCATCGAGGCGCTGGTGCACACCACGGCGGAGACCTCGCAGCTCCAAGGCCAGCTCCCGGAGCACCAGCGGATCTGCCGCCTGTGCTACGAGATCAAGTCGGTCGCCGAGATCTCGGCACTCCTGACCATCCCGCTCGGCGTCGCCCGGATCCTCGTCGCCGACCTGGCCGAGGCCGGACTCGTCGCCATCCACCAGCCGGGCGGTGACGCGACCACCGCCGACGGTCAACCAGACGTGACACTGCTCGAAAGGGTGCTCAGTGGACTTCGGAAGCTCTAGCGCCGGGCCCGTCGGGGGTACGACAGCCCGTTCGACGACCTCCGCGAAGATCGTGGTGGCCGGCGGATTCGGCGTGGGCAAGACGACCTTCGTCGGTGCGGTCTCGGAGATCAACCCGCTGCGCACCGAGGCCGTGATGACCTCCGCCTCGGCCGGTATCGACGACCTGACCCACACCGCGGACAAGACCACCACCACGGTGGCCATGGACTTCGGCCGTATCACCCTGGACCAGGACCTGATCCTGTATCTGTTCGGTACGCCGGGTCAGGACCGGTTCTGGTTCATGTGGGACGACCTGGTGCGTGGTGCTATCGGTGCGGTGGTTCTGGTGGACACCCGCCGGCTGGCGGACTGTTTCCCGGCGGTGGACTACTTCGAGAACAGCGGGCTGCCGTTCGTCATCGCCCTCAACGGCTTCGACGGCCACCAGCCCTACTCGCCCGAAGAGGTCCGCGAAGCCCTCCAGATCGGCCCGGACGCCCCGATCATCACCACGGACGCCCGGCACCGCGGGGACGCCAAGAGCGCGCTGATCACTCTGGTGGAACACGCCTTGATGGCGCGGCTGCGGTAAGAGCCGGGGGCGGGGCAGGGGCACGAACAACCCCGCCCCGCCCGCGACACCCCGTGGAATACGCTGGGGTCCCAGCCATTGGAACCGGCACCGAAGGACCCCCGTGCGCATCGCAAGATTCTCCCTGGACGGAACCGTAGGTTTCGGCGTCGTCGAGGGCGAGCCCTCAACCCCCGAGGGCCCCGTCCTCGACATCATCAAGGGCCACCCTTTCGCAGAGTTCGAGCGCACGGGCCAGAAGCTCCCCATGAGCAAGGTCCGCATCCTGCCGCCCACCCTCCCCAACAAGGTGGTGGCGATCGGCAGGAACTATGCCGAGCACGCCAAGGAGCTCGGCAACGAGGTCCCCGAGACCCCGGTCACCTTCCTCAAGCCGTCCACCTCGGTGATCGGCCCGAACGACCCGATCGGCTACCCGTCCTTCTCCGACGAGCTGCACCACGAGGCGGAGCTGGCCGTGGTCATCGGCCGGCTGTGCAAGGACGTGCCGCGCGAGCGCGCCAAGGACGTCATCCTCGGCTACACCTGCGCCAACGACATCACCGCGCGTGATGTGCAGCGTACGGAGAAGCAGTGGGCCCGCGCCAAGGGCTTCGACGGCTCCTGCCCGCTCGGCCCCTGGACGGAGACCGAGCTGGACCCGGCGGACCTCGGCATCATGTGCACGGTCAACGGCGAACAGCGCCAGCTGGGCCGTACCAGCGACATGATCCGGCCCATCGAGGACCTGATCGTCCACATCACCGAGGCCATGACCCTGCTGCCCGGTGACGTCATCCTCACCGGCACCCCCGCAGGCGTCGGCCCCCTGAACGTCGGCGACGAGGTCGCCGTCACCATCGAAGGAATCGGCACTCTCACCAATAAGGTGATCAAGCGTGACTAACGCGACCGCGGGCCCGGACGTCCGCGTACGTTTCTGTCCCTCCCCGACCGGTAACCCCCACGTGGGTCTGGTCCGTACCGCCCTGTTCAACTGGGCGTACGCCCGGCACACCGGCGGCACCCTGGTCTTCCGCATCGAGGACACCGACGCGGCGCGCGACTCGGAGGAGTCCTACGAGCAGCTGCTGGACGCGATGCGCTGGCTGGGCCTCGACTGGGACGAAGGCCCCGAGGTGGGCGGCCCGCACGGCCCTTACCGGCAGTCCCAGCGGATGGACATCTACGCGGACGTCGCGCGCAAGCTGCTGGACGGCGGTTACGCCTATCCCTGCTACTGCACGGCCGAAGAGCTGGAACAGCGGCGCGAGCAGGCCCGCAAAGAGGGCCGCCCCTCCGGCTACGACGGCCGCTGCCGCGAGCTGACCGGCGAGCAGATCGCCGCCTACGAGGGCGAGGGCCGCAGCCACGTCGTCCGCTTCCGGATGCCGGACGAGCCGATCACCTTCACCGACCTGGTCCGCGGCGAGATCACCTTCCAGCCGGAGAACGTCACCGACTACGGCATCCTGCGCACCAACGGCGCCCCGCTGTACACGCTGGTCAACCCGCTGGACGACGCGCTGATGGACATCACGCACGTGCTGCGCGGCGAGGACCTGCTCTCCTCCACCCCGCGCCAGATCGCGCTCTACAAGGCGCTGACGGAGCTGGGCATCGCCAAGCGGATCCCGGAGTTCGGCCATCTGCCCTATGTCATGGGCGAGGGCAACAAGAAGCTCTCCAAGCGCGATCCGCAGTCCTCCCTCAACCTCTACCGCGAGCGCGGCTTCCTCCCCGAGGGCCTGCTCAACTACCTTTCCCTGCTCGGCTGGTCCCTCGCCGAGGACCGCGACATCTTCTCCGTCGACGAGATGGTCGCCGCCTTCGACATCCACGAGGTCAACTCCAACCCGGCGCGCTTCGACCTGAAGAAGTGCGAGGCCATCAACGCCACGCACCTGCGGGAGATGCCGCTGAAGGACTTCGTCGCCGCCTGCGAGCCGTGGCTGAAGGCCCCCCATGCCCCTTGGGACGAGGCGAACTTCTCCCAGCAGGCGTTCGAGGAGCTGGCCCCGCTGGCCCAGACCCGGCTCACCGTCCTCTCGGACATCACCGACAACGTGGACTTCCTCTTCCTGAACCGGCCCGTGGAGGACGAGAAGTCCTGGCAGAAGGCGATGAAGGAGGGCGCAGCGGATCTCCTCCGTACGGCCCGCGCCAAGCTGGAGACGGCCGACTGGACCACCCCGGAGTCGTTGAAGGAAGCCGTCCTCGCCGCCGGCGAGGAACACGGCCTCAAGCTCGGCAAGGCCCAGGCCCCGGTCCGCGTAGCCGTAACCGGCCGCACCGTAGGCCTCCCCCTCTTCGAGTCCCTCCAGGTCCTCGGCAAGGACCGCACCCTGGAGCGCATCGACGCGGCCCTCGCCAAGCTCGGTTCGTAGCCGCCGAGGTGGGGACGGTGCCCCGGAACGGGGCCCCTGGAACTCGTTTTGGAGCACCGTCCGCCATCGGGTAATGTTCTTCCTGTCGCCGAACGGGGCAGGCCGAAAAGGCCGGAACCGGAGGCGGCCACCCAAACAAAATCCCCACCGGGGGTTGCGTTTCGGTGGGCTATGGTGTAATTGGCAGCACGACTGATTCTGGTTCAGTTAGTCTAGGTTCGAGTCCTGGTAGCCCAGCAAGATCCGCATTGTGTTCAGCAGTGTTCACGTTCTGCGAGATCGAGCCCCCGTTGTGTAGCGGCCTAGCACGCCGCCCTCTCAAGGCGGTAGCGCCGGTTCGAATCCGGTCGGGGGTACGGATTCCGTCCGCAAGGCCGGGATCGAAGGCAGGGCCCCCGTTGTGTAGCGGCCTAGCACGCCGCCCTCTCAAGGCGGTAGCGCCGGTTCGAATCCGGTCGGGGGTACTCGATCAGAAAGGCCCCGCACCTCACGGTGCGGGGCCTTCGTCGTGCTCGCTTGCGGGTCGGCTCCGTACCCGTGCGAGATACGGAGCCCACCCGCAAAACGGGATCCTCAGCCGGGTCTGCGGAGCGACTCGCTGAGTCGGGCAGCGGCGTCGACGATGGCCTGGGCGTGCATCCGGCCGGGGTGGCGGGTCAGACGCTCGATGGGTCCTGAGACGGAGACGGCGGCCACCACACGGTTGGAAGGGCCGCGTACGGGCGCGGAGACGGATGCGACGCCCGGCTCGCGCTCGCCGATCGACTGGGCCCAGCCCCGGCGCCGTACGCCGGAGAGCGCGGTGGCGGTGAACCGGGCACCCTGGAGGCCGCGGTGCAGCCGCTCGGGCTCCTCCCAGGCCATCAGGATCTGCGCGGCGGAGCCCGCCTTCATGGGCAGCGTCGAGCCGACCGGCACGGTGTCGCGCAGGCCGGAGAGGCGTTCGGCGGCGGCGACACAGATGCGCATGTCGCCCTGGCGCCGGTAGAGCTGGGCGCTCTCGCCCGTCACATCGCGTAGGTGGGTGAGTACCGGGCCCGCCGCCGCGAGCAGCCGGTCCTCGCCCGCCGCAGCGGCGAGCTCGCCCAGCCGTGGGCCGAGGATGAAACGGCCCTGCATGTCGCGGGCCACCATGCGGTGGTGCTCGAGAGCCACCGCGAGCCGGTGCGCCGTGGGGCGCGCGAGACCGGTCGCTGAGACCAGCCCGGCGAGGGTGGCCGGACCGGACTCCAGAGCGCTCAGTACCACAGCTGCCTTGTCGAGAACGCCGACGCCGCTAGAGTTGTCCATGCGTCGATACTCACGTCTCAGAGTGTGAAACGCAAGTTCAATTTTCCCAGCGACCCGCCAATCTTGAGAGACGGCCGCCACTTCGTGGGGGTCTCCCCGGCCGAAGGCTGGGGGAGGAACTGGTCTCGACATGTGGGCGGCGACGCTGCCGGCCGAAGGGAAAGCGATGGGACGCACACTCGCGGAGAAAGTCTGGGACGACCATGTCGTCAGGCGCGCGGAAGGCGAGCCGGACCTTCTCTTCATCGATCTGCACCTGCTCCACGAGGTGACCAGCCCGCAGGCGTTCGACGGACTCCGCAAGGCGGGCCGGGCCGTGCGGCGCACGGATCTGACCATCGCGACCGAGGACCACAACACCCCCACCCTCGACATCGACAAGCCGATCGCCGACCCGGTCTCGCGTACCCAGTTGGAGACCCTGCGTAAGAACTGTGCGGATTTCGGGGTGCGGCTGCACCCGCTGGGCGACGTCGAACAGGGCGTCGTACACGTCGTAGGGCCGCAGCTGGGGCTGACCCAGCCCGGGATGACAGTGGTCTGTGGTGACAGCCACACCTCGACCCACGGTGCGTTCGGTGCGCTGGCCTTCGGGATCGGCACCTCCCAGGTGGAGCATGTGCTCGCCACCCAGACGCTGCCGATGGCGCCGTTCAAGACCATGGCGGTCACCGTGAACGGCGAGCTGCCCGAGGACGTCACCGCCAAGGACCTGATTCTCGCCATCATCACGAAGATCGGCACGGGTGGCGGCCAGGGCTATGTGATCGAGTACCGCGGCGAGGCCATCGAGAAGCTGTCGATGGAAGCGCGGATGACGATCTGCAACATGTCCATCGAGGCGGGCGCCCGGGCCGGGATGATCGCCCCGGACGAGACCACCTTCGCCTACGTCCAGGGCCGCGAGCACGCCCCCCAGGGCGGGGACTGGGACGAGGCCGTCGCCTACTGGAAAACGCTGCGCACGGAAGAGGACGCGGTCTTCGACCACGAGGTCGTCATCGAGGCGTCGGAGCTGGCGCCGTTCGTCACCTGGGGCACCAACCCCGGTCAGGGTGCTCCGCTGTCCCATTCGGTGCCCGACCCGGCCTCCTTCGAGGACGCCAGCGCCCGGTACGCGGCCGAGAAGGCCCTGGACTACATGGGGCTGAGTGCGGGTCAGCCGCTGCGCGAGGTCGCCGTCGACACCGTCTTCGTCGGGTCGTGCACCAACGGCCGTATCGAGGACCTGCGTTCGGCCGCCTCGGTGCTCCAGGGCCGCAAGGTTGCCGACAGTGTGCGGATGCTGGTCGTCCCCGGCTCCGTGCGGGTGTCGCTGCAGGCCGTCGAGGAAGGGCTGGACAAGGTGTTCACGGCTGCGGGCGCCGAGTGGCGGCACGCCGGCTGCTCGATGTGCCTGGGCATGAACCCCGACCAGCTCCAGCCGGGTGAGCGCGCCGCCTCCACCTCGAACCGCAACTTCGAGGGCCGGCAGGGCAAGGGCGGCCGTACCCATCTGGTCTCGCCGCAGGTGGCGGCGGCGACTGCGGTACTGGGCCACCTGGCCTCGCCTGCCGACCTGGCGGACGTACGCGAACCGGCTGTTGCCTGACGGGCCGACGCGCCGAGAAAGCTCAAGGGAGACGAGAGATGGAAGCCTTCACCACACACACCGGCCGGGCGGTCCCGCTGCGCCGCAGCAACGTCGACACCGATCAGATCATCCCGGCCCACTGGCTCAAGAAGGTCACCCGCGACGGCTTCGAGGACGGCCTGTTCGAGGCGTGGCGCAAGGACCCCGAGTTCGTGCTCAACCAGTCCGCCTACCAGGGCGGAACGGTGCTGGTCGCAGGCCCCGACTTCGGCACCGGCTCATCCCGCGAGCACGCCGTCTGGGCGCTCCAGAACTACGGCTTCAAGGCCGTCATCTCCTCGCGGTTCGCTGACATCTTCCGTGGCAACTCGCTCAAGAACGGCCTGCTCACGGTCGTGCTGCCGCAGGAGACCGTGGACGCGCTCTGGCAGCTGACGGAGGCCGATCCGACCAGCGAGGTGACCGTGGACCTGGTGCGGCGCAAGGTCGTGGCGCCCGGCGTCGAGGCCGACTTCGAACTGGACGAGAACGCCCGTTGGCGGCTGCTGGAAGGGCTGGACGACATCAGCCTCACCCTGAAGAACGAGGACGCCATCGCGGACTTCGAGAAGTCCAGGTCCTCCTTCAAACCGCGCACACTTGCCGCCTGAGAGACCCTCAGAACACCACTTCACCACCGCGCCCCCGCCGCACCCGGCGGGGGCGCGGTGCTGTGTGCGGCACGTGTGGGCGGTGCGGCTGTATGCGGCACGTATGCGCGCACACGTGCGCTGACGAATGACGTGAATTAGTCTTGACGTCGGCTCCTGTCGCACTCAGGCACAGTGCCGTTCGCGACTCGCCCGCACGACTCGCCGCGAGGTGTCAACAAAGGCTCTGCCCAGCGGAGTTGGTGCGTACACCTCACACGTCCCCGCCCTACGCTGACCCGCTGGAAGCGACAACTCACCCCAGATGGCACAATCACCGCATGGAACGCGACGGTCAACTGGAGCTCTACGACCGACTCGCCGCCCGATTGAAGGAAGCGCACTCCCGGGTGCGCTCCCCGCAAATTCCGCAGAGTGCACGGGTGCCGCTGGCCCGGAAGCTGCTTGTCATCACCGCGGCTTCCAAACACGATCTCGCCGATGCCGAACGGCGTCTGGAGCGCCTGATGGCCGACGTCGACGAGGGGCGATTCAGCGCGGGGCAAGGGGACGTGTGCGCGGACGGAACTCCGTGACGGGCGAGTTCGTTGCGGCACAAGGGTGATTCGCCCGTTTCGTGTTTGATTTGCGGTATATATCTGCCTAGCGTGCGAAAAAGCTGAACACATTCGTTCCGGCAATGTCTCCGAAGGGGAAGACGTGAACAAGGCGCAGCTCGTTGAAGCTATCCAAGATGACCTCGGTGGACGCCAGCAGGCCGCAGACGCGGTCGATGTAGTCCTGGACGCGATCGTTCGTGCGGTCGTCGCCGGTGAGCGTGTTTCGGTCACCGGCTTCGGCTCTTTCGAGAAGGTCGACCGACCGGCCCGTTACGCCCGTAATCCGCAGACCGGCGAGCGGGTGCGGGTGAAGAAGACCTCGGTACCGCGCTTCCGTGCCGGTGCGGGCTTCAAGGACCTGGTGAGCGGGGCGAAGAAGCTCCCCAAGAACGATGTCGCGGTCAAGAAGGCCCCCAAGGGCAGCCTCTCCGGTGGCGCGGCCACCAAGAAGGCCGCGGCCAAGAAGGCGGGTGCCAAGAAGACGGCGGCGAAGAAGACCACGGCCAAGAAGGCCGCACCGGCGAAGAAGGCCGCACCGGCGAAGAAGACGACCGCCAAGAAGGCCGCACCGGCGAAGAAGGCCGGCGCCAAGAAGACAACCGCCAAGAAGGCCCCTGCCAAGACCACCGCCAAGAAGGCACCGGCGCGCAAGACCACCGCCACGAAGGCGCCCGCGCGGAAGACGGCGGCGCGTAAGACCACCGCCAAGAAGACCACGTCGCGTAGGCGGTAGTCCGCTTTCGCGGGTCAGGAGATGAAACGATCCCTCCCAGGTGGCGCACTGTCGCCGACGGGGGAGGGCCACACGCGGCTCTCACGCCGTAACGCCAGCGCCGGGCCGGGCTCCCTCGGGGGAGCCCGGCCCGCGGCGTTTTCCCTGCGTGGGAGGACCCCCACGTTGCCGGCCGTCGCAACCAGTGTGTTCGGGCTTACAGGGTCTGGAGCGTCACCAGGGTGATGCGGCGAGCCTCGGCTTCGCCCTCGAGTTCGATGCGGACCCGTTGGCCGGGGCGGAGCAGGCGGAGACCGCCCGCGTCGAAGGCGGGGGACTCGAAGGGGAGAGGGGTGCCGTCGTCCAGCAGCACGCTGCCGGACCGGGACTCCGGGTCGTAGGTGTACGCCGTGGCCTGCATATCGAAAGCCTAGCGGCCCGGGCCGGGGACGGGTCCCGCGAGCAGCGCCGAGGTGAATTCGCCGACGCCCAGTGCGAGCGCGGCTCGCAGATCCTCAGGTGTGTCCACGTCCTGCCGCACGCTGGGAACTCCCGGTGTCGTCAGTTCCACCGCACCGGAGGCCCGGTGCCGGGTCCGGGAGGGGCCGCCGAAAGCGGGGGAAAGCTCGGTCCGCGGGAGGGCAGTCAGCACAGTTGTGCCGATTTCCGCAGCGTCGGGAAGAAAAGCCCGGGCAAATCCGGAAGCCGCATTCAGTACCCGCTCCAATTCCGCGGGTCGTAGCGCCGGCAGATCGGCGTTCAGGGCCGCGACAGCCGTATCGGGGTCCATGGCGCGTGCCGTCGCGGCTCCGTGTGCGAGCGCCGCGTTCAGCCCATCGCCCGGCAGATCGGGCGCCGGGTGCGCGCCCAGGGCACGCAGTTCACCGGCGGCCAGCGGATCGTCCGTGACAACCACCACACCGCGCACTGCCGGACAGCCGAGCGCCGCACTCACGGTGTCCTGCGCGAACGCCAGCGCGAGCTCGGGTAGGGGAGGGCCCGCTGCGGCGCCCGCAAGCCGGCTCTTGGCCCGGGAGAGAGGCTTCAGCGGCACCACAAGAGTCCACGTCACGGCCGTCACATGTGGCTTCATCGGCCCCATTCTCGCCTCTCGCCGAACGGGGCGACGGGGACAGGGTTACCGTGTGCCCCACAGTTGAGCACGGACAGTGTGCTCGACAGCGAGGCAGTCCACGGCGACACTTGTGCGGTTGTCGATTTGCCCCCAGAGGAAGGGCCCCACAAGGAGCCCCCTAAGGAGATGGTGTCCGGGTGTCCCGCCAAACCGTGTCCGCCCCGGGAGCAACCCCAGGACCATCGGCCGAAAAAGCCGAGCCGAAGGGGGCGCGCAATGCCGGGGAGTGACGGTAAACGCAGGAAGATCGGCTTCTGGTACCGCTTTGCGGCGTTCCTGCTGAAACCCCCGTTGATCCTGCTCTTCAAGCGGGACTGGCGCGGAATGGAGCACATTCCGCAGGACGGCGGCTTTATCACCGTCGTCAACCACAACTCGTATCTCGACCCGCTCTCCTACGCCCACTTCCAGTACAACACCGGCCGCGTCCCGCGGTTCCTGGCCAAGGTGGGCCTGTTCAAGGGCGGTTTCCTGGGCGCTGCGATGCGGGGCACCGGGCAGATCCCCGTATACCGCGAGTCGACCGACGCGGTGGGCGCCTTCCGGGCCGCCGTGGAGGCCATCGAGAAGGGCGAGTGCGTCGCCTTCTACCCGGAGGGCACCCTCACCCGTGACCCGGAGATGTGGCCGATGTCCGGCAAGACCGGCGCTGCCCGGGTCGCGCTGCTGACCAGGGCGCCCGTCATCCCCGTCGCACAGTGGGGCGCCAACCTGGCGATGCCGCCGTACGCCAAGGAGAAGAAGCTGCGGCTCTTCCCGCGCAAGACCCTCACCGTGCAGGCGGGACCGCCGATCGACCTGTCGGCGTTCTACGACCGGGAGCCCACCGCCGAGGCGCTCCGCGAGGTCACCGACGTCATGATGGATGCCGTCACCGAGCAGCTCGCCGTCGTTCGTGGCGAGCCCGCGCCCGCCGAGCGGTACGACATGCGCAAGGCGGCGGTCCGCAGGCGTGAGCAGCGGGCCGCCCGGGAGCACCCGCCCGAGGTGCGCGAGGTGGACGGACAGCACGAGCCGGCCGGTCAGTCACCGGCCACGGCCGAGGCGGCAGAGGGAGAGAAGAACGCGTGAGCCTGCAGGACGGGCGGCAGGAGGAACGACGGAGGAAGGCCGTCGTGTTCGGCACCGGCTCCTGGGGCACCGCCTTCGCGATGGTGCTCGCCGACGCCGGGGTGGAGGTCACCCTGTGGGGCCGCCGGGCCGAGGTCGTCGAGGCGATCAACACCACGCGCCGCAACCCCGGATACCACCCCGACACCGAACTCCCCGCCGCGGTGCGGGCCACCACCGATCCCGCGGACGCTGCCCGGGATGCGGAGTTCACCGTCCTCTCGGTGCCCTCCCAGACGCTCCGCAGCAACCTGGAGTCCTGGCGGGGGCTGCTGCACCCCGGCACGGTGCTCGTCTCGCTGATGAAGGGCATCGAACTCGGCACCGCCAAGCGGATGAGCGAGGTCATCGAGGAGGTCGCCGGTGTCCCCGCCCAGCGGGTCGCCGTACTCACCGGACCCAATCTCGCCCGTGAGATCGCCGCCCGCCAGCCCGCCGCCGCCGTCGCCGCCTGTGTGGACGAGGGGGCGGCACGCGCCCTGCAGAGCGCCTGCCACACCCCGTACTTCCGGCCCTACACCAGCACAGACGTGGTCGGCTGCGAGCTGGGCGGCGCCGTCAAGAACGTCATCGCGCTGGCGGTGGGCATCGCCGACGGGATGGGCCTGGGCGACAACTCCAAGGCGTCGCTGATCACCCGGGGCCTGGCCGAGACCACCCGGCTCGGCCTCGCCATGGGTGCGGAGGCGCACACCTTCGCCGGTCTGGCCGGCATGGGCGACCTGGTGGCCACCTGCTCCTCGCCGCTGTCCCGCAACCACACCTTCGGAACCAACCTCGGCCGGGGCATGACCCTCCAGGAGACGATCGCCGTCACCGAGCAGACCGCGGAGGGCGTCAAGTCCTGCCAGTCCGTGCTGGACCTGGCGCGGCGGCACGGAGTGGAGATGCCGATCACCGAGACGGTCGTGGAGATCGTCCACAAGGGCAAGCCGCCGCTTGTGGCGCTCAAGGAGCTGATGTCCCGCAGCGCCAAGCCCGAACGGGCCTGAGCCGCACGCCGAGCCCCCGGCCGGACGCCTGCCCGGGCGGGTCCGCACGGCGTCCGGGCGCCACGGGGGCGTCCGCATCGGCAGCGCGGCTACGACGCGGTAAAGTCCCAGCGATATGAGCAGCCAGAGCCCCGCACCCAAGCCCCGAGTCGCCGTCGTCTTCGGCGGACGCAACTCAGAGCACCAGATCTCGGTCCTGACGGCCGGCGCGGTGCTCGGCGCCATCGACCGTGACAAGTACGAGGTGCTGCCCATCGGCATCACCGCGGACGGCCGCTGGGCGCTGGCCGCCGACGATCCGGCCCGGATGGCCATCGAGGACCGCAAGCTGCCCACCGTGGAGCAGCTGTCCGAGTCCGACACCGGCGGGGTGCAGCTGCCCGTCTCGCCCGGCAGCCGGGAGGTCGTGCACACCGAGCCCGGGCAGATGCCCAAGGCGCTGGGCGAGATCGACGTCGTCTTCCCCGTACTGCACGGCCCGTACGGCGAGGACGGCACCCTGCAGGGGATGCTGGAGCTGGCGGGGGTGCCCTACGTCGGCTCGGGTGTGCTCTCCTCGGCCGTCGGCATGGACAAGGAGTACATGAAGCGGATCTTCACCTCCTTCGGACTGCCGGTCGGCCCGTACGTCACCGTCCGGCCCCGGGAGTGGGAGACCGATCCCGCAGCGGCGCGCAAGAAGATCGTCGACTTCGCCTCCGAGCACGGCTGGCCGGTCTTCATCAAGCCGGCGCGTGCCGGCTCGTCCATGGGCATCACCAAGGTCGACGACCTGGGCGGGCTCGACGAGGCGGTCGAGATGGCCAGGCGGCACGACCCGAAGATCATCGTGGAGTCGCTGCTGCGCGGCCGCGAGATCGAGTGCGGCGTCCTGGAGTTCGAGGACGGCCCGCGCGCCAGCGTGCCCGCCGAGATTCCCCCGGTCAGCGACCACGACTTCTACGACTTCGAGGCCAAGTACATCGACTCGGCCTCCGGCATCGTGCCGGCCCCGCTGACCGACGAGGAGACGGCACAGGTGCAGGAGCTGGCCGTACGCGCCTTCGAGGCGGCCTCCTGCGAGGGGCTGGTGCGGGCCGACTTCTTCCTGTGTGAGAACGGCGAGTTCGTCATCAACGAGATCAACACGATGCCGGGCTTCACGCCCATCTCGATGTACCCGCGCATGTGGCAGGAGACCGGCGTGAGCTATCCCGAACTGGTCGACCGCCTCATCCAGTCCGCCCTCAACCGCCCGACGGGCCTGCGGTAGGCGTTCGGGGCCGAACGTCGTGGTGGGGGTGCCTGGTCACGGCCCGGACGGCTCTCGGCGCGCCATGGGCGGGCAGGGTGCGGCGGCTGCGGTGACGGCCGTGGCGAGCGCGTGCGGCTGAGCCGCCGAAGGCGCGGGCTCAGTCCTTCGGCTTCTTCGGAACCGTGTGCCGTACCGCGTCGCTCAGCTCCGTAAGCGCTTCGACCTCGGGCTTGTAGTCGCCGGGTACGGTCAACTCCACGTAGGCGACGCGGTCGGTCGTCGTGAAGCGGTACCCGTCGTCCTGCTTCTCCATCAGCCAGGAGACCCGGTTCACCTCCGCCGCGTCGGCGGTGGGGTTGTACTCTTCGTTGCCGGGGGTGAGCTTGGCGGGTTCGGGCACACCGCAGCGCAGCGCGATGGCCGGATCTCCCCAGACGGCGGTGTAGTCGGAGACGGGGTCGGCCTTGCCACGTTGTTGGCCGTCGACCCGCTTCGGCAGCGCGTCGTGCAGCGCACGGCACACCTTCGCGGCCCGGCCGGAAGGGCTGGGCGGGGTGGGACCCGCGTCGCCGGTGAGCGAGCAGCCTCCTGTGACCAGGGAGGCCAGGGCGACCAGTGCGCCCACCGCGGCAGCGGGATTGGTGGAGACGGAACGAGGGGAAGCAGCCCGGCGTCGAATGCTCACCGGGCGAGCATACGGGGGCCTAGAGATGGACGATGGGGCAGGTCAGAGTGCGGGTGATGCCTTCCACCTGCTGGACCTTGGCGACCACCATGCGGCCGAGATCATCCATGGTGTCGGCGCGGGCGCGCACGATCACATCGTACGGACCCGTTACATCCTCGGCCTGGATCACGCCGGGGATCTTGGAGACGATCTCTGCGACGGTCGAAGCCTTGCCAACTTCGGTCTGAATCAAGACGTACGCCTGTACCACGGAACCTCCACGGGGGCTACGAGGATCATGCGGGGCGAGAGAGAAACGCCACCGTACCGCGTCCCCCCCTGCCGCCGGGAGCCCACCGGGCCGCCCTCGTGGCAGCCGGACGGCCGGTACGAACCGGGCGCCGGCGGTCGGCATGACGGACCACGGCGGATGGACGGCGCACCGGAGCCACGCGCAGCACGCGCGGGTGGACGACGCACGGGAATGCACGATGAGTGAAGTGAGCGAAGGGGCACTGCAATGCGGGATGTGAACGGCGGTACCGCGTCCGAGCCTGCGCAGCCCGCGGCGGAGGCCCCCTACGGCCCCGCGCGGGGGCTGACGAAGGGCACCGTCGGGGAGCTGGGGGAGTTCGGCCTCATCCGGGAGCTGACCGCCCGGCTGACCACCACCCCGGCCGTCCGGATCGGCCCCGGGGACGACGCCGCGGTGGTGGCTGCCCCGGACCGGCGGGTTGTCGCCAGCACCGACATCCTCATCGAGGGGCGGCACTTCCGGCGCGACTGGTCGACGGCGTACGACGTGGGCCGCAAGGCTGCGGCGCAGAACCTCGCCGACATCGCCGCCATGGGCGCCGTCCCCACCGCACTGCTGCTCGGTCTGATCGTCCCCGCGGACCTCCCCGCGAACTGGCCCACCGAGCTGATGGACGGCATCCGGGACGAGGCACAGGTCGCCGCCTCGGCCGTGGTCGGCGGCGATGTGGTGCGCGGCGACAGCATCGCCGTCTCCATCACGGCCCTGGGCGATCTGCGTAACCGGGAGCCGGTCACCCGCTCCGGTGCCGGGGCCGGCGACGTGGTGGCCGTCACCGGGTGGCTGGGCTGGTCGGCCGCCGGGCACGCGGTGCTCTCCCGCGGCTTCCGTTCACCCCGCGCCTTTGTGGAGGCGCACCGCCGCCCCGAGCCGCCATATCACGCGGGGCCCGCGGCAGCCGGGCTGGGGGCGACCGCGATGACCGACGTCAGCGACGGGCTGGTGGCCGACCTGGGGCACATCGCCGAGGCCAGCAAGGTGCGGATCGACATCCGCTCGGCCGACCTCGACATCCCCGCGCAGATGGCCGACATCGGGCAGGCCGTCGGCGTCGACCCGCTCCAGTGGGTGCTGACCGGGGGCGAGGACCACGCCATCGTCGCCACCTTCCCCCGCGACCAGAAGCTCCCGGCGCGCTGGCGCGTCATCGGTGAGGTGCAGGGCGCCTCCGCGCGCCCGCGCGTCACCGTGGACGGTGCGCCCTGGGCGAAGGCAGGCGGCTGGGACCACTTCGCCGACGACGCGGAGCGCTGAGTACCGTCGTCCCCATGGACGATGTGAACTCCCGGCCCTGCGGGCCACCCCGCGTGCTGACCGTCGCCGGGTCCGACTCCGGCGGCGGTGCCGGCATCCAGGCCGACCTGAAGACGATGCTGGCGCTCGGCACCCACGGCATGAGCGTGATCGCCGCCGTCACCGCGCAGAACTCCCTTGGAGTGCAGGGTTTTTGGGAGCTTCCGGTGGAGGCCGTACGCGCGCAGTACCGCAGCGTCGTGGACGACATCGGGGTGCAGGCCGTCAAGACGGGGATGCTCGCCTCGGCGCCGCTCGTGGAGACCGTGGCCGAGCTGCTGGCCGGGACGGGGGCGCCGGTGGTCGTCGACCCCGTGGGGGTGTCCAAGCACGGGGACCCGCTGCTGGCCGCCGAGGCCGTGGACTCGCTGCGCGGCAAGCTGCTGCCGGTCGCCACCGTCGTCACCCCCAATCTGGACGAGGTCGCGCAGCTGACGGGCGTCCGGGTCACCGACGAGACGGGGCTGCGCGAGGCCGCGGCCGCCGTGCTGGCCCATGGGCCGCGCTGGGCACTGATCAAGGGCGGGCACCTGCCCGGCGAAGCCGTCGATCTCCTCACCGACGGCACCGAGGAGCACTGGCTGCGCGCACCCCGCCATGACAACCGGCACACCCACGGAACGGGCTGCACACTGGCCAGCGCACTCGCCTCGTACTTGGCCAAGGGGCTGCCGGTGCCGGAGGCCGCGCGGGCCGCGAAGGAGTACACGACGGGCGCCATAGCGGCGGGCTTTCCGCTGGGAGCCGGCCTTGGGCCCGTGGACCACGGGTGGCGGCTGCGTGAGCGGGGCTGAGCCACCAGGACGCCCGCTCCGGATGCACACATGCATGCAGCCGTGCGCTGCGGACGTACGGATACCCGAAAGCGCTTCGGACGTACGGATACACAAAAACCGGCCCGCACAAGCGGGCCGGTTCTGCGTTCGGCTCGGCGTGAGCCGCGCTGCGTTACGTCGAGGACGTCAGCGCGACACCTTGCCGGCCTTGATGCACGAGGTGCAGGCGTTGAGGCGCTTCGGCGTCCCGCCGACCACGGCACGCACGCGCTGGATGTTCGGGTTCCAGCGACGGCGGGTGCGGCGGTGCGAGTGGGAGATGTTGTTGCCGAACTCCGGCCCCTTGCCGCAGACGTCGCAGTTCGCAGCCACGGGTCACTCCAAAGACTTCAGATGCACGTACGGTGAATCCCGGCGACGCAGGACCAGATGACCGGCTGTCCCAGGGAGATCGTCACCTACCGGACCGAATCATCCGGATCAGGCAACCGGAGCAGCATACAACGGACGGTCTCGAACAGCGAAACCAAGGCCCTCGTTCCGGCCCCGACCTGGGCTTCCGCCCGGTGCCACACTAGCCTTCCCGCAACGCCGCCACCTGGCCGCTCGCCGTCCGGCCGCCGCATTCGGCCACCGTCCTCGGCGGCCGTTCCCCGGAGGCCGACCCCTGGAGGAGGTCCCGCCGTGCCGCTACCGCTCGACGCCGCCGCGGTAGGCCGCTGGTGCGCCCTCGGCCGGGAGTCGCTGCGCGCGCACTGTTCGCGTATGGACGCCATCAACGTCTTTCCGGTCGCGGACGGCGATACCGGCACCAATCTGTGCCTCACCTTCGAGGCGGCGGTCGGGGCGCTCCCGGCCCGGGACGCGGAGGTGTCGGCCGGGGACGCACTGCGCGCCATGGCACGGGCCGCGCTGCTGGGCGCCAGGGGCAACTCGGGCACGATCCTCGCGGAGTATCTGCGCGGCATGGCGCAGGGCCTCGCCGAGGACAGCGACGGGCCGTCCGGCGACAAGCCGTCCGAGTCGCTGTCCCGTGCGCTGCGGTGCGGTGCGAGCGCCGCGTACGCCGCTGTCGCGCACCCCGTCGAGGGCACGATGCTGACGGTGGCCGCGGCTGCCGCGGAGGCGGCCGAGACCGGGGGCGACCCGGCGGTCGCGGCGCACGAGGCGCTGGCCGCCACCCCCGGCCGGCTGGCGGCCCTGGCCCGCGCGGGCGTGGTGGACGCGGGCGGGCTGGGGCTGACGGTGCTGCTGACATCGCTGTGGGCCGCACTGGGCGAACGCGTCCCGGAGGAGCCCCCGGCCGAGACGGCCGCCGGGGTGAGCCCCGCCGCGTGCCCCGCACCGGACGCCGCCACCGCGGCGGCGGCTCCCGCCGACGGATCGCCGCAGGCTCCCTTCCGCCCCGAGTTCGAGGTGATGTACCTCCTGGAGACCGACGACCCCCAGGCCGTCGGCACCCTCCGCGCCCGGCTCGATCCGCTCGGCGACTCCCTGGTCATCGGCGGCGGCGAGGGGCTGTGGAGCGTCCATGTCCACGTCGCCGACGCGGGAGCCGCCGTGGAGGCGGGCCTGGCCGCGGGACGCCCGTACCGCATCCGTATCACCCACCTCCCGACGGCCGGGGACGGCACGCAGGTCGGTGCGGAGGGGGCCGTGCAGGGCGGTGTGCCATGTGGCGCGACGGAACCGACGCCGGAGCCGGCTGCCGGACGGCGGGCCGTCGTTGCCGTCGTACCGGGGGAGGGGCTGGCCGCGCTGTGCCGGCAGGCGGGCGCGGGGGTGCTGCCCACGGAGGCCGCGGCACAGCAGGAAGCGCTGGTGGCGGCGGTGCGGGCGACGGGAGCCACCGAGGTGGCGCTGCTGCCCAACGAGACGGAACTCCACCCCGTGGCCGCGCGGGCGGCCGACGCCGCACGGGCGGCGGGCATCAGGTGCGCCGTCATCCCCACCCGCGCGGCCGTCCAGGGGCTCGCGGCGCTGGCCGTGTACCAGCCCGACCGCCGCTTCGACGAGGACGTCGTCACCATGACCTCGGCGGCCGGAGCCACCCGGTACGGCGAAGTGACCGTCGCGGAGCGGCAGTCGTGGACGACGGCGGGTGTCTGCCAGGCCGGGGATGTGCTCGGGCTCGTCGAGGGAGACGTGGCGCTGATCGGCACCGGGACGGTGCAGGTCGCGACAGACGTGCTCGCCCGGATGCTGGCTGCCGGGGGCGAGCTGGTCACCCTCGTCCTCGGTGCGGAGGCGCCCGAGGGGCTCGCCGCGGCGCTGGAGCACTATGTGCGCACCAGTCACCTCGCCGTCGACACGGTCGTCTACGAGGGACGGCAGCAGGAGGCACAGCTGCTCATCGGCGTCGAGTGACATCCGCTGACATCCGCGGGCGCATCGGCGAGCACGAACCGACCCGCTCCTGGCGAGTGACACGGGCGCTGTCACACCCGTCCGGCAGGATGGAACCGTGCCCTCGACAGAAACCACGCGAAGCGAACCTCTCCAGGAGCCGCTGAAGGCGCTGCTCGGCGGAAACACCGCGAAGGTGATGTCCGAGCACCTCGGGCTGCGCACGGTCGGCGACCTGCTGCACCACTACCCGCGCCGGTACGCCGAACGCGGCGAGCTGACGCGGCTGTCCGAGCTGCCGCTGGACGAGCACGTCACCGTCGTCGCCCGGGTCCACGACGCACGCGTGCACAAGTTCAACCGGGGCAAGGGCCAACGCCTGGAGGTCACGCTGACGGACGGCAGCGGACGGCTCCAGCTCGTCTTCTTCGGCCGTTCCGTCCACTTCCACCAGCGGCAGCTGCTGCCCGGCAAGCGCGGCATGTTCGCCGGCAAGGTCGGGGTCTTCAACCACAAGCTCCAGCTCTCCCACCCGGACTACAAACTCCTGGACGAGGAGAGCGATCAGGAGACGGTCGAGCAGTTCGCCGGCGCGCTGCTGCCGCTGTACCCGGCGTGCAAGCAGCTGTCCTCCTGGAGCATCGAGCAGTCCGTCGGCATGCTGCTCAGCGCACTGGACGCCACCAGCTGGCGCGGGCTGACCGATCCGCTGCCAAACGCACTGCGCGAGCAGCGCGGACTCATCCCGCTGCCCGAGGCGTTCGAGAAGGTCCACCGGCCGCGCAGCAAGACGGACATCGCCGAGGCCCGCTCCCGGCTCAAGTGGGACGAGGCGTTCGTCCTCCAGGTCGCCCTCGCCCGGCGGCGCGCCAAGGAGACCGAACTGCCCGCCGTGCCGCGGCGGCCGACCCCCGGCGGGCTGCTGGAGGCGTTCGACGAACGGCTGCCGTTCACGCTCACCGACGGACAGCGTGAGGTCAGCCGGGAGATCTTCGCGGATCTGGCCACCGAGCACCCCATGCACCGGCTCCTCCAGGGCGAGGTCGGCTCCGGCAAGACGCTGGTGGCACTGCGGGCCATGCTCGCCACCGTCGACGCGGGCGGCCAGGCGGCGATGCTCGCGCCCACCGAGGTGCTGGCCCAGCAGCATCACCGGTCCATCACGGAGATGATGGGCGAGTTGGCCGAGGGAGGGATGCTCGGCGGTGCCGAGCAGGGCACCAAAGTGGTGCTGCTGACCGGCTCCATGGGCGCCGCGGCCCGCCGTCAGGCACTGCTGGACCTGGTGACCGGCGAGGCGGGCATCGTCGTGGGCACCCATGCGCTGATCGAGGACAAGGTCACCTTCCACGACCTGGGCCTGGTCGTGGTGGACGAGCAGCACCGCTTCGGCGTCGAACAGCGCGACGCCCTGCGTTCCAAGGGCAAGCAACCCCCGCACCTGCTGGTGATGACGGCGACACCCATTCCCAGGACCGTCGCCATGACGGTCTTCGGTGACCTGGAGACCTCCGTACTCGACCAACTCCCCGCCGGGCGCTCCCCGATCGCCACCCACGTCGTGCCCGTCAAGGACAAGCCGCACTTCCTCACGCGGGCCTGGGAACGGGTACGCGAGGAGACCGAGGCGGGGCACCAGACGTACGTGGTCTGCCCGCGGATCGGCGACGACGAGGAACCGAAGGCGGCGAAGGGCGCGGGCGCACAGCGGGCCGCTTACGACGGGGAAGAGCCGGACGGTTTCCCGATGGACGAGGACGAGTCGGGCGAAGGAGCCGACAGCGAGGAGAAGCGCCCGCCGCTGGCCGTCCTCGACATCGCCGACCAGCTCGCGTCCGGCCCGCTCGCCGGGCTCCGGGTGGCGGCCCTGCACGGGCGGATGCAGCCCGAGGCGAAGGACGAGGTGATGCAGCGGTTCACCGCGGGCGAGCTCGATGTGCTGGTGGCCACGACCGTCATCGAGGTCGGCGTGAACGTGCCCAACGCGACCGGCATGGTGATCATGGACGCCGACCGGTTCGGCGTCTCGCAGCTGCACCAGCTGCGGGGCCGCGTCGGCCGGGGCTCGGCGCCGGGCCTGTGTCTGCTGGTGACGGACATGCCGCAGGAGAGCCCCGCGCGGGCCCGCCTGGAGGCCGTTGCCGCCACGCTCGACGGCTTCGAACTCTCCCGTATCGACCTCGAACAGCGCCGCGAGGGCGACGTACTGGGCCAGGCACAGTCCGGCGTGCGCTCCTCGCTGCGGATGCTTGCCGTCATCGACGACGAGGAGATCATCACCGAGGCCCGCGACGAGGCCACGGCCCTGGTCGCCGCCGACCCGGAGCTGACGGAGCACCCCGAACTGCGCACAGCGCTGGACGCCCTGCTGGACGAGGAGCGGGAGGAATACCTCGACAAGGGCTGACCGGGAACCAGGCCGCCCCGAGCCCACGCCGACCCCGCCTTCCCCGTGGGATCCTTGATGCCGAGCCCCGAGCACCCACCCCACACAGAGGATCCGCACCCATGACCCGCGTCATCGCCGGAGCCGCAGGCGGGCGGCGGCTGGCCGTTCCGCCGGGCACCGGTACCCGCCCCACCTCCGACCGGGCCCGCGAGGGCCTGTTCTCCAGCTGGGAGTCCCAGCTGGGGGGCGCCACCGGCTGGCAGGGCCTGCGCGTGCTGGACCTGTACGCCGGTTCCGGCGCCGTCGGCCTGGAAGCGCTGTCGAGGGGCGCCGCGTACACGCTGCTCGTCGAGACGGACCCGCGTGCCGTGCGCACCATCAAGGAGAACGTCCGCGCGGTCGGGCTGCCCGGCGCGGAGGTGCGGCTGGGCAAGGCGACGCAGATCCTCGCGGAGGACCCGCCGGAGCACCCGTTCGGCCTGGCCTTTCTCGACCCCCCGTACGCCGTCACCGACGACGAGCTGCGGGAGACACTCCTCACACTCCGGGCCAGGGCCTGGCTGGCACCGGGTGCCTTGGCCACCGTGGAGCGCAGCACCAGGGGCGGTGATTTCCGCTGGCCGGAGGGTTTCGAGGGGCTCCGGTCCCGTCGTTACGGCGAGGGAACGCTTTGGTACGGTCGCGCCGCCGCGCGGGAAGTTACTCCCGCGTCATGCTGAGATCACCTGAGGCAGGGCCTCGTGCCCGCCGTGAGGAGAGCGAGGAAGTGCCAGTGCGCCGCGCAGTCTGCCCGGGGTCCTTCGACCCCATCACCAATGGCCACCTCGACATCATCGACCGCGCCTCCCGGCTGTACGACGTGGTCCACGTCGCCGTGATGATCAACAAGTCGAAGCAGGGCCTCTTCGCGGTCGACGAACGCATCGACCTGATCCGGCAGGTCACCGAAGGCTTCGGGAACGTCAAGGTGGAGGCGTTCCACGGGCTGCTGGTCGACTTCTGCAAAGAGCGCGACATCCCGGCCATCGTCAAAGGGCTGCGCGCGGTCAGCGACTTCGACTACGAGCTGCAGATGGCCCAGATGAACAACGGTCTCTCCGGCGTCGAGACGCTCTTCGTCCCGACCAACCCCACCTACAGCTTCCTCTCCTCCAGCCTCGTCAAGGAGGTCGCCACCTGGGGCGGCGATGTCTCCCACCTGGTGCCCGAGGCCGTCAACCGCGCGCTGACCGAACGGCTCACCAAGCCCTGACCTGCCAGGGAGCAGTCCGCTTCGAGAAGGAGTAACGGGCCCGCACTCAGGGGCCGTACAGTCACCTTCGTGGACGTACAGCAGAAACTCGACGAGATCGTGGCAACCGTCGACGGTGCGCGCTCGATGCCCATGTCCGCCTCCTGCGTGGTCAACCGGGCCGAGCTGCTCGGCATGCTCGAAGAAGTACGCCAGGCGCTGCCCGGCTCGCTCGCCGAGGCGCGTGAGGTGATCGGCGGCCGCGAGCAGGTCGTGGCCGAGGCGCACCACGAGGCGCAGCGCATCATCGAGGCTGCCCACGCCGAGCGCGCCGGGCTGGTGTCCGGCACCGAAGTGGCCCGGCATGCCCAGGAGGAGGCCGACCGCATTCTCGCGGAGGCGCGACGGGAGGCGGGCGAGATCCGGGCCGAGGCGGACGACTACGTCGACAGCAAGCTGGCCAACTTCGAAGCGGTGCTGTCCAAGACCATCGGCTCGGTCGAGCGGGGCCGGGAGAAGCTGCTGGGCAGCGGCCCCGGCGCCGAGGAGTGGCACGAGGAGTACGCCCACGAAGCGCCGGAGCGCACCGGCGACCCGTACGAGCTGCAGCGCCGCGCCGACAGCTACGTCGATGCACGGCTCGGCTCGGTCTCCGCGGTGCTCGCCAAGACGCTGGAGGCCGTGGGGCGCGGCCGGCTCAAGCTGCGCGGCCACGAGCCCGTCGACGAGCTGGGGGCCCACATGGCGGCGCAGGGCGGTGCCGAGGGCTTCAACGGGCACACCAGCGACGCGGACTACCTCGCCGGGCTCGCCCACACCGACCCGGTTCCCCAGGCATCACACGAGGAGCAGCCGCCACAGCCGCCCGCACAGCCCCCGCACATCCCCCCGCAGCCGCAGAGCCAGCCGGTCGCCGCCGACCCCTACTACGCGCAGCAGCAGATGCCGTACGACGGGGGCCAGCAGCAGCACGATCCGTACGCGTACGCCCAGCAGGCGCAGCAGCAGGCCCAGCAGGAGGCGTACTACGCGCAGCAGCAGCACGTTCCGTACGGCTACGGACAGCAGCAGGACGGGTACTACCCGCAGCAGCCCCAGCAGCACTACCCCGCCCAGCAGCACCAGTCCCAGCCGCAGCTGGACGAGACCAGCCTCTTCGACACGAGCATGATCGACATCGACCAGCTCAGGGCGTACGAGCAGCGGCACGGTCAGGGCGGCTGACCCGGGGGCGGAGGGCGGCGTCACCCCGGCGCGGATTGGGTCGTGGGGGAGCCGTCAAGTATCCTGTCTCTTCGGCCGTGAGTGCATGCGGCCCCAGCCCCACCCGTAGAAAGCAGGAAGCCCTGAAAGCCCCCCTCGACCACCGTGCTCCTCTCGTGTTCGACACACGCGAGCTGGGGCGGCGTCCTGGTGCGATGAAGCGGCTCTCCCGCGAGGTGGAGTCCCCCGGTGACCTCGGTATCGAGTTCATCAAGGTTCCCGACGGGGCGACGATCGAGCTGGACCTCCGCCTGGAGTCGGTCATGGAAGGGGTGCTCGTCACGGGCACCGCCCGTGCGCCGCTGACAGGGGAGTGCGTAAGGTGTCTGGAGCCGCTCGACCAGCGAGTCGAAGCGGACTTCCAGGAGATGTTCTCCTACCCCGAAGCCGACGACCGGGGCCGCCCTGTGGCGGAACCCGGCGAGGACGAGGAGGACGAGGACACGCTCTTCCTCGAGGGCGACCTGTTCGACCTCGAACCCGTGCTGCGGGACGCGGTGGTGCTCGCACTGCCGTTGCAGCCGGTGTGCCGCGAGGACTGCCCCGGCCTGTGCCCCGACTGCGGGGCCCGGCTGGCGGACGATCCTGATCACGCGCACGAAGATGCCGTCGACATCAGGTGGGCGGCACTGCAGGGACTCGCCGAGACCATGCCGGACGGCGAGAAGGACAACGAGCCCCGCACCGACGGGGATGACTCACAGGAGAAGTAGCCGTGGCTGTTCCGAAGCGGAAGATGTCGCGCAGCAACACGCGCCACCGCCGGTCGCAGTGGAAGGCTGCGGTCCCCACCCTGGTGAAGTGCGAGCGCTGCCGCGAGCCCAAGCAGCAGCACATCGCGTGCCCGAGCTGCGGCACCTACAACAAGCGCCAGGTTCTCGAGGTCTGATCGGCGGGTGACAGGCTCAATGTCCAACGCCGGCACTCCTCAGAGCCCCGCTCCCGGGAAGGGAGGGGATTCTGCGGAGCTGGTGGACGCGGCCTCGTCCCACGCGATTCTGGAAGGGCGGCTCGGTTACCGACTGGAGTCCGCCCTTCTGGTGCGTGCGCTGACGCACCGCAGTTACGCGTACGAGAACGGCGGGCTGCCCACCAACGAGCGCCTGGAGTTCCTCGGTGACTCCGTCCTCGGGCTCGTCGTCACCGACACCCTCTACCGCATGCATCCGGATCTTCCGGAAGGCCAGCTCGCCAAGCTGCGGGCCGCTGTGGTCAACTCGCGTGCCCTCGCAGGCGTCGCGCGCGGCCTCGACCTGGGTGCTTTCATCCGCCTCGGCAGGGGCGAGGAGGGCACCGGCGGCCGGGACAAGGCGTCGATCCTCGCGGACACGCTGGAGGCGGTCATCGGCGCCGTCTACCTCGACCAGGGTCTGGAGGCGGCCTCCGAACTGGTGCACCGCCTGTTCGACCCGCTCATCGAGCGCTCCTCCAACCTCGGCGCCGGTCTCGACTGGAAGACGAGCCTCCAGGAGCTGACGGCCGCCGAAGGGCTCGGCGTACCGGAGTATCTGGTCTCCGAGACGGGCCCCGACCACGAGAAGACCTTCACGGCTGCTGCCCGCGTCGGTGGTGTCGCGTACGGCACCGGCACAGGACGCAGCAAGAAGGAGGCGGAGCAGCAGGCCGCCGAGGCTGCCTGGCGCGCCATCTCGGCCCGCAACGAGGCCGCGGCAGATGCTGCGGCGGACGTTGCGCCAGGCACCGCGACAGGCACCGCGGCCGGTGAGAAGAGCGCCGCGACACCGTCCGTGACCGACGCCCGGCGGAGCGGGCCCCCCGGTCCGGCGGAGGGCACAACGGCGACCCGCTGACCGCCCACGCACCAGATGAACCGGCCGCCCCCGCCACGGGGGCGGCCGTGGTGTTATCCGGCCCGCGAAGGCGGGCCCTGTCTCCCGAGGAGTCCCGTGCCCGAGCTGCCCGAAGTCGAGGTCGTCCGCCGCGGCCTGGAACGCTGGGCCGGCGGCCGTACCGTCGTCGCCGCTGAGGTGCTCCACCCGCGCGCCGTCCGCCGCCATGTGGCCGGAGCGCCGGACTTCGTCGCGCAGCTGGCCGGAGCGCGTATCGGACCGGCCAAGCGCCGCGGCAAGTATCTGTGGCTGCCCGTCGGGGACGGCTCCCATGCCGTCCTCGCCCACCTCGGGATGAGCGGCCAGCTCCTCATCCAGCCGCCGGGCACCCCCGACGAGCGGCATCTGCGGGTCCGCTTCACCTTCGAGGACGCGGACGGCGGCGAGCTGCGCTTCGTCGACCAGCGCACTTTCGGTGGCCTCTCGCTCCACCCGGCCGGACCGGACGGGCTGCCCGACGTCATAGCCCACATCGCCCGCGACCCGCTCGACCCCGCCTTCGACGAGACGGCCTTCCACGCCGCCCTGCGCCGCCGCCGTACGACCATCAAGCGCGCCCTGCTGGACCAGTCGCTGATCAGCGGCGTCGGCAACATCTACGCCGACGAGTCGCTGTGGCGCTCCCGGCTGCACTACGAGCGCCCCACGGCCACCCTCACCCGGAAGCAGACCGCCGAGCTGATCGGCCATGTGCGGGACGTGATGACGGCCGCGCTGGCCCAGGGCGGCACCAGCTTCGACAGCCTCTATGTGAACGTCAACGGCGAGTCCGGCTACTTCGAACGCTCACTGGACGCCTACGGCCGCGAGGACGAGCCCTGCCGCCGCTGCGGCACAGCAATGCGCCGCAGCGCCTGGATGAACCGCTCCAGCTACTTCTGCCCCCGCTGCCAGCGCGCTCCCCGGTAGAGCCGCCCTACGTCCGGTTGCCCCTCAGAAGCCGAAGTCCTGGGTCCACCAGGGGCCGCCCTCGGCGAAGTGTGCGCCGACGCCCAGTGTGCGGTAGTCGCAGTTGAGGATGTTGGCCCGGTGGCCGGGGCTGTGCATCCAGGAATCCATGACGGAGCGGGCGTTGGCCTGGCCGCGCGCTATGTTCTCGCCGCCCAGATCGCTTATGCCCGCGGCCTCGGCGCGGTCCCAGGGGGTCTTGCCGTCGGGTGAGGTGTGCGAGAAGAACCCGCGCCGCGCCATGTCCTCGCTGTACTCCCCGGCCAGTCCGGCAAGTCGCTGGTCCGCCTTGAGAGGCCGGCAGCCGGCCTTGGCGCGCTCCTGGTTGACCAGGGCGAGTACCTCGCTCTCGGCGGCGGACTCCTGGTCGGCCGCCGCGGTGCTGCCGTCGCCTGCGCCGCCCGGCTCCGGCGCGCTCTTGTCGTCCGGGCGGGAGCTCCGCTCCTTGTCGCGGGCCGGCGTGCGGCTCTTCGAGGGCTGCGCCGAGGGAGTGGCCTCCGGCTTCTCGGCGGGGCGCGAGCGCTCCCGGGAGGGCGTCGGGGCGGGGCTTCGGCTGCTCTCGCTCTCCTCGCCGGGGGCCTCGGTGGACGTCCGGTCGGAGGGTATGCCGGATATCGGCGGGGACGCGGGATCGCCGGTGCCGTCAGCCTGCACCCGGCCGTCCCGTGGTCCGCCGAGCCCGCCCGGCGCCGACACCAGACCGGAGGCCACGGCGACGGTGCCCATCGCAAGCGCGGCTGAGGCACCCAGCAGGCCGGTCCGTACGGGGGTCGCGGCGCGTCTGCGGCGCCTGCCTCCGTGGTGGCGTGGCGCTGTCTGCCGGGCGGAGGGCTCCGGCGGGGCGACGGGAGTGGGGTTAGCGCGTCGATGGCGACCCATCTGTGCTGTCCTCACATAGCTCGGCGATACGGCGTCACTGTTCCGTCCCTCTTCGCCCCCAGGTGTGAGCGGGGTGTGAAGAGAGTTGCCGCGCAATGTACGGCATCCCCACGGCGCCTGATGTGTCCGCTCGGGAATTGTCCGGATAGCGTGCACCCCATGGCTGCCATCAACCCGACCGACAGCACGGACGGAACGTCGCGCGAACAGCTGGGTGAACACCTGAATGAACAGTTGCCCGAACAACCCGCCGCGCACCGGCCCGAGGAGCCCGCACGGCTCACGGCCTGGGTCCGCGGCGAGGTTCAGGGGGTCGGCTTCCGCTGGTTCACCCGCGCGGCGGCGCTCCGGATCGGACGGCTCGTCGGCTTCGCGCTGAACCTCGGTGACGGCCGCGTCCAGATCGTGGCGGAGGGCACCCGAGCCGACTGCGAGCAACTGCTGGAGTGGCTGCGGGGCGGGGACACGCCCGGGCGCGTGGATGGCGTCACCGAGATCTGGGACACACCCCGCGGTGGGTATCGCGGCTTCGCGATCCGGTGATCCACAACGGTTGCCATCTGCGCCGTAGCGTGCAAAGCTGCCGCAACGAGTGAGCACCGTGGATCTTCCACCAGCCCCCGCGGACAGCCGTCTCCGGCGCCGGACGCCGTCGAGTCAAGGCAGGCCCGGGGGCGCGACGTGTGATCGTGTTGACCGTCAAACCATTTGGTGAGATCCTGAAACCCCGCGCACCTGAGCTGTTTGATCCAGAGATTCTTTAGTAAAAGTCCAGAGCAGACCCTCAACGGTGCGAATCCCTCACGACCCACCCGTCTACGGTCGGTCACTCAGTGTGGAGGACCATCCATCATGGCAAAGGCGCTTCTCGGTCACGTCGGCGGCTACGACCCCCGAGTGCTCGCCGAGATGCGACGGCTGCAGCAGCGTGTCCAGGACCTGGAATCCGAACTCGTACGGATGCAGGCCGAGAACGACGCTCTGTCGGCCGCCGCTCGGCACCGCGACTCGGTGTTCGAAGACATCGACGTGAAGACGGCCGAGCCTGCGCTGACCTGATCCACGCCCGCCGGGCAGGACGGGCTGAGCAGGACAGCCGTACTCAGAAATTCTCAAGGGACGCTCCGGCGTCCCTTAGTTTTTGTCCGCTGTGCGTCCACTGGTGCTCGTCGGCTGTGTGGGTGCGCCTGTGTGGGAGGGTCCGCTCAACGTGGCGCGTTTCGTTACGACTGATCTGCCCCCGGCCTCTCCCGGTGAAACCCCCGGGCGAAACCCTTCCCGTCGCTTCGGGGCCGTCGGCGCGACATCGCCGGGCCAACCTCGGTAGGGTCCGGACGCGTGCACCTCAAGAGCCTGACACTGCGGGGATTCAAGTCCTTCGCCTCCGCCACGACGCTGCGCTTCGAGCCCGGCATCACCTGCGTCGTCGGCCCGAACGGCTCCGGCAAGTCCAACGTGGTCGACGCCCTCTCCTGGGTGATGGGCGAGCAGGGCGCCAAGTCGCTGCGCGGCGGCAAGATGGAGGACGTCATCTTCGCCGGGACCACGGGGCGCCCGCCGCTGGGCCGGGCCGAGGTCTCGCTGACCATCGACAACGCGGACGGCGCGCTGCCCATCGAGTACTCCGAAGTCACCATCACCCGGATCATGTTCCGCAACGGCGGCAGCGAGTATCAGATCAACGGTGACACCTGCCGGCTGCTCGACATCCAGGAGCTGCTCTCCGACTCGGGTATCGGCCGCGAGATGCATGTCATCGTCGGCCAGGGTCAGCTCGACGGCGTACTGCACGCCGATCCGACCGGGCGCCGTGCCTTCATCGAGGAGGCGGCAGGCGTCCTCAAGCACCGCAAGCGCAAGGAGAAGGCGCTGCGGAAGCTGGACGCCATGCAGGCGAACCTGGCCCGCGTCCAGGACCTCACCGACGAGCTGCGCCGTCAGCTCAAGCCGCTCGGCCGACAGGCGGCGGTGGCCCGGAAGGCGCAGGTCATCCAGGCGGACCTGCGCGACGCCCGGCTCCGGCTGCTCGCCGACGACCTCGTCTCGCTGCGCGAGGCGCTGCGTACCGAGGTGGCCGACGAGGCCGAGCTCAAGCAGCGCAAGCAGGCCGCGGAGGACGAGCTGAAGGAGGCGCTGCGTCGCGAGGCCGACCTGGAACAACAGGTCCGCACCCTCGCGCCCCGGCTGGAGCGGGCCCAGCAGACCTGGTACGAGCTCTCCCAGCTGGCCGAACGGGTACGCGGCACCATCGGCCTGGCCGATCAGCGCGTCCAGCACGCGGCTGCGCCCCAGCCCGAGGAGCGCCGGGGCCGCGATCCGGAGGAGATGGAGCGCGAGGCAGCCCGTATCCGCGAGCAGGAGGCGGAACTGGAGGCGGCGCTGGAGGCCGCGACCACGGCGCTGGACGAGACGGTCGCACACCGCTCCGAGTTGGAACGCAGGCTGGAGCAGGAGGAGCGCCGGCTGCGCGACGAGGCGCGGGCGCTGGCCGACCGCCGCGAAAATCTCGAGCGCCTGCGCGGCAAGGCGGGGGCCGCACGCAGCCGCGTCGCCTCGGCGCAGTCCGAGATCGACCGACTCGCCACCGCACGGGACGACGCGCTCCAACGGGCCAAGCAGGCCCAGGAGGAGTACGAGGCCCTGCGCGGTGAGGTCGACGGTCTCGACGAGGGCGACGAGGAGCTCGCCGAGCGTCACGAGCAGGCCAAGCGCGAACTGGCCGCGGCCGAGGCCGCCTTCACCGCCGCCCGGGACGCCCTCACCGAAGCCGAACGCGAACGCGCCGCCACCTCGGCCCGTCACGACACCCTCGCCCTGAACCTTCGCCGCAAGGACGGCACAGCAGCTCTGCTCGCCGCCAAGGACCGCCTCACCGGTCTTCTGGGTCCCGCTGCCGAACTGCTGACGGTGACCCCGGGCTATGAGCTGCCGATAGCGGCCGCGTTGGGTTCGGCGGCTGATGCGGTAGCGGTGACGGACGTGTCCACCGCGGCAGAGGCCCTGCGCCTGTTGCGGAAGGAGGACGGCGGCCGAGCAACGCTGCTGGTGGCGACTCAGGAGCGGGCGCCGTTCCCCAGCCCGCAACGGGTGGCAGCGGATGGCAACCTCCCCTATGGCACCCCCGCGACAGCCTTGGTGACCGCACCGGAAGAACTCCGCCCCACCATCGAGCACCTGCTCGAAAACACGGTGGTGGTCGACACCTTGGAGACCGCCGAGGACCTCGTCAGGCGGCACCCCGGTCACCGAGCGGTCACGGCCGAGGGCGACATCCTCGGCGCCCACTTCGCCGGCGGCGGCTCGGAGGGCGCCCCCTCGCTCCTCGAAGCCCAGGCGGCGGTGGACGAGGCAGCGGCGCAGCTCACCGAGCTGGAAACCCGCTGTGATCAGCTCAAAGAAGCGCAGGCCCAGGCGAAGGAGACCCGGCGCTCAGCGGCGGCCGAGGTCGAGGACCTGGCCCGCCGGCGCAGCTCCGCGGAGCGCGAAAAGTCCCGTATCGCAGGAAAGGTAGGCACCCTTTCCGGTCAAGCCCGTGCCGCTCAAGGCGAAGCGGAACGCGCCGCCGCGGCGGTGACCAAGGCGGAGGAAGCCCTCGCGAGGGCCCGCCAGGAGGCCGATGAGCTGGCCGAAAGTCTCGCCGTCGCCGAGGAGGCCCAGGACGCGGAGGGCGGGAGCGACCCGGACACCTCCGTGCGGGACCGCCTCGCCGCTGACGGCGCCAACGCGCGCCAGACCGAGATGGAGGCCCGCCTTCAGGTCCGTACGCATGAGGAGCGGGTCAAGGCGATCGCCGGGCGTGCGGAAGCGCTCGACCGGGGGGCCCGCGCCGAGCGCGAGGCCCGGGCCAGGGCGGAGGAGCGCCGGGTGCGGCTGCGCCACGAGGCGGAGGTCGCCCAGGCCGTCGCGGACGGCTCCCGGCAGCTGCTCGCCTACGTCGAGGCGTCGTTGGAGCGGGCCCGCGAGGAGCGGGAGGGCATCGAGCGGGCCAAGGCCGAGCGTGAGCAGGCGCTGGCCGACGAGCGCAACGCGGGCCGGGCGCTCAAGGACGAGTTGGACAAGCTGACCGACTCGGTGCACCGGGGCGAGGTGCTCGGCGCGGAGAAGCGGATGCGCATCGAGCAGCTGGAGACGAAGGCACTGGAGGAGCTCGGCGTCGAGCCGGCCGGGCTGATCCGGGACTACGGCCCCGACCAGTTGGTGCCGCCGTCCCCGCCCGCCGAGGGCGAGGAGCTGCCCGAGGACCCGCAGCACCCGCGCAACAAGCCGGTGCCGTTCGTCCGCGCCGAGCAGGAGAAGCGCCTCAAGGCGGCCGAGCGTGCCTACCAGAAGCTGGGGAAGATCAATCCGCTGGCGCTGGAGGAGTTCGCGGCGCTGGAGGAGCGGCACCAGTTCCTCAGCGAGCAGCTGGAGGACCTGAAGAAGACGCGTGCCGACCTCCTCCAGGTCGTCAAGGAGGTGGACGAGCGCGTCGAGCAGGTCTTCACGGAGGCGTACCACGACACGGCGCGCGAGTTCGAGGGCGTCTTCTCGCGGCTCTTCCCGGGCGGTGAGGGGCGGCTGGTGCTCACCGATCCCGACGACATGCTGACCACGGGTGTCGATGTGGAGGCCAGGCCGCCGGGCAAGAAGGTCAAGCGGCTCTCGCTGCTCTCCGGCGGTGAGCGGTCCCTGACGGCGGTCGCGCTGCTCGTGTCGATCTTCAAGGCACGGCCCAGCCCGTTCTATGTGATGGACGAGGTCGAGGCGGCGCTGGACGACACCAACCTCCAGCGGCTCATCCGGATCATGGAGGAGCTCAAGGACAGCTCCCAGCTGATCGTGATCACCCATCAGAAGCGCACGATGGAGGTTGCCGACGCGCTCTACGGCGTCTCCATGCAGGGCGACGGTGTCTCCAAGGTGATCAGTCAGCGGCTCTCCTGAAACCGCCGGAGAACGGTCCGGAAACGGCTGCTTCACTTCAGAAGTCGAACGGTGATCGTTGGGTGTGTGCTCTGGGTCGCAGTTCCCGACCTATTGACTTCATGACTTGAAGATTTACAGTCTGAGAAGCCGCCGTTAAGCCTGAGGCCAGCGCGCTTCCGTGTGCAGGCCCGTCTTCGACCCTTGACGGTTGGTGTTCCCCTCCCGGCACTGTCGCCGGGGTACCTCAGGAGAAGAACGTGACCAGCACAGCGCAGGACGCGCCGCAGACACCGCAGCCGCGGCCCGGCACCGGAGCGCACACGGCGCCCCTTGGCCGTGTCGTCTTCATCACCGCGGCAGCCGCCATGGGCGGCTTTCTCTTCGGCTACGACAGCTCAGTCATCAACGGAGCGGTGGAGGCGATCCGCGGCCGCTTCGACGTCGGCTCCGCCATGCTGGCGCAGGTCATCGCCGCCGCCCTGATCGGCAGTGCGATCGGTGCTGCCGTCGCCGGCCGGATAGCGGACCGCATAGGCCGTATCCAGGTCATGCGGCTGGCCGCCGTCCTCTTCATCGTCAGCGCCGTCGGCTCGGCCCTGCCCTTCGCGCTGTGGGACCTGGCGATGTGGCGGGTGCTGGGCGGTATCGCCATCGGTATGGCCTCCGTCATCGGCCCGGCCTACATCGCCGAGGTGTCGCCGCCCGCCTACCGGGGCAGGCTCGCCTCCTTCCAGCAGGGCGCGATCGTCCTCGGTATTGCTGTGTCCCAGCTGGTCAACTGGGGCATCCTCAACCTCGCCGACGGTGACCAGCGCGGTACCGTCGCCGGGCTGGAAGCCTGGCAGTGGATGCTCGGCATCATGCTGATCCCCGCGGTCGGTTACTTCCTGCTCTCCTTCGCCATCCCCGAGTCCCCGCGCTTCTTGATCTCGGTCGGCCGCCAGGACAAGGCCCGCGAGGTGCTGGCCGGCGTCGAGGGTGAGCACGACCGCCTCGACCTGCGGATCAGCGAGATCGAGACGGCCATGCGCAGCGAGCACAAGTCCACCTTCCGGGACCTGCTCGGCGGGCGCTTCGGCCTGCTGCCTATCGTCTGGGTCGGTATCGGCCTGTCCGTCTTCCAGCAGCTCGTCGGCATCAACGTCGTCTTCTACTACTCCTCGACGCTGTGGCAGTCGGTGGGCATCAACCCCGAGAGCTCGTTCCTCTACTCCTTCACGACCTCGATCGTGAACATCATCGGCACCGTCATCGCGATGATCTTCGTCGACCGGATCGGCCGGAAGCCGCTGGCGCTGATCGGCTCGGTCGGTATGACCCTCTCGCTGGCGTCTGTCGCCTGGGCGTTCTCGGCCAAGACCGGCTCCGGCGACAAGGTCTCGCTGCCGGACACCCAGGGCGTCGTCGCGCTGGTCGGCGCGCACACCTTCACGCTGTTCTTCGCCCTCTCCTGGGGTGTGGTCGTCTGGGTGCTGCTCGGCGAGATCTTCCCGAGCAAGATCCGCGCCGCCGCGCTCGGTGTCGCCGCCTCCGCGCAGTGGGTCGCCAACTGGGCCATCACAGCCAGCTTCCCGAGCCTGTCGGAGTGGAACCTGTCCGCCACGTACGTCGCCTACACGGTCTTCGCCCTGCTCTCGATTCCGTTCATCCTCAAGTGGGTGCCGGAGCCGAAGGGCAAGGCGTTGGAGGAGATGGGCTAGCCCCCCCGCCGCCCACTCCTCGTACGGCGCTGCCCCGGCTCCTTCGCCAGGAGCCGGGGCAGCGGGCTTTCGCCGTCCGTTTCGCCACGGATACGCGGTGGGTGCTCAGTCCTCGATCTTCTTCAGCTGCGGAATGACCTCCTGAGCGAGCAGCCGCAGCGAACGCCAGCCCTCCTCCACCGGCATGCCGCCGCACAGCGGATGCAGCAAAATCTGCCGCGCCCCCTCCGGCTGCCGCGCCACCAGCGCCAGGCACTCGTCCGGGGTGACGAAGCGGTAGACGCCCTCCGCGCGCAGCTGGTCGACGGTCGTCGCCTGCGCCGTCATCGCCGAGCGCACCTCCGACGTCTGCCAGGAGGCGTACTGGCGCGCCTCGTACAGAAAGTGCTCACCCAGTTCCGCCCAGGCCCGATCCGGGTCGTCCGTCAGATGTACGACGCAGATCTCCGCCGGCGGCATCAGGCACAGCGGAGCACTGCCCGCAGCTGCACAGCGCTCCTCGTAGTAGCGCGCGAGCTCCGGCAGGTGCGCGGGGAGGAAGAGCGGCAGCCCCAGCCGTGCGGCCCGCCGCGCGGCCGGGCGCGAGCTGCCGCCGACGAACAGCGGTGGATGCGGGCTGCTGTACGGGCGCGGGGTGACGCGCACCGTGCGGCCCCGGTAGCTGAACGGCTCACCGGTCCAGGCGGCAAGCAGCGTCTCCAGCACCTCGTCCTGCCGGGCGCCGCGCCGGGCGAAGTCCAGCCCCAGCGCCGCGTACTCCTCCGGGCGGTAGCCGATCCCCGCCACCGTGACCAGCCGGCCGCCACTGACCAGGTCGAGCACGGCGATGTCCTCGGCCAGCCGCAGCGGGTCGTACAGCGGCGCCAGGACCGCGCAAGCCGTCACCAGTGTGCTGCGCGTACGCCCCAGAAAGGCGCCCGCGAGGGCGAGCGGCGCGGGCAGCCAGCCGTCGGGGGAGCCGTGGTGCTCCTCGACGATGAGCGAGGTCACACCGTGCTCGTCGGCGTACCCCGCCATCTCCAGCGCGGCCCGGTAGCGGTCCACGGGGCGCTCGGCCGAATCCCCGGCACCCGGCGGCTGTTCGGGCTGGACGAGGTTGAAGCGGACACTGGTCGTCACGGTCACGTGGGCCCCCACCGGAAGACGGCATCTGCGGGTGCTGGACCGTAGTGGAGCGCGCGCGAAGAGGGAATGGCCGCGAAGCGTTGACGGTGGTCGATACTGGAGCCGCTATGGAAATCGTCATCCTTGTAGTAGTCATCGCTGTGATCGCGCTCGCCGCGATCAGCGGGCTGGTGGTCAGCGGCCGCAGGAAGAAGGCTGCCGAGACCAGGCCCGAAACCCCCGAGAGCACTGCCGAAGCCCCCACACGTACAGCCGAACCGAAGGTCGGGGAGGAGGCTGAGGCCCCGCCCGAAGGCGCCCGCCGCACGATCGAGGAGGTCGGCCTTCCCGAGGCCGAGGAGGCGGAGGCCGAGGCCCCCGTCACCGCCGAGGCGGCCACGGCTCCGCCCGAGGTGGAGACTCCGGCTCCGACCGCGGGCCGCCTGGTGCGGCTCCGCGACCGGCTCTCCCGCTCCCAGAACTCCCTCGGCAAGGGCCTGCTGACCCTGCTGTCCCGGGAGCACCTGGACGAGGAGACCTGGGAGGAGGTCGAGGACACCCTGCTGACCGCCGATGTCGGCGTCGGCCCCACCCAGGAGCTGGTCGAGCGGCTGCGCGAGCGCGTCAAGGTGCTTGGCACCCGCACCCCCGACGAGCTGCGCGGCCTGCTGCGCGAGGAACTGCTCAAGCTGGTCGGCACCGACCTGGACCGCACCGTGCACACCGACACCCGGGGCGCCGTCGACCGCCCGGGCGTGGTGCTGGTCGTCGGCGTCAACGGCACCGGCAAGACCACCACCACCGGCAAGCTCGCCCGGGTGCTGGTGGCCGACGGCAAATCGGTGGTGCTCGGCGCGGCCGACACCTTCCGTGCCGCCGCCGCCGACCAGTTGGAGACCTGGGGCACGCGTGTGGGCGCCCGTACGGTCCGTGGCCCGGAGGGCGGCGACCCCGCCTCGGTCGCGTTCGACGCGGTCAAGCAGGGCACCGAGGCCGTCGCCGATGTGGTGCTGATCGACACGGCGGGCCGGCTGCACACCAAGACCGGACTCATGGACGAGCTGGGCAAGGTCAAGCGCGTGGTGGAGAAGCAGGGCCCGGTGGACGAGGTGCTGCTGGTGCTGGACGCCACGACGGGTCAGAACGGACTGGTGCAGGCCAGGGTGTTCGCGGAGGTCGTGGACATCACCGGCATCGTGCTGACCAAGCTGGACGGCACGGCCAAGGGCGGCATCGTCGTCGCGGTCCAGCGCGAACTGGGCGTCCCGGTCAAGCTCGTCGGCCTGGGCGAGGGGGCCGACGACCTGGCTCCCTTCGAACCGGATGCGTTCGTGGATGCCCTGGTCCAGGAGAGCTGAAGCCGGCAGTTGTCGTCGCGGTGGCAGGGGGTGTGCGGGGCGCTGTCCCCACACCCCCTGACCATGTGCGGGCTAGCGCAGAGCCGCGCCCCAGCCCGCCGTGCGCGGCCGCACGACGGCTGAGCGGTGGCACACATACGCGAGGGTGCCCAGCAGCAAGCGGGCCTGCGGAGGGCGGCCCGCCGCCTCCAGCGTCGGTGCCCGCAGCCAGCGCACGGGCCCCAGACCGGCGAGGTCGGACGGCGGCGCCGTGATGTGCTCGCCCTCACCCCTGCCGCGCAGATCGAGATCGGCGTCGTCCCAGCCCATCCGGTAGAGCAGCTCCGGGAGTTCGGCAGCGGCGCCCGGGGCGACCAGGAACCAGGCCCGGCCGTGCGGCGTCGCCGCCACCGGACCCAGCGGCACCCCCATCCGCTCCAGCCGCACCAATGCGCACTGGCCGGCGCTCTCGGCGACCTCGATCACGTCGAAGGCGCGGCCTGTGGGCAGCAGCGTGGCGGCGCCGGGGACCGCGGCCCAGGCGCGGGACGCCTCGTCCAGGGTGGCGCCCGCCGGCACTTCGAGGGAGGCGTCGAGCGGATGGTCGCCGGGGGAGGGGCAGGCGCTCGCGCCGCAGGAACAGGCGACACGGCCGCCCGAGCGGGTGGCGCGGGCGCCGGGGACGACGTCCCAGCCCCAAAGGCTCGTGTACTCAGCGACGTTGGTGCACACCTGGGCGCGTTCGCGCCTGCGTGCGCCGGGCCGCAGCTCACGGATCTCGCGGATGCCGCTGAGACCGCTGATGGCGCCGATCGTGAAGCCCATGCTCACTCCAACGGGTCCCGAATGCTTATGGTTACGACAACGTTGCACACAGTGACGGCTGGACTCCTGGGTGAGGACGGGAAGGTGGGGACGAGGGCTGCCTCTCCGTGGAGTTGTTTCCCAGGTGTCAAGTCAAGCGCGTCCCAGCGCTCCGGGGTTCATCCGAAGGGGTGGCGAATGGTGGCGATTCTGCAATTACGCTCGCCTGGTTCGTGATCGTAGGATTACTTTCGGTACACACAGTGGAGAGAGCGCGGCGGCGGACTATGCCGGAGGCATGGCGGGTCGAGGGTGCTGCGGACGCGCGGGGGTGCGCGGACCCACCTGGCTCTGAACGCGTCGCCGAGCCGGGATGGGGGCGTTAACAGTGGCTGAGCGAGGCCAGGCGAGCAAGAGCCCGAACGAGCGTCTGGGCTCGTGGTTCATGCGCAGTGGCTGGTCCAAGGGCGAGCTGGCCCGCCAGGTGAACCGCCGGGCACGCCAGCTGGGTGCACACCACATCAGCACCGACACCTCCCGGGTACGCCGCTGGCTGGACGGCGAACAGCCCCGCGAGCCCATTCCCCGCATCCTCTCCGAGCTGTTCTCCGAACGCTTCGGCTGCGTCGTCGCGGTAGAGGACCTCGGGCTGCGCCCCGCCCGGCAGTCCCCCGCGGCCTCCGGGGTCGATCTGCCCTGGGCCGGGCCGCAGACCGTGGCGATGATCAGCGACTTCACGCGCAGTGACCTGATGCTGGGCCGCCGCGGCTTCCTGGGCACCTCACTGACCGTATCGGCGGGCCCCGCGCTGATCGAGCCCATGCAGCGCTGGCTGGTCCCGGGCACCGGCAGCGAAGCCGCGCTGCCGGGGGAGCAGCCGGTCTCCCCGGCCGACCCCACCGTCCCCGCGCCCCGTGACATGCTGCGCGGTGCGGCCGTACCCGGCATCGGGCAGTCCCCGTATGCGGGACGGCAGCGGCAGGCCGCCGGCGGAGAGGGTGCCGGGCGGGGCGGTGGCGGACTGCGGCGCGGGCCGCGGCTTTCCGCGCCCGAGCTGGAGCTGCTGGAGCAGACGACCGAGATGTTCCGTACCTGGGACGCACAGTGCGGGGGAGGGCTGCGCCGCAAGGCGGTCGTCGGACAGCTCCACGAGGTCACCGATCTGCTGCAGGAGCCGCATCCGGAGCCCGTCCGCCGCCGCCTCTTCCGCGTCACCGCCGAACTGTCCGAGCTGGCGGGCTGGATGAGCTACGACATCGGCATCCAGCCCACCGCGCAGAAGTACTTCGTCCTGGCGCTGCACGCCGCCAAGGAGGCGGGCGACCGGCCCCTCGGTTCGTATGTGCTCAGCAAGATGGGGCGCCAGATGATCCATCTGGGCCGCCCCGAGGACGCGTTGGAGCTCGTCCACCTCGCCCAGTACGGCAGCCGGGAGGGCGCCACGCCCCGCACCCAGGCCATGCTCTACGCGATGGAGGCGCGCGCCTACGCCAACATGGGCCAGCCCGGCAAATGCAAGCGCGCGGTCCGGATGGCGGAAGAAACGTTCTCGGACATCGACCGCTCGGACGCGGACCCCGGCTGGATCCAGTTCTTCTCCGAGGCCGAGCTGTGCGCGGAGAACGCGCACTCCTACCGCGATCTGGCCTACTCCTCCGGCCGCAGCCCGACCTACGCCTCGCTGGCGCGGCCCGTGATGGAGCGCGCCGTCGAGCTGTTCGCCAAAGAGGCCCGCGAGGCCGAGGGCGGCGGTCACCAGCGCTCCTACGCGCTCAACCTGATCGGCATGGCCAGCGTGCACCTGCTCCAGCGGGAGCCCGCGGGCTGCGTGGCGCGGGCGAGCGAGGCCCTCGGTGTCGCCAAGCGGCTGCGCTCGGAGCGGGTCAACAACCGGCTGCGGCGCACCACGGCCGGTGCCGTCCGCGAATTCGGTGAGCTCGCGGATGTCGTGCACCTGAACGAGCGGCTCCGCGTCGAGCTGGCCGAGGTCGCGGCGGGCTGAGGGCCCCGGGCTGCGCTGCGGCTGCGGAGCTGTTGCCCGGCAGCGGTGAGGGAGCGCAGCTGTATCGGGAACGAGCGGGCAGCTGTATCGGTGAGGGAGCGCAGCGTACGCGCGTTCTTGCGGCGAAGGTCGCGGTTCATCTCCTCGTAACACCGGTGGGCCGGTTTTCACGGTCTTGAAACACCGAGGGGCGACGGCGGAAACGGGGCTTCGGAAACCTGTCAGTCAACCCGCCCCCCTCTCCCAGCCTGCGGGCCGGGAGGTGCCCCCACCGGCCTGCAGGGTCGCGAACCCCGAGGAGACGTCCACATTGAACGGCGCGGATACCACTTTCGTCTTGGTCAGCGCGTTTCTCGTGATGGTGATGACGCCTGGCCTCGCCTTTTTCTACGGCGGCATGGTCCGGGTGAAAAGCGCCCTGAACATGCTGATGATGTCCTTCATCTCACTGGCCATCGTCAGCGTTCTGTGGGTGCTCTACGGATACTCGCTGGCGTTCGGCCCTGATACCGGCGGAGTCATCGGGAACCTGGACTTCATCGGTCTCAAGGGCATCTCGCCCGAGTCCCTCACCGAGAAGGGCGGCATCCCGGTCTTTGCGTTCATCCTCTTCCAGATGATGTTCGCGATCATCACGCCCGCGCTGATGAGCGGCGCACTCGCCGACCGCGTGAAGTTCAGCGCCTGGGCGGTGTTCCTCACACTGTGGGTGACGATCGTCTACTTCCCCGTCGCGCACTGGGTATGGGCCGAGGGCGGCTGGCTCTTCGACCTGGGAGTCATCGACTTCGCGGGCGGTACCGCCGTCCACATCAACGCGGGTATCGGGGCGCTGGCCGCCGTGCTCGTGGTCGGCAAGCGCATCGGCTTCAAGAAGGACCCCATGCGGCCGCACAGCCTGCCGCTGGTCATGCTCGGTGCCGCGCTGCTGTGGTTCGGCTGGTTCGGCTTCAACGCGGGCTCGGCGCTGGCCGCCGACGGCACCGCCGCGAACATGGCGCTCAACACCCAGCTCGCGACCGGCGCCGCCATGCTGGGCTGGCTGATCTACGAGCGGGTGAAGCACGGTGCGTTCACCACGCTGGGTGCCGCCTCCGGCGCCGTCGCAGGACTGGTGGCGATCACTCCGTCCGGTGCTGCGGTCAACGCCATGGGCGCGCTGCTCATCGGTGTCGTCGCGGGTGCGCTCTGCTCGTGGGCGGTCAGCCTCAAGTACAAGCTCGGGTTCGACGACTCGCTGGACGTGGTCGGCGTGCACCTGGTCGGCGGCGTCATCGGCACCCTGCTGGTCGGCTTCCTGGCCACGGACGGCGGCGGCCTGACCCAGTTCGGCAAGCAGGCGCTCGGCGCCTTCTCGGTGATGGCGTTCTCCTTCGTCGCCTCCTGGCTGCTGGCCAAGCTGGTGCAGGCAACGATGGGCTTCCGGGCCGACCCGGAGGACGAGGCGGCCGGCGTCGACCAGGCGTTCCACGCGGAGACCGCGTACGACTTCAGCGCCGTCGGCGGCTCCTCTGTCCGCGACCGGGGAGGGCTGCCCGGCCCCGGAGCGGCGAGCGGTGAGAGCGTGGCCGCGACCGGTAGTGACCGTCACGACAGCAAGGTGGACGCATGAAGCTCATCACCGCGGTGATCAAGCCGTATCAGCTCGACGAGGTGAAGGAGGCGCTGCGGGCCTTCGGCGTCCAGGGCCTCACCGTCACCGAGGCGAGCGGCTACGGGCGGCAGCGCGGCCACACCGAGGTCTACCGGGGCGCGGAGTACACCGTCGACCTCGTCCCCAAGGTGCGCATCGAGGTGCTGGCCGAGGACGAGGACGCCGAACAGCTCCTGGAGATCGTCGTCAAGGCCGCACGCACCGGCAAGATCGGCGACGGCAAGGTGTGGGTGGTACCGGTCGAGACGGCCGTCCGGGTACGGACGGGCGAGCGGGGGCCGGACGCACTGTGACGGACGCGGCGGGGGCACGGACAGCGGCGGGGGAGCGCGGGGCCGACGGCCCGGAAGCGTTCGCGGCGAACGGCTCGGACGCCGAAGGGGCTGCGGGGGGCGGCCCGGGCCGGGGCCCGGGCCGCGCCGGCGAAAGCCACGCCGAGGGGTACGCCGCAGCCAGGGTGCGGCTGCTCCAGGACACCGAGCTGTCCGGCCCGGACCGCCGCCGCGCCCTCTCCCGGCTGACCGACCAGTGGCTCGCCCAGCTGTTCGCCGCCGCCGCGCCCGCCGGGACCGCGCTGGTGGCCGTCGGCGGATACGGGCACGGCGAGCTCTCCCCGCGCAGCGACCTGGATCTGCTCCTGCTGCACGACGGCAGCACCGAAGCCGGTGCCCTCGCGGCCCTCGCCGACCGCCTCTGGTACCCCGTCTGGGACCTCGGCCTGGCCCTCGACCACTCCGTGCGCACCCTGGCGGAGGCCCGCACCGCCGCCGAGGAGGACCTCAAGGTGCAGCTGGGGCTGCTGGAGGCCCGGCATGTGGCGGGGGACGAGGACCTCACGGCGGAGCTGCGCACCGCCGCGCTCGCCCGGTGGCGCGCCGAAGCCCGCACCCGCCTCCCGGAACTTCACGAGTTCGCCACCGAACGGGCCCGGCGGCACGGCGAGTTGCGCTTCCTGCTGGAGCCCGACCTGAAAGAGGCCCGCGGCGGCCTGCGGGACCTCACCGCACTGCGCGCCGTGGCCGCCTCCTGGCTCGCCGACGCACCCCGCGAGGGGCTCCGGGAGGCGCGGGACACCCTCCTCGACGTCCGCGACGCCCTGCATCTGACCACCGGACGCGCCACCGACCGGCTCGCCCTCCAGGACCAGGACCAGGTCGCGGCGGCGCTCGGTCTGCTGGACTCCGACATCCTGCTGCGCCGCGTCTACGAGGCCGCGGGCGCCGTCAGCTACGCCGGCGATGTGACCTGGCGCGAGGTGGGGCGCGTGCTGCGGTCCCGCACCGGCGCCCCGCGCGGCGCCCGGCTGCGCGGGCTGCTGGGCGGCGGCAGGCGCTCCGCCTCACGCGCGGGCGCCCCCGTGCAGGAGCGGACGCCACTGGCGGAGGGTGTCGTCGAGCACGAGGGGGAGGCAGCGCTGGCGCTGCACGCCCGCCCCGACCGCGACCCCGTGCTGCCGCTGCGCGCTGCCGCCGCGGCGGCCCAGGCGGGGCTTCCGCTGGCGCTGCCCGCCGTACGCAAGCTGGCCCGTACCGCGCCGGAGCTGCCGGTGCCCTGGCCTGCCGAGGCGCGGGAGGAGTTCGTCACCCTGCTCGGCGCCGGCGAGGCGACCGTCCCGGTGTGGGAGGCCATGGACGCTGCAGGGCTGATCGCCCGGCTGCTGCCCGACTGGGAGCGGGTGCGCTGCCGCCCGCAGCGCAACCCCGTGCACCGCTACACCGTGGACCGCCACCTGGTCGAGACCGCCGTACGGGCGTCCGCGCTCACCCGGCGGGTGCACCGCCCCGATCTGCTGCTGACCGGTGCGCTGCTGCACGACATCGGCAAGGGCTGGCCCGGCGACCACTCGGTCACCGGCGAGACCATCACCCGTGACCTGGCAGCCCGTATCGGCTTCGACGCCGTCGACACCCGGACACTGGCCACCCTCGTACGCCACCATCTGCTGCTCGTCGAGACGGCGACGCGGCGGAACCTGGACGACCCGGCCACCGTCCGCTCCGTCGCCGAGGCGGTGGGCTCCCACGGCACCCTTGAACTGCTGCACGCCCTGACAGAGGCGGACGCGCTGGCCACCGGACCGGCCGCCTGGTCCTCCTGGCGCGCGACGCTGGTGGCCGATCTGGTGTCCCGGGTGGCCGCTGTACTCGCCGGTGAGCCCGCGGCCGACCAGACCGACGACGGGGAGCTGACGGCAGAGGGCGAACGCCTGGCGATGGAGGCGTGGCGCACCGGCGACCCCGTACTGACGCTGTACGCCCAGAAGGCGGGTCACCCGGAAGCGGCAACGGCGTCGGAGGGTGCGCATGGGGCGTCCGGCGGTGAGCACGGGCCCGAGCCGGTCGGCGTCGAGCTCTCCGTGGCACTGCCCGAGCAGCCAGGTGTCCTCCCGGCGGTCGCCGGCGTACTGGCCCTGCACAAGCTGACCGTCCGGGCGGCGGATCTGCGACTGGCGGAGCTTCCAACAGCGGTGGCGGAAGACGGGACCGCGACGGATGAGACCCCTCGCGTTCTGCTGCTCACCTGGCGCGTGGCCGCTCAGTACGGCTCGCTCCCGCAGGCGGCGCGGCTGCGGGAGGACGTCGTCCGCGCCCTCGACGGCTCCCTCGGCCTCGCCTCCCGGCTGGCCGAGCGGGAGGCCGCCTACCGCCCGCGCCGCACCGGAGTCCAGCCACCGCCGCCGCGTGCCAATGTCGCCCCGGGCGACTCCGCGGCGGCCACCGTGATCGAGGTACGGGCCCAGGACGCGCCCGGTCTGCTGCACCGCATCGGCCGGGCCCTGGAGGAGGCCGGTGTACGGGTACGCAGCGCCCATGTGAGCACCCTGGGCGCGAACGCCGTCGACGCCTTCTATGTGACGGACGCCGCCGGAGCGCCCCTCTCGGACGTGGCGGCGGCCCGGCTCGCCCAACGGCTCGAGGCCGAGCTGCGCTGAGCTCTGGCGGGGCCCCGATCCGGACGGGCGGGGAAGCCCCGCCCGCGAGGCGGCTACCCTTGGCAGAGATTGACTCCGCCACCGACCCGAGGACCGACGAGCGCTGTGTTCGATACCCTTTCCGACCGCCTGAGTGCGACGTTCAAGAACCTCCGGGGCAAAGGGCGCCTCAGCGAGGCGGACATCGACGCCACCGCGCGCGAGATCCGTATCGCCCTGCTCGAGGCGGACGTCGCGCTCACTGTGGTGCGCGCCTTCATCAAGCAGGTCAAGGAACGCGCTATGGGGGCCGAGGTCTCCCAGGCGCTGAATCCGGCCCAGCAGGTCATCAAGATCGTCAACGAGGAGCTGATCGGCATCCTCGGCGGCGAGACACGGCGCCTGAGGTTCGCCAAGAACCCGCCGACCGTCATCATGCTCGCCGGTCTGCAGGGTGCGGGTAAGACGACCCTGGCGGGCAAGCTGGGCCGCTGGCTCCAGCAGCAGGGCCACACGCCGATGCTCGTCGCGGCCGACCTGCAGCGCCCGAACGCGGTCAACCAGCTCTCGGTGGTCGCCGAGCGCGCGGGCGTGGCCGTCTTCGCCCCGGAGCCGGGCAACGGGGTGGGTGACCCGGTCAAGGTCGCCAAGGACTCGATCACCTACGCGCGCGACAAGCAGCATGACGTGGTCATCGTCGACACCGCGGGACGCCTCGGTATCGACCAGGAGTTGATGCAGCAGGCTGCCGACATCCGCGACGCGGTCAGCCCGGACGAGATCCTCTTCGTCGTCGACGCCATGATCGGTCAGGACGCGGTCACCACGGCGGAGGCGTTCCAGGAGGGCGTCGGCTTCGACGGTGTCGTGCTCTCCAAGCTCGACGGCGACGCGCGCGGCGGTGCGGCCCTCTCGGTCGCGCAGGTCACCGGCAAGCAGATCATGTTCGCCTCCAACGGTGAGAAGCTGGACGACTTCGACGCCTTCCACCCCGACCGGATGGCCTCGCGCATCCTCGGTATGGGCGACATGCTCACGCTGATCGAGAAGGCGGAGCAGACCTTCAGCCAGCAAGAGGCCGAGAAGATGGCCGCCAAGCTGGCGAAGGGCCCCAAGGAGTTCACGCTCGACGACTTCCTGGCCCAGATGGAGCAGGTCCGCAAGATGGGCTCGATCTCCAAGCTGCTCGGCATGATGCCGGGCATGGGCCAGATGAAGGAGCAGATCAACAACCTGGACGAGCGCGAGGTCGACCGCACCGCCGCCATCATCAAGTCCATGACCCCCGCGGAACGCGCCGAGCCGACGCTCATCAACGGCTCGCGGCGGGCCCGTATCGCCCGCGGCTCCGGGGTGGATGTCAGCGCGGTCAAGAACCTGGTGGAGCGCTTCTTCGACGCCCGCAAGATGATGTCCCGGATGGCCCAGGGCGGCGGCATGCCCGGGATGCCCGGCATGCCGGGGATGCCCGGTGCGGCCGGGGGCAAGAAGAAGGGCAAGCAGAAGAAGGTCAAGGGCAAGCGTCAGTCGGGCAACCCGATGAAGCGCAAGCAGGAGGAGGAGGCCGCGGCGGCGCGGCGGGCCCAGGGCGGCGCCCTCGGCATTCCGGGCCCGGGCCAGGACCCGGGCGACTTCGAGCTCCCCCAGGAGTTCAAGGACATCCTGCCCCCGAAGTGAGCGTGCCGCGGCAAAGACGGATGATGTCGTCCATGCGCGTATACATCCGCCCGCCGCGGCCCGCTGACGAGCAGCTCTACAGCGAGGCCGTCATCCGCTCGGCAGACCACCTCCGCCCGTGGAATCCTGTCGAGCCGGACGGCCTTCCCGATCTGCTTCGCCGTCAGGGGCCCGCGCTGCGCACCTTCCTCATCCTCGACTGCGAGGACGAGGGGCTGGTCGGCCGGGTGAACGTGGCCAACATCGTCCGGGCCCGCTTCCGCAACGCCTCGCTCGGCTACGACAGTTACGTCCCCTACGCCGGCACCGGACGGATGACCGAAGGGCTGCGGCTGGTCGTCGACCGCTGCTTCCAGCCGGGCCCAGACGGACTCGGCCTGCACCGGCTGGAGATCAACGTCCAGCCGGAGAACGAGCGCTCCCTGGCGATGGCCAAGCGGCTCGGCTTCCGGCACGAGGGCTTCTCGCCCAGGATGCTCTACATCAACGACGCCTGGCGCGACCACGAGCGCTTCGCGCTGACCGTGGAGGAGTGGCCAGGGCTGGGCTGACGGCTGACGGCGAGGGGCTACGCGTGCATCGGTTCACAGGCGGTCGTCACGTACGGGCGACGACGTAGCGGAACAGGTTCGGCATCCACACTGTGCCGTCCGCGCGCAGGTGCGGGTGGAGTGCCTCCACCAGTTCCTTGAGCACCTGCTCCTGGTCGGTCGCGCGGACCGCACTGTCGTACAGCCCGGTCGACAGCAGCCCGCGCACCGCGCTCTCCATGTCCGCGTAGCCGAACGGGCAGGCGACCCGGCCGGACCCCTCCAGCCGCAGCCCGCCGTACACCGCCAGCTCCTCCAGATCGTCCCGGCCGCACCAGTCGGGCCCCGCATCAGCCGGTTCGGCCAGCCGGGTCGCCACCCGCAGCGCTGGCGCCACCGCGCACCGCTCCACCGGGCCCCAGCCGGCCAGCACGACGGCGACACCGCGGCCGAGCGTCTTCCGCAGCCGTAAGAGCTCCTCCTGCCCCGGCAGCGCACCGAAAGCCGTCACCAGCGTCGGCGGTTCACCGGTGCTTACCGCCTCCAGCGCCGTGCCGCGGGTGAGCCGGGCTTCCCGGCCGGATGCCCCGCCGGAGCCGAGGAGCCGCCGCCCGGCGAGTTCGAGGCGGGTCGCATCCGGGTCCGCGCCGTGTACGTCCGCGCCCCGGCCCGCCGCCAGCAGCAGCGCGAGGCCCGTACCGCAGCCGAGGCCGAGCACCCGCGTGCCCGGCCCGGTCTCCATCCGTTCGTACACCGCTTCATAGAGCGGAACCAGCATCCGTTCCTGGATCTCGGCCCAGTCCCGCACCCGGGCCGCGCTGCCGGCGGCGGGGAGGCGGGTCCGGTGCTGGCGGTGTACGAGCGTGGGTGTCATCGCAACGCCCCAATCCGAAGATCCGTCCGGCCGTTTGGTCCCCCGAGTGGTGCTCGTGCCCCGTATGCCAGGGAACTGCGTATCCTCCCGGGAGTCCAGGGGGTGCGCCCAGTTGTCTTCCGCGCTCCCGATGTGCGCCCCTCCGGCCCGCACGCCGGACAGCCATGCCATGCCGTATCGGGCGGACGGGGGCCAGAACGTCTGCTTCACTCCCTGACGTACGGCACGTACGCCAGGATGAGGAGCGCACAGAAAACGTCCGTACGATCGGGGGAGGCGTGGGAACCCGGGAGTTGCGGGCGCGAGAGCGCATGGGCGACAGAGTCGCGTTCGGTGATACCTCCCGGCTTGGGGTGGCTGTGCGGCTTGAGCGCACATCTGCGGACCCGCACCCATCTCCCCATGCATCACCGAGAACTGACTGGTACGTGCAAAATATTTGCGTTGCCCCGTAATCGGAACACCGGGGCACCTCTGCTCGTTGGGAACGACGTGAGCACGACACCACCAGTTCTCGCCGCCGAGCTGGCAGCCGCCTGGGCCGACATTCAACGGCACCACCCCGAGCTGCCGGATCTGGCCGCGCCCGAATCACTCATCGGAGAGTCCTCGTCCGCCTGCGGCACCGGGCTCTCGTTCGAACGGCTGCTCCATGAGGCAGTCCACGGCATCGCCGCGGCCCGCGGTATCCGGGACACCTCACGAGCCGGCCGTTACCACAACCGACGCTTCCTGGCGATCGCCGAGGAGCTGGGTCTTGAGCACCCTGAGGAGCCGCATCCCAGCAGCGGCTTCTCCCTCGTGGTGCTCACGCCCGAGACGAGAAGGCGGTACCGCCCCACGATCGAGCGCCTCCAGCGGGCGCTGAAGGCATACAGCGCGGCCACCGAGACCGACACCGGGCGCAGCTTTCGCGGGCCCGCCGCACGGCACGGCTCCTCCGGGGGCGGTGTCCGCGTCAAGGCCGTCTGCGACTGCGGGCGCAACGTCCGCGTGGTGCCCTCCGTGCTGGCCCAGGCCCCCATCATGTGCGGAGCCTGCGGCAAGCAGTTCCGCATCCCGGCCGAGTCGGCGCCCGTGCCGGCAGCGGAGCCGATGGCCGTCGGCTGACGCGGCTGCGGCCCGCAGCCGCGGGGTGCGTGACGAGGTCCGCGCGCCCCGGGACCCGCTGGGGGCCCGGTTCCGTCGGGTCCGGTTCCGTCGGTCCGGGTGACGCCGGTGCGGCACCGGTCAGGGGCGGTTTCGGCCGGGCCCGTGCGGTGTGGCATCATGGTCGGCTGAACTCGGCAGCCGCACAGGACCCCTCTCTCCTCCGGCTGACGCGTCCATCGGACACCCGGCGCTACAACCCCACGTGGCAAGTCCGCCGTGTCCACCCACGTCAAGACCAGGAGACACCACACCCGTGGCAGTCAAGATCAAGCTGAAGCGTCTGGGCAAGATCCGTTCGCCTCACTACCGCATCATCGTCGCCGACTCCCGCACCCGCCGTGACGGCCGGGCCATCGAGGAGATCGGCCTGTACCACCCGGTGCAGAACCCCTCGCGCATCGAGGTCGACTCGGAGCGTGTGCAGTACTGGCTCAGCGTCGGCGCCCAGCCGACCGAGCCCGTCGAGGCCATCCTCAAGGTCACCGGCGACTGGCAGAAGTTCAAGGGTCTGCCCGCCCCGGAGCCGATGAAGGTCGCCGAGCCGAAGGCCGACAAGCGCGCCCTCTTCGAGGCCGCCGCCAAGGAGTCCGCCGACGAGCCGAAGGGTGAGGCCATCACCCCCAAGGCCAAGAAGGCTGACAAGGCCGACAAGAAGGCGGACGAGGCCGACGCTTCGGCCGCCACCGAGTCGACCGAGGCCTGAGGATGCTCGAGGAGGCCCTCGAGCACCTGGTGAAGGGCATCGTCGACCACCCCGACGAGGTGCAGATCGCGTCCCGCAACCTCCGTCGCGGGCGCGTGCTCGAGGTCCGGGTGCATCCCGACGACCTCGGCAAGGTGATCGGCCGTAACGGTCGCACCGCGCGCGCTCTGCGCACCGTCGTGGGAGCGCTCGGCGGCCGGGGTGTCCGCGTCGACCTCGTCGACGTGGACCAGGTCCGCTGAAGCGCAGCATGCAGCACCGGCACGGGCCGGGGACGGCAGTCAAGCCGTCCCCGGCCCGTTGTCGCGCCCGCACTCCCACCGGCACCGCCCGCACCACCGCACCGCCGTCCACACCACCGAAGTCACCGCAACCACCGACACCACCGACACCCACCGAGCACGGAACCGAGCACGGAGAAGCACAGTGCAGCTAGTCGTCGCGCGGATCGGCCGCGCCCATGGCATCAAGGGCGAGGTCACGGTCGAGGTCAGGACCGACGAGCCCGAACTGCGGCTCGCCCCCGGCGCCGTGCTGGCCACCGACCCGGCCACCGTCGGTCCGCTGACCATCGCCTCCGGCCGGGTGCACAGCGGACGGCTGCTGCTGCGCTTCGAGGGCTTCGGTGACCGGACCGCCGCCGAGGCCCTGCGCAACACCCTGCTCATTGCCGAGGTCGATCCGGACGAGAGCCCTGAGGATCCGGAGGAGTTCTACGACCACCAGTTGGAGGACCTGGAGGTCGTCACGGGTGACGGGACGGTCGTCGGCCGGATCGAGAGCGTGGCGCACCTGCCGGCCCAGGATCTGCTCGTCGTACGGCGGGAGGACGGCGGCGAGGTCCTGATCCCGTTCGTCCACGAGATCGTCCCGGAGGTCGACCTGGAAGCCCAGCGCGCTGTCGTCGACCCGCCGCCCGGCCTGCTCGGCGAGGAGACGGCGGAGACGGCGCAGACCTTGGAGACAGCCGGGCCTGAGGGGGCGGAGGAGACGGAGGAGACCGCGGGGGGCGAAGGCGGCGGAGAAAACCCCGGTCAGGGGAGCGCGCGGTGAGGCTCGACGTCGTCACGATCTTTCCCGAGTACCTGGAGCCGCTGAACGTCTCGCTGGTCGGCAAGGCCCGTGCGCGCGGCGTACTGGATGTCCGCGTACACGACCTGCGGCACTGGACGTACGACCGGCACCACACCGTCGACGACACGCCCTACGGCGGTGGCCCCGGCATGGTCATGAAGCCCGAGCCCTGGGGCGAGGCGCTGGAGGAGGTCCTGGCCACGGGCGAGCCCGGTCAGGGCCCGCCCGTGCTCGTCGTCCCCACTCCCAGCGGTCGACCCTTCACCCAGGAGCTGGCCGTGGAACTCGCGGACGAGCCGTGGCTGGTGTTCACCCCGGCCCGCTACGAGGGCATCGACCGCCGGGTCATCGAGGAGTACGCGGACCGGCTCGACGTGCGGGAGGTCTCCATCGGTGACTACGTACTCGCCGGCGGGGAGGCGCCCGTCCTCGTCATGGTCGAGGCGATCGCCCGGCTGCTGCCCGGTGTGCTCGGCAATGCCGCCTCGCACCAGGACGACTCGTTCGCGCCCGGCACCATGGCCAACCTGCTGGAGGGCCCCGTCTACACCAAGCCGCCCGAGTGGCGCGGCCGTGGCATCCCGGAAGTGCTGCTGAGCGGCCACCACGGCAGGATCGCCCGCTGGCGCCGCGACCAGGCCTTCGCCCGGACGGTGGCCACCCGGCCCGACCTGATCGAACGCTGCGACCCGGAAGCCTTCGACAAGCACGACCGGGCCACCCTGGAGGAGCTGGGCTGGCGACAGGGCCCGGACGGGCGCTGGCAGCCGGAACACGGGGAGCAGGACTAGGCCCGTGACCGGCGGGTCTTGCCCTCCCTTGGCTGGGAAGGGGGTGTCCCTCCCGAAGCGGGCAGACTGCGCGTCTGTTGTGGCCGAGCGCGTGGTTCCCCGCGCCCTTTCGGGTGCGCACACCCCCTGCGGGGTACGCGAGATCCGTCGGACCAGCCCTGGGCCGCAGGCCGGAGGCGGGGCGGTGGCCTGCGAGGAACAGGCGGCCGATTTGGGCCGGGCGGGGACCCCGTGGAAGAATGGGCTGCTGCCTCACCTCCGGCGCGCGACCCTGCCACAGGGGGACCGACGCCCGCCGAGAGCGGCGGCTCCATGGATCACCACCACGATTCCGTTGATGACCTGTGGCATCAGCGAGGAAAGCAGACGGACATGTCCCACCTTCTCGACAGCGTCGACTCCGCATCCCTGCGCAAGGACGTACCGGCCTTCCGCCCCGGCGACACGATCAACGTGCACGTCCGCGTCATCGAGGGCAACCGCTCCCGCGTCCAGCAGTTCAAGGGCGTCTGCATCCGCCGCCAGGGCTCCGGCGTCCGGGAGACCTTCACGGTCCGCAAGGTCAGCTTCAGCGTCGGCGTCGAGCGCACCTTCCCGGTGCACACCCCGATCGTCGAGAAGATCGAGGTCGTGACCCGCGGTGACGTCCGCCGCGCCAAGCTGTACTACCTGCGCGACCTGCGCGGCAAGGCCGCCAAGATCAAGGAGAAGCGCGAGAGCTGAGCTCGCGTCCTCGGTGCCAGGCGGGCCGGTTAGGCTTCCGCTCGATGGAGACCGAGGAACAGCACGACGAACCGGAGCGCGACCGTTCTTCCGTTCCCGACCAGGGAAAGAAGGGCAGGTCGCGCTCCGTGCGTCTGGGCCTGTCCGTGGGGTCCGTACTGGCGGTGCTCTTGCTGACGAGCGCGTTCATCGTGCAGCCTTTTCTGATCCCGAGTTCCTCGATGGACCCGACCCTGCGCGTCGGGGACCGGGTGCTGGTGAACAAGCTGGCCTACCGCTTCGGCGACGGTCCGCGGCGCGGGGAGGTCGTGGTCTTCGACGGCACCGACTCCTTCTCGGGGGAAGCCGACCCCGACGCGAACCCGGTGACGACCGCACTGCACAAGGCCGGCGCGGCGACCGGACTCGTGCGGCCCTCCGAGACCGACTATGTCAAGCGCGTGATCGGAGTCGGCGGCGACCGGGTGCGCTGCTGCGACAGACGGGGGAGGATCGAGGTGAACGGCCGGCCCGTGGACGAGGACTATCTGCACCTCGGCAACGCTCCTTCCGCCGTGCCCTTCGACATCCGGGTTCCGGAGGGACGCCTGTGGGTGATGGGTGATTACCGTTCCCAGTCCAGCGACTCCCGTGACCACCTCGGCGACCCTGGTGGCGGCACCGTTCCCGTGGAGCGGGTGATCGGGCGCGCCGACTGGATCGGCTGGCCACTTGGCCGCATCGGGGCGGTGCCTGCTGACGCGGGCGGCGGCCATGGCTGACCCCGAGCACTCTCCCGGCAACTACGGATACGGGGCTTCAGGTGACCCCGGCTACGGAGAAGCTCGCTACGGTGACCCCGGATACGGAGATCGCGGATACGGTGACCCCGGATACGGAGATCGCGGATACGGAGCGCCTGGACCGGGTGCGTACGGCCCTGCCGGAGAGGCTGGCCCCCAGGGCGCCTCGTATCCCTATACGGAGCCGTACGACTATTCCGAGCCGTACTGGTACAGCAACCCGCAGCCCTCTCCGCCGCCCGGGACCGTCGGGCCGCCCGGGACCGGCGCTCCGCCCCGGTCCGGTGTGCCCCCCGAGGCCGGAGTTCCGCCCGGGGCCCGTGTTCCCCCCGAGGCCCGTGTGCCCTCTGCGCCTCCCGGCGGTCCGGACCTGGCCGGTCCTCCGGCTGCGGAAGCCATGGACGCCGGGGAGGCCGCAGGAGCCACGGGGGAGGGGCCGCCGCTGCGCCGTCCCGGGCAGGGCAGGGCCGACCGCAGGCGGGCCGCCAAGCGGATCAAGCGTCGCCGCAGACTCTCCGCGACCAAGGAGATTCCGATACTGATCGGTGTCGCCCTCCTGATCGCGTGGCTGCTGAAGACCTTTCTGGTCCAGGCGTTCGTGATTCCGTCCGGCTCGATGGAGCAGACCATCCGGGTCGGCGACCGGGTGCTGGTGGACAAGCTCACCCCTTGGTTCGGCTCCAAGCCGCACCGCGGGGACGTGGTCGTCTTCGAGGACCCGGGCGGCTGGCTGGAGAACGAGAAGAAGGACACCAAGGACGCACCGGCCGGAATCAAGCAGGGCAAGGAGTTCCTGACGTTCATCGGGCTGCTGCCCTCTGACGACGAGCAGGACCTGATCAAGCGGGTCGTCGGCGTCGGCGGTGACACGGTGCGCTGCTGCGACAAGCAGGGCCGCATCACCGTGAACGGCACACCGCTGAACGAGCCGTACCTCCATCCGGGCAACAAACCTTCCCAGATGAAGTTCAAAGTGACCGTCCCTGTGGGACGCGTGTTCGTGATGGGCGATCACCGGGCCGACTCCGCCGACTCCCGCTATCACCTCAAGGAACCGGACCGGGGAACGATCGGGGAGGACCGGATCGTTGGCAGGGCAATCGTCATTGCCTGGCCGTTCGACCATTGGAGGCGGCTCGAGGAGCCGGAGACTTTTTCCTCGGTGCCTGATCCCGCGGGCGTGGCCGCCCCCGCATCTGTGCACCAGGACAATCGAGTGGCGCAACTCCCGTTCTTCGCGGAACTTCCGCTCGTTATGGGAGTGGTGGGCCTGTCCCGACTGCGGAACAGGCGAGTGCGCGTGTGAGGAGTGGATGTGGGGGACTTGGCGGTCGGCACACGGTCCGGTTCCGGGTACCCGGAGGACGAACGTCCTGGAACGGACGGCAGGACGGGCGACGCAGGACCACCGGCCGTGGAAAGAGAGAGTGACAGTGTGACCGCCGATACTGACGGGGCGGCAGCGAGCTCCGGTGCGAATGGGGACGGCCCGTGGAGCTCCGATCCGAAACCGGGCCACGAGGTGCCGAACCCGGACGGAGGAGCCGAGGATCTGCGGGAGAAGAAGCCGGTGAAGAAGCAGCGCGCGTTCTGGAAGGAACTGCCGATGCTCATCGGCATCGCGCTGATCCTCGCCCTGATCATCAAGACCTTCCTGGTGCAGGCGTTCTCCATCCCCTCCGATTCGATGCAGAACACGCTCCAGCGCGGCGACCGGGTGCTGGTCGACAAGCTGACGCCGTGGTTCGGGTCCACCCCGGAGCGCGGTGAGGTCGTCGTCTTCCACGACCCGGGCGGCTGGCTCCCCGAGGCACAGGTGGAGGAGAACTTCATCCAGACCGCGCTGAGCTTCATCGGTCTGATGCCGTCCGCCAACGAGAAGGACCTGATCAAGCGGGTCATCGCGGTCGGTGGGGACACTGTCGAGTGCAAGAAGGGCGGCCAGGTCCGCGTCAACGGCACGGCGCTGGACGAGTCCTCGTACCTCTTCCCGGGCAACACCCCTTGCGACGACAAGCCGTTCGGCCCGGTGAAGGTCCCCAAGGGCAAGCTGTGGGTGATGGGCGACCACCGCCAGGACTCCCTCGACTCCCGCTACCACCAGAACCAGCCCGGTGACGGCTTCGTCCCGGAGAAGCAGGTGGTGGGCAGGGCCATCGTCAAGGCGTGGCCGATCAACCGCTGGGGTTCGCTGCCGGTGCCGGAGAGCTTCGACCAGCAGGGCGTGCAGTCGCGCGCGCTGAGCGCCGCACCGACCGCGCTCGGGCTGGCGGGCGCCCTCCCGCTGGTGCTGTGGCGGCGCAGGCGGCTGCACCTCAAGGCGCGGCCCGCGCAGGCGGCGCAGTCCGCGCCCGGCCAGGGCCCGGCGTCTTACCGGAGCTCAGCGTCTTCCGAGGGCTGACGGCTTCCCGTACCGCCCGGTAGGGTCAGCGGTCGGTGCCGGCGCAGTCCGGCGCGAGGCCGCTGCGAAAGACCCGGGAGTGCGGAAGTGAGCATGGCAGAACGTACCGACGAGGGCCGCAGCCGGCTGGGCAACCGATTGTCCTCAGTGGCTGTGGCCCTCGGGTGTGTGCTCTTCCTCGGCGGCTTCATCTGGGGTGCCGTGCTCTACCAGCCGTACACGGTGCCCACCGACTCCATGGACCCGACCGTGAAGTCCGGTGCCCGGGTGCTGGCCGAGCGCGTGGACGGCGACGAGGTGCGGCGCGGCGATGTCGTCGTCTTCCGGGACTCGGTGTGGGGCGCGGTGCCCATGGTCAAGCGGGTCGTGGGGGTCGGCGGTGACAAGGTGGCGTGCTGCGACCGGGACGGTCGGCTCACGGTCAACGGGAAGCCCGTCGACGAGCCCTACCTGCTCTCCCACGGCCGCGATTCACAGCGCCCCTTCGACGCCACCCGTATACCCAAGGGCAAGCTCTTCCTGCTGGGGGACAACAGGGAGGCGTCCCTCGACTCCCGGGTGCACCTGGAGGACGCCGACCACGGTGCCGTGCCGCGCTCCGCGGTCCAGGCCCGGGTCGACGCCATAGCCTGGCCCACCAGCGCCTTCGGCATGCTGCCGGAGGCGAGCGGGTTCGCTGACATGCCCGGCGGCACCTCGGCTCGCGGACCGCTCCCGCTGGCGATGACCGCCGTGGTCGTGGGCGCCGTCCTGGTGCTGGGCGGCGCCGCGTACGGGCCGCTCGCGCGGCGCCGCGCAACTTCGGCCCGACGCCGCCCGGGGTGACGCACAATGGGGGGACGCACGGCTGAAGGGGAACATGCCATGAGCGCCGAGGACCTCGAAAAGTACGAGACCGAGATGGAGCTCAAGCTCTACAGGGAGTACAGAGATGTCGTCGGGCTGTTCAAATACGTGATCGAGACCGACCGGCGTTTCTATCTCACCAATGACTACGAGATGCAGGTCCACTCGGTTCAGGGCGAGGTTTTCTTCGAGGTGTCGATGGCCGATGCCTGGGTCTGGGACATGTACAGGCCGGCCCGGTTCGTCAAACAGGTACGGGTGCTCACGTTCAAGGACGTGAATATCGAGGAGCTCAACAAGAGCGAGCTGGACCTGCCGGAGGACTCGGGCTTCAAGGGCTGAGCCGAGCCGCTCCGCCGACCTCGCTGTCGGGGTGCCTGTTGCTGGTTCCCGCTGCCGCAGAACCTCACTCGGGCGGGTGACGGAGTTGTCCACAACCGCCGGGTTCTCCACAGAAAACGCGCAAGATCCCTGAGCTGCCTCCGGTGCCGCCACAGTCGGTGTCGGAGGTGGTGCCGTATGAATACGAGCGAAGCGCGGAGTGGCGGACGTCCCGGCACAGACCGGCGGGGCGGCGGAAGTCCCGGCACGGAGCCGCGGAGCCGCGGACAGCGGGGCACCGGGCGACGAGGCGCCCGGACGAGCGGTGCGGAACGACGACGGCCGTCGCCCCCTGGCTGCGCGAAGGGCGCTCTGGGGCGGTACGGAGAGGACCTGGCGGCGCGGCGGCTGCGCGAAGCGGGCATGGCGATCCTCGAACGGAACTGGCGCTGTGCCGAGGGCGAGATCGACATCATCGCGCGGGACGCGGACGCTGTCGTGATCTGCGAGGTAAAAGCCCGCAGGGCCGCCCCGTTCCAGCACCCCATGGAGGGCCTGCCGCCCTCGAAGACGGCCAGGTTGCGGAGGCTGGCGGCGCGCTGGCTCAGCGAGTGCTGGGTCGCCCGCTACGGACGTCCGCCGACCGGCGGGGTGCGCATCGATCTCGTCGGCATCGTCCTGCCGGACCGGGGTGCGCCTGTGGTGCAGCACGTACGGGGGGTCGGCTGATGGGGTTCGCCCGCACGTGTGCGGTCGCGCTCGTCGGGGTCGAGGGCGTCCCGGTCGAGGTCCAGGCCGATCTGGAGCCCGGCGTCGCCGCCTTCACCCTCGTCGGGCTGCCCGACAAGAGCCTGACGGAGAGCCGGGACCGGGTGCGGGCCGCGGTGGTGAACTCCGGCGTGCCCTGGCCGCAGAAGAAACTCACTGTCGGCCTCAGTCCCGCCTCGGTGCCCAAGGGTGGCAGCGGGTTCGACATCGCGGTCGCCTGCGCGGTGCTCGCCGCTGCCGAACGCGTCGATCCGCGGGAGATTGCCGGGGTGGTGATGATCGGCGAACTCGGGCTGGACGGCCGGGTGTTGCCGGTGCGCGGCGTCCTCCCGGCCGTCCTGGCGGCTGCTGACGCGGGATACCGGCAGGTGGTCGTCCCGGAGCAGACGGCGGCGGAAGCGGCGCTGGTCCCGGACGTCTCCGTGCTCGGGGTACGCAGCTTGCGCCAGCTCATCGCGGTGCTGACCGACGAGCCGGTGCCCGAGGAGCCCGACCGCAGCGACGAGGGTCTGCCCGGCACCGTCCACGCCGGGCTCGCCGGGCTGCCCGCCGCGGCGCCCGGCCTGACCGGACTGCTGGGTGAGGAACGCCCGGTCGACCTCGCCGATGTGGCCGGACAACACTATGCGCGTCGCGCCCTGGAGATCGCCGCGGCCGGTCGGCACCACATCTACTTCAAGGGGCCGCCCGGGGCGGGGAAGACAATGCTCGCCGAACGACTGCCGGGGCTGTTGCCCCCGTTGAGCAGGAAGGAGTCGCTGGAGGTGACGGCAGTGCACTCGGTCGCGGGCGCGCTGCCTCCGGGCCAGCCGCTCGTCGTCCGGCCGCCGTACTGCGCGCCCCACCATTCGGCCACGATGGCGGCGCTCGTCGGTGGCGGCTCCGGTGTGCCCCGCCCGGGCGCCGTCTCCCTCGCTCATAACGGCGTGCTCTTTTTGGACGAAGCCGCGGAGTGTGGCGCCCAGGTCCTGGATGCCATGCGGCAGCCGCTGGAGTCGGGGTACGTCGTCGTGGCGCGGGCCGCAGGGATGATGCGGATGCCAGCCCGGTTCCTGCTCGCGCTGGCCGCGAACCCGTGTCCGTGCGGGCGGCACGGTGACGACGGAGGCAGGTGCGAATGCCGACCCGCCTCGGTGCGCCGCTACCGGGCGCGGCTGTCGGGGCCGCTGCTGGACCGCGTCGACCTCCGCGTCGACGTGGAACCGCTCGCCCGATCCGAACTGGCAGCCATGGATGGACGGGCGGAGTCCTCCGCCGTGGTGGCTGCCCGGGTGCTGGAGGCCAGGGAACGCGCCGCGGCGCGGTATGCGGACACACCGTGGAAGACCAACAGCGAGATCCCCGGCCACCACCTGCGCACCCGGCACCCCGCACTCCCCGGAGCGCTCACCGAGGCCGAGGACGACCTGGAATGCGGTCTGCTCACCGCACGCGGTCTGGACCGGGTGCTGCGGGTCGCCTGGACGGTCGCCGACCTCGCGGGGCACTCCAGGCCCACCCGCGACGACGTCAACTTTGCGCTGGAGCTGCGGACCGGCATCCGACGGGGCGCCCTGATGCCGGAGATCCCCGCATGACGGCCGAGCATCTGCGACCGGCGGTTCCGCACCCCGGCCCGGAGGGCGCAGGGACCGCCTCCGGGCGCCGGCGAGCGAACGGTGAGCCGCGGAGCCGCGCCGCCGGACGCCCCGAACCTGCCGTGCAGCGCCGGGGACGGCCACAGGAGAGGCGCACAAGGCGGGCCGTTCCAGCTCCCCGGGAGGCCACGGCGCAGGAACCGGAACCGGAGCTGGGGCCAGTGAGGACGGAGCCGGAGCCCGTCGAACCGGAGCCGGGGCTGGTGGGGACGGAGCGAGGGCCGGTCCGGGCGGAACCGGAGCCAGTCGGGACGGAGCCGGGCTCGGTCGGGACTGAGCGGGGACAGGGCGAGCCCGAGCGCCTCGCGCGGGCGGCTCTTACCCGGATCGCCGAGCCGGGCGACGAGCTCGTCGGGCGGTGGATCGCCGCATACGGGGCGTGCGAGGTGGTGGACGCGGTGTGCGGGACCGGGCCGCCGCTCACCGGGGCCGGTGAGCGGAGGTGGGCGGGGATGCGGCTGCGGGCCGCCCACGCCCGGCCGCAGGCGGACCTGGACGCGATCGCCGCGAGCGATGGCCGCTTCGTCTGCCCAGGCGATGCCGAATGGCCGCGGCAGCTCGACGACTTGGGGGATGCCAGACCGTTCGGTCTGTGGGTGCGGGGCACGCCGGTGCTGCGGGTGTGGGCACTGCGCTCGGTGGCCGTCGTCGGCGCCCGGGCCTGCACCGAATACGGCGCACACTGCGCGACCGTGCTGGGCGCGGAGCTCGCTGAACAGGGCTGGACGGTGGTGTCCGGCGCGGCTTACGGCATCGACGCCGCCGCGCACCGGGGTGCCCTGGCCGCACGGGGCCCCACTGTCGGTGTGCTGGCGTGCGGGGCCGATGTCGCCTACCCACCGGGCAACCAGCAGCTGATCCGCGTACTGGGTGAGCGTGGGCTGCTGGTCGCCGAGCTGCCGCCCGGGGACCATCCGACCCGCAGCAGGTTTGTGCTGCGGAACCGGGTGATCGCCGCCCTCACCCGGGGAACCGTTGTGGTAGAGGCGGCCCTGCGCAGCGGGGCGCTGGTCACAGCCCGCCGCGCCCTCGGGCTGGGACGGCATCTGATGGGGATGCCGGGCCCGGTCACCTCCGGGCTCTCCCAGGGCGTGCACCAACTCCTGCGCGGCGAGGCCACAGTGGTCACCGACGCCGCCGAAGTGATCGAGCAGGTGGGCATGATGGGCGAGCTGGCCCCTGAACGGCGCGGACCCACGGTGCCGCGCGACGCATTGAGCCCCGCTGCGGCGCGGGTACTGGAAGCGCTGCCCGGCCGCGGGGCGAGCGACGCCGCCCGTATCGCGTGCTCGGCGGGCGTCCCACCGGGCGAAGCCCTCGCCCGCCTTCACGAACTGCGGGCTCTCGGCTTCGTCGAACGCGACGGCAACCGCTGGCAGTTGATCTCGCGCAGTAAGGGGCACTCCATCGGGTGATGATGCGGTCCTTGACCTGGGGCTATCGGGTGAAAGGCTGAGCTGTGCGCGCTCGCCGGGGCGGCACGGGCCCCGCAGGGCACCGCACCCTGGCCCGTGCCCGGTCATCCGCACCGCTTCCGCTTCCGGCCCTGCCGAGCCACCGCGGAAAGGAGGCACGCCGGCGCAGAGGGGAAAGCACAATACGTCGCACACTGCGACGTTGCGGTCACGCTACGCTCACTTAATCTCGCAATGAGACGCACGATTACGCACACCCACAGACCACCACTACCCAGCAGAACGGCTCAAGGCGACGTATGCCTCAGCACATCTCCGGGCCCGACCGCACAGCCGCAGCGGCCGCCGCAGCCGCACGCACCGTGGTCGACGACGACACGCCCAGGACTGCGCCCAGCTCGCTGGATGAACTCTGGCGGTCCTACAAGGCCACGGCGGACAGCAGGCTGCGCGAACAGCTCATCCTGCACTACTCGCCGCTGGTCAAGTACGTCGCGGGCAGGGTGAGTGTCGGGCTGCCGTCCAATGTCGAGCAGGCTGACTTCGTCTCCTCCGGAGTCTTCGGACTCATCGACGCCATCGAGAAGTTCGACCCCTCCCGTTCCATCAAGTTCGAGACCTATGCCATCACCCGCATCCGGGGCGCGATGATCGACGAACTGCGGGCCCTGGACTGGATCCCCCGTTCGGTACGGCAGAAGGCCCGCGCTGTGGAGCGCGCGTACGCCACCCTCGAGGCCAGGCTGCGCCGCAGTCCTTCCGAGGCGGAGGTCGCCGAAGAGATGGGCATCGAGACGGAGGAACTGCACGGCGTCTTCAGACAGTTGTCGCTGGCCAACGTTGTGGCGTTGGAAGAGCTGCTGCACGTCGGTGGCGAAGGCGGTGACCGGCTCAGCCTGGTGGACACCCTGGAGGACACCGCGGCCGACAACCCGGTCGAGGTTGCCGAGGACCGCGAACTGCGCCAGCTGCTCGCCCGCGCCATCAACACCCTGCCCGAGCGGGAGAAAACCGTCGTGACGCTCTACTACTACGAAGGTCTCACCCTCGCCGAGATCGGCCAGGTGCTCGGCGTCACCGAGAGCAGGGTCAGCCAGATCCACACCAAATCGGTTCTGCAACTCCGCGCCAAACTCGCCGACGCGGGCCGCTGACCGAGCCGGTCACTCGGGACGCGTGCAACTCTCCACCTCCCCTCCGTAAGCTAGAGCCGTGCCCAGGATTCGAGCGGCCTCCGTGGCCGAGCACCGGACCATGCAGCGCGCGGCCCTGCTGGACGCCGCCAGGTCGCTGTTGTCCGAGGGCGGTACGGAAGCCCTGACCTTCCCCGCTCTCGCCCAGCACACCGGCCTCGCGCGCTCCTCCGTCTACGAGTACTTCCGCTCCCGCGCCGCGGTTGTCGAAGAGCTGTGCGCTGTCGACTTCCCGGTGTGGGCAGCCGAGGTCGAGTCCGCGATGCGGGCGGCTGCCACGCCGGAGGGCAAGGTCGAGGCGTACGTCCGCAGGCAGCTCGCCCTGGTGGGGGACCGCCGGCACCGTGCCGTCGTCGCGATCTCCGCCGGTGAGCTGGACGCGGGGGCCCGCGAGCGGATCCGCGCCGCACACGGCGGGCTGATCTCCATGGTCGTCGAGGCGCTGAGCGAGCTCGGCCACACCCAGCCCCGGCTCGCCGCGATGCTGCTCCAGGGCGTCGTGGACGCGGGTGTGCGCCGTATCGAGATCGGGGCCGCCGAGGATCCGGAGCAGATCGCCGAAGCCGCCGTCTCCATGGCGCTGAACGGCGTCCAGGGCTGACGGCGGCCGAAGCGGGCCGCAGTCGCCGATGTGCCCAGACCGCACCGAGTGCGAGGGCACCGGCCGGGAGCCACCCCTCCGGTGCGCTGCTGTCTCCCCCGCTCGCGGCGACGTGCCAGGCCGTCGGTCGCAACTCCACGGCGACTCCCTTGTGCCGGCTGCCCGGCACCGGAACCCCGCGGACCGGGAGCAGCCGGGAGTGGCCGCCCAGGAGCGCGGCGGGCAGGAGCGAGAGCGGGTCGAGATAGCGCTCTCCGCGCAGCAGCCCCCAGTGCAGACAGGTGTGCGGGCAGTGCCGACCGCGCAGGACCGTGCCCACCCGCTCGCCCACCCGCACCCGGTCTCCCTTACGTACGGAGGGCCGTACCGGCTGATACGTCGTCCGCAGAGGCGGCCGACCCGTGCCTTTGAGCTCGATGGACACCACCGTCTGCCCAGCAACCCGCCCCGCGAACGACACCCGGCCGTCCGCCACAGCGCGCACCGGCCGACCAGGCTGAGCCGCGAGGTCGACCCCGCGATGGCCTGCCGCCCACGGCTCGGGCGGGGGGTCCCAGCCCCGGGACACCCACGGCCGTCGCGCGCCGTCCGCTCCCTCGACCGGCCAGGTCCGTCCGGCCGCGGGGCGCCCACCGTCGGCGCCCTCGGTCGCGCGGCGCCCCGTCGCGCGGTCGTGGCCGGCTCCCGCACCCGCGGGCGTGCGGAGATCATCGGGTGCGGGAGGTTCCATGGCCCAGGCCGCGCCGAGCAGGGCAGTCCCTCCCGTCGGCAGCAATCCGCCCAGCACCGCCAACAGCGTCGCGACCAGCACCGCCGCGCATCGGGCGGTCCGACGTACCGCTCCGCGACCCGGGGGCTGACGCACCGCTTCGCGTCCGGCGGTACGAGGCACTGCGCCGTGCTCGGCGGTCCGACGTACCGCGCGGCCTGCCGGAGGTCGACGCGCCGCTCCGTGCCCGGTGGCCTGACGTTCCGCGCGGCCTCCCGTGGGCCGTACCGCTCCGTGCCCGGCGGTCCGACGTACCGCGCCTCCTCCCGGAGGTCGACGCGCCGCTCCGCGTCCGGCGGCCTGACGTACCGCGCCTCCTCCCGCAGTCCGACACATCGCTCCATGTCCGGGGGTGCGCCGCAGCGCCTCGTGCCGTTGTGGGGGCTGCTGCCGGGAGGAGCGGGGGCCGAAGCTCGCCCCGTGGTCCGGACCTCTGCTGTTGTGCCAGGGCCTGTGCTGTTCCATGCGGAGAACGGTGGCGCGGCTTGCCGTCTCGTGGGGATCTTGGCCAGGAGCTGTGGGTAACTGCCCAGTTGTGGACAACGGCGTCACCCGCGCGAGGGACCCGGGGCCGTTCGCGGAACCCGGCTGCATGCTCCCGGTTCCCGGCGATGTCTCCCGGCCCCCGCCGGGCGCGGCGCCCCTCCCCGGTCCCGTACACTGCTGGTGCGGCCCGGGTGACCGGGCTGACTTCGCACGTCCCGCCACCCTCACCCGGTGGCCGCGCATCTCGGTCCCAGGAACAGTCCCCGCCGGACTTTCCGGGCGGCGCGCCAGGGGCGTCAGGCAAGCGGGGGCCGTCCGGGCCTCCGCTGACGACAACCGAGTAACCCAAGGAGAACGGCCATGGCCGTCGTCACGATGCGGGAGCTGCTGGAGAGCGGCGTCCACTTCGGGCACCAGACCCGCCGCTGGAACCCGAAGATGAAGCGCTTCATCTTCACCGAGCGCAACGGCATTTACATCATCGACCTGCTCCAGTCGCTGTCGTACATCGACCGCGCCTACGAGTTCGTCAAGGAGACCGTCGCGCACGGCGGCTCCATCATGTTCGTCGGCACCAAGAAGCAGGCCCAGGAGGCCATCGCCGAGCAGGCCACCCGCGTGGGCATGCCCTACGTGAACCAGCGCTGGCTCGGCGGCATGCTGACCAACTTCTCGACGGTCTACAAGCGGCTGCAGCGCCTCAAGGAGCTGGAGCAGATCGACTTCGAGGACGTGGCCGCCTCCGGCCTCACCAAGAAGGAACTGCTGGTCCTCTCCCGTGAGAAGGCCAAGCTGGAGAAGACCCTCGGCGGTATCCGCGAGATGCAGAAGGTGCCCAGCGCCGTCTGGATCGTGGACACCAAGAAGGAGCACATCGCCGTCGGCGAGGCGCGCAAGCTCAACATCCCGGTGGTGGCGATCCTCGACACCAACTGCGACCCCGACGAGGTCGACTACAAGATCCCGGGCAACGACGACGCGATCCGCTCCGTCACCCTGCTGACCCGCGTGATCGCCGACGCCGTGGCCGAGGGTCTCATCGCCCGCTCGTCGGGCGGCGCCGGTGAGGGCAAGGGCGAGAAGGCCGCCGGTGAGCCGCTGGCCGAGTGGGAGCGCGACCTCCTGGAGGGCGAGAAGGCCGCCGAGAAGCCGGCTGCCGAGGCTGAGAAGTCTGCCGAGGCCGAGAAGTCCGCCGAGGCCGAGGCCCAGCCCGCCGCTGAAGCGCAGCCGGCCGGCGAGGGCGAGCAGGCGGCGGCCCCCGCCGAGCAGGGCTGACCCACGGGCCACGTGGATCACGTGGGCCCCACAGGTTCACGGTGAGACGGCGGGGGCCGGGTGCCCCCGCCGTCCAGCCGTGAGCTGAGCCGGTCCGCGTGACTCCGATCCAACCTCATCGACTTTCCGAGAAGAGATTCACAGACCATGGCGAACTACACCGCCGCCGACGTCAAGAAGCTCCGGGAGCTGACCGGCGCCGGCATGATGGACTGCAAGAAGGCGCTGGACGAGGCCGAGGGCAACGTCGACAAGGCCGTGGAGATCCTGCGCGTCAAGGGCCAGAAGGGCGTCGCCAAGCGCGAGAGCCGTACGGCCGAGAACGGCGCGGTCATCGCCCGCATCGCCGACGACAGCACCGCCGGTGTGCTGGTCGAGCTGAAGTGCGAGACGGACTTCGTCGCCAAGGGCGAGAAGTTTCTCGCCGCCGCCGAGGCCATCGCCCAGCACGTCGAGGCCACCTCCCCGGCCGACATCGACGCGCTGCTCGCCTCCGAGATCGAGTCCGGCAAGACCGTCCAGGCATACGTCGACGAGGCCAACGCCAGCCTCGGCGAGAAGATCGTGCTGGACCGCTTCGCGCAGTTCTCCGGCGCATACGTCGGCACCTACCTGCACCGCACCAGCCCGGACCTGCCCCCGCAGGTCGGTGTGCTGGTCGAGCTGGACGCGGCGAACGAAGAGATCGCCAAGGACGTCGCGCAGCACATCGCCGCCTTCGCCCCGGCCTACCTGACCCGCGAGGACATCCCGGAGGAGACGGTCGCCAACGAGCGCCGCATCGCCGAGGAGACCGCCCGCGAGGAGGGCAAGCCGGAGCAGGCCCTGCCCAAGATCATCGAGGGTCGGGTCAACGGTTTCTTCAAGGAGAACACCCTCCTCGACCAGCCCTTCGCCAAGGACAACAAGAAGTCCGTGCGGAAGGTCCTGGAGGAGGCCGGCGTCTCGCTGAAGCGCTTCGCCCGCTTCCGCGTCGGCGCCTGAGGGTCCCGTTCCTGACGCATCCCGCAGGCCGGTTCTTTTCGCTCAGAGGTGGAGCACACCGAGCACCGCGCACAGAACCGGCGCGGGCCCGATAAGGTCGGGCACAGGGCAGTTGTGACGAGGAGGCCATTGCCGCAGAGGGAACCGCGAGGATCCGACGGCAATGGCCTCTTTCGTATGTGCACGAGGAGATCTCCATGACCTGCAATGACACCGGCAAAGACAGTGACGGGCGCCGGCGCTTCCTGCTGAAGCTCTCCGGCGAGGCGTTCGCCGGCGGCGGCGGACTCGGTGTCGATCCCGACGTCGTGCACAAGATGGCCCGGGAGATCGCCTCGGTCGTCCGTGACGGTGCCGAGATGGCCGTCGTCATCGGGGGCGGCAACTTCTTCCGCGGCGCCGAGCTCCAGCAGCGCGGTATGGACCGGGCCCGCTCCGACTACATGGGCATGCTCGGCACCGTGATGAACTGCCTGGCGCTCCAGGACTTCCTGGAGAAGGAGGGCATCGACTCGCGCGTCCAGACCGCCATCACCATGGGCCAGGTCGCCGAGCCGTACATTCCGCTGCGTGCCATCCGGCACCTGGAGAAGGGCCGCGTCGTCATCTTCGGCGCCGGTATGGGCATGCCGTACTTCTCCACCGACACCACCGCGGCCCAGCGAGCCCTGGAGATCAACGCCGAGGTGATGCTGATGGGCAAGAACGGCGTGGACGGGGTCTACGACTCCGACCCGGCCCGCAATCCAGCGGCGGTGAAGTTCGACGCCCTGGAGTACGGCGAGGTCATCACCCGTGACCTCAAGGTCGCCGACATGACCGCGATCACGCTCTGCCGCGACAACAAGCTGCCGATCCTCGTTTTCGAGCTGCTTGCCGAAGGCAATATCGCCCGTGCGGTCAAGGGTGAGAAGATCGGCACCCTGGTGAGCAACCAGGGCACCCGGGTCTGACCGGCCCCGCCGACGGCCTCGCGGGCCTGTGTTCGTGCCGTGCCGTCGGCAACACCGTGGCGCAGGAACGGCCCGGTACGGGGATGGACAACAGCCTGCCGGTCGGACACCGTGCAGGAATCAGGGCATCGCGGGGGCCGGGGCGGCCCGCGGGGCGGCCGTCAGCTCACAGCCCCGGATGAAGCAGTCAGGCTCATTCATCGAACCAGGAGCACGTGGTGATCGAAGAGACCCTCCTCGAAGCCGAGGAAAAGATGGAGAAGGCGGTCGTCGTCGCCAAGGAGGACTTCGCCGCTATCCGCACCGGCCGTGCGCACCCGGCGATGTTCAACAAGATCTTGGCGGAGTACTACGGCACGATGACGCCGATCAACCAGCTCGCGTCGTTCTCCGTCCCGGAGCCCCGGATGGCCGTGGTGACTCCGTTCGACAAGAGCTCGCTGCGCAACATCGAACAGGCCATCCGCGACTCGGATCTGGGCGTCAACCCGTCGAACGACGGCCATATCATCCGGGTGACGTTCCCCGAGCTGACCGAGGAGCGCCGTCGGGAGTACATCAAGGTCGCCAAGAACAAGGGCGAGGACGCCAAGATCTCCATTCGCAGCATCCGGCGCAAGGCCAAGGAAACCATCGACAAGGCCATCAAGGACGGCGAGGTCGGTGAGGACGAGGGCCGCAGGGGCGAGAAGGAGCTCGACGACACCACCGCCAAGTACGTCGCACAGGTGGATGAGCTGCTCAAGCACAAGGAGTCCGAGCTGCTCGAAGTCTGAGCCCACCGTCTCAAGGTCCGAGGTCGAAGGCTGCAATCTGTGAACGACTCATCCTGGGGAGCGCCGCAACCGAACGCGGGATACTGGGGCCCTCCCGACCAGGGCTCCACCCCTTCGGCGATGCCCCGCCCGGGCGATGGTCAGGTATCCGCTTACGACGTGAGTGTCCCCGTGCACGGTATGGGCGGCGATGCGTCGCAGACTCGGCCTATGCCCATTGTGTCCGACCCCGGGGGTCCCGGTGACGGAGGAGACGGCCGCGACGGCCGGCACCGTCCTGAAGGTCCCGGTTTCACAGACCCCGCCGGTCCCCCCGGCGCAGCACAGCCGCACGGCCACAACGGGCCGGAGCACACTCCCCGGCAGCCGGCCGGCTCCTCGCCCACCCCAGCACCGTCGGGAGAGGGCAAGAAGCGCGCGGGGCGGGACCTGCGCGCCGCGATAGGTGTCGGGCTGGGACTCGGCGCGGTCATCCTGGCCGCGCTCTTCTTCTACAAGCCCGTTTTCCTCGGCGTCATCGTGGTGGCGGTCGTGGTCGGGCTGTGGGAGCTGGCCTCGCGGCTGCGGGAGCGTAAGGACATCCGCGTCCCGCTGGTGCCGCTGGCACTCGGTGGTGCGGCCATGACCATCGCCGGGTACGTGCGGGGCACCGAGGGCGCGTGGGTGGCCATGGCGCTCACGGCCCTCGCTGTCCTGGCGTGGCGGATGACCCAGCCTGCGGCCGACTATCTGCGCGATGTGACGGCGGGCCTCTTCGCCGCCTTCTACGTGCCGTTCCTGGCCACCTTCGTGGCCCTCATGCTGGCCGCGGACGACGGGCCACGGCGGGTGCTGACGTTCCTGATCCTCACCGTGGTCAGCGACACCGGTGCCTACGCGGTGGGCTGGCGCTTCGGACGGCACAAGCTGGCCCCCCGGATCAGCCCCGGCAAGACCCGCGAGGGGCTGATCGGTGCGGTGACGTTCGCCATGGCGGCCGGAGCGCTGTGCACCCAGTTCCTGATCGAGGACGGGAGCTGGTGGCAGGGGCTGCTGCTGGGGCTGGCGGTGTCGGTCAGCGCCACCCTGGGCGACCTGGGCGAGTCGATGATGAAGCGGGACCTGGGCATCAAGGACATGGGCACCCTGCTGCCCGGACACGGCGGCATCATGGACCGCCTCGACTCCCTGCTGCCGACCGCGCCGGTGGTCTGGCTGCTGCTGGTGATCTTCGTCGGCGCGGGCTGAGCCCGCCCGGGGAGCGGCCCCACCGGCGAGGGTCGGGGGAGTCCGCATGTCTGCGACACTGGTACGGCTATGCCTGCACCCGGAGAACTCACGTTCGTCGCCCCGCGCGGCGCGAAGAAGCCGCCCCGCCACCTTGCCGATCTCAGCCCTCAGGAGCGCCGGGAGGCGGTCGCGGAGCTCGGGGAGAAGCCCTTCCGCGCCAAGCAGCTCTCGCAGCACTACTTCTCGCGGCTGGCGCACGACCCCGAGCAGTGGACCGACATTCCGGCCGCAGCGCGGGAGAAGCTCGCGGCGGGGCTGCTGCCCGACCTGATGCGCGTGGTGCGGCACATCAGCTGTGACGACGACACCACCCGTAAGACGCTGTGGCGGCTGCACGACGGGACGCTGGTGGAGTCCGTGCTGATGCGGTACCCGGACCGGGTCACCATGTGCATCAGCTCGCAGGCGGGCTGCGGGATGAACTGCCCGTTCTGTGCGACCGGCCAGGCCGGGCTGGACCGGAACCTGTCCACCGCGGAGATCGTGCACCAGATCGTGGACGGCATGCGGGCCCTGCGCGACGGCGAGGTTCCCGGGGGACCGGCGCGGCTGTCCAACATCGTCTTCATGGGCATGGGCGAGCCGCTGGCCAACTACAAGCGGGTGGTGGGCGCCATCCGACGGCTCACCGACCCCGAGCCGGACGGCCTGGGGCTGTCCCAGCGGGGCATCACCGTCTCCACGGTCGGTCTGGTGCCGGCGATGCTGCGCTTCGCCGACGAGGGCTTCAAGTGCCGGCTGGCGCTCTCTCTGCACGCGCCGGACGACGAGCTGCGCGACACCCTCGTCCCCGTGAACACCCGCTGGAAGGTGCGCGAGGTACTGGACGCGGCCTGGGAGTACGCGGCCAAGTCCGGGCGCCGGGTCTCCATCGAGTACGCGCTGATCAAGGACATCAACGATCAGGCATGGCGGGCCGATCTGCTCGGGCGGCTGCTGAAGGGCAAGCGGGTGCACGTCAACCTCATCCCGCTCAACCCGACCCCCGGCTCCAAGTGGACGGCCTCCCGTCCCGAGGACGAGGCGGAGTTCGTACGGACGCTGGAGATGCACGGTGTACCCGTGACCGTACGGGACACCCGGGGCCAGGAGATCGACGGTGCGTGCGGCCAGCTGGCGGCGACCGAGCGCTGACGCCTGGCCGAAAGTGCCTGACTGGTAGTGTTCGAACCGGCCGTCCAGGCGGCCCGCAAAAACCGAACAGCCGACAGGGGAGCGCTCACAGCGCTGAGAGTGCGGCCGTACGCCCCGTACGGCCGCAGACCCTCGAACCTCGCCCGGGTCATGCCGGGTAGGAAGTCGATGCACTGATGAACAAGCACGCGCGGCGCGCTGCCGCCGCAACGACCGCTGTCCTGACCCTCGCACTGCTCGCCACGGCTTGCGGCGGCTCGGGCAGTGACAGCGGGGACTCCAAGACCGTCACGCTCGTCACCCACGATTCGTTCGCCGTCTCCAAGTCCGTCCTCAAGGACTTCGAGAAGAAGAGCGGCTACAAGGTCGACGTGCTGCGCGGCGGTGACGCGGGGGCCGCCGTCAACCAGGCGGTGCTCAACAAGGGCAACCCCCAGGGCGACGTCTTCTTCGGGGTCGACAACACCCTCCTCTCCCGCGCTCTCGACAAGGGCGTCTTCTCCTCGTACAAGGCCAAGGGGCTCGACAAGGTGCCGCAGCGGCTCCAGGCCGATCCGGACAAGCACCGGGTCACCCCGATCGACACCGGCGACGTGTGCGTCAACTACGACCGCAAGTGGTTCGCCGACAAGAAGCTCGACCCGCCGCGCACCCTGCAGGACCTCACCGAGCCCCGCTACAAGAACCTCCTGGTGACCGAGGACGCGGCCAACTCCTCGCCCGGTCTTGCGTTCCTGCTGGCGAGCGTCGCCAAGTCCGGTGAGGACGGCTGGCAGGGCTACTGGAAGAAGCTGCGCGTCAACGGGGTGGAAGTCGTCAACAGCTGGGAGCAGGCGTACTACGACCGCTTCACCGGCTCCCGGGAGGGCAAGGGCAAGGGCGACAAGCCGCTCGTCGTCTCCTACGCCTCCAGCCCGCCCGCGGAGGTAATGGGCGTCAAGAACCCGCCCGAGAAGGCGCCGACCGGTGTGGCCGAGGGAACGTGCTTCCGGCAGACGGAGTACGCCGGGCTGCTCAGCGGCGCGAAGAACACCAAGGGCGGCAAGGCGCTGCTGGACTTCCTGCTCAGCAAGCGGTTCCAGGAGGACCTGCCGCTGAAGATGTTCGTCAGCCCGGCCCGCGAGGACGCCCGGCTGCCGGAGCTGTTCACCAAGTACGGCCAGACCGTCGACGCCCCCGCCACCGTTGCTCCGAAGAAGATCGCCGAACACCGTGAGCAGTGGATCAAGACGTGGACCTCGCTCACGGTGAAGTAACCGCTGCCAAGGAGTACGACGCCGCGGCCCCCCGCCGGGGTCGCGGCAGCTGGGTGCGGCTCGGGCTGATGGCCGGGCCGGTGGCCTTCTTCGCGGTCTTTTTCGGCTACCCGGTGGCCGCCATCGTCGGGCGCGGACTGCGCGAGGGCGGACAGTGGCAGCTGGACCGGATCGGACAGGTGCTGAGCGATCCCGACATCCTCCAGGTGCTCTGGTTCACGCTCTGGCAGGCCGCTGCCTCGACGGCGCTGACGCTCGCGCTGGCGCTGCCTGGCGCCTATGTGTTCGCACGGCTCGACTTCCCGGGGAAGCGGCTGCTGCGCGCTGTGGTGACCGTGCCGTTCGTGCTGCCGACGGTCGTGGTCGGCTCCGCCTTCCTCGCGCTGGCGGGGCGGGGCGGGGTGCTGGACGCGTGGTTCGGGGTGCGGCTGGACACCAGCGTGTGGGCGATCCTGCTGGCGCACGTGTTCTTCAACTACGCGGTCGTCGTGCGCACTGTCGGCGGCCTGTGGTCCCAGCTCGACCCGCGGCAGGAGGAGGCCGCGCGGGTGCTTGGAGCGAGCCGGTTCGCCGCCTGGCGGCGGGTCACCCTGCCCGCGCTGGCGCCGTCCGTGACAGCTGCCGCGCTGATCGTGTTCCTGTTCACCTTCACCAGCTTCGGCGTCATCCAGGTGCTGGGCGGCCCGCGCTACGCCACGCTGGAGGTCGAGATCTACCGGCAGACCGCCACCCTGCTGGACCTGCCGACGGCAGCCGTGCTGACGCTCACCCAGTTCGCCGCGGTGGCTGCGCTGTTGGCGGTGCACTCCTGGTCACTGCGTAAGCGTGAGACGGCGCTGAGCCTCGTTCCCGCGGAGCACACCGCGCGGCGCCCGGCAGGTGCCGGTCAGTGGGCGGTGCTGTGTGCTGTGCTGGGCGTCATCGTTTTGCTGACTGTCGTGCCGCTCCTGGTGCTCATCCAGCGGGCTTTCGAGGGGCCGGACGGATACGGGCTCACCTTTTTCCGCGCACTGGGGGCGCAGCAGCCGGACAGTGCGACCTTTGTGGTCGCGCCTGTAGCGGCCATCGGCAACTCGCTGGCGTACGCGGCTGTTGCGACCGTCATGGCCCTGGTGGTGGGCGGGCTGGCAGCTGCTGCGCTGACGAGGCGCGCGGGCCGGCTGGTGCGCGGTTTCGACGCGCTGCTGATGCTGCCGCTGGGCACCTCGGCCGTCACCGTCGGTTTCGGCTTCCTCGTCGCACTGGACGAGCCCCCGCTCGATCTGCGGTCCAGCGCACTCCTGGTGCCGCTCGCGCAGGCGCTGGTGGGCGTGCCGTTCGTCATCCGCACCATGCTGCCCGTACTGCGTGCCGTGGACGTACGGCTGCGCGAGGCCGCGGCCGTGCTGGGTGCCTCACCGCTGCGCGCCTGGCGGGAGGTCGATTTTCCGCTGGTGCGGCGGGCGCTGCTGGTGGCCGCCGGGTTCGCCTTCACCGTCTCGCTGGGCGAGTTCGGCGCCACGGTGTTCATCGCCCGCCCCGACACCCCCACCCTGCCGGTTGCGGTGGCACGCATGCTGGGCCGGGCGGGGGAGGCCAACTACGGCCAGGCGATGGCCCTGAGCACCATCCTGATGCTCGTCTGCGCGGGCGTACTGCTCGCGCTGGAGCGTGTCCGAACCGACCGCCAGGGGGAGTTGTAGATGCTGCGGCTGGACGGTGTGACCGTACGCTTCGGCGAGCGGACCGCGCTGGACGCGGTCGACCTGGAGGTGGCCGCACACGAGACGGTGTGCGTGCTCGGGCCCAGCGGCAGCGGGAAATCCACCCTCCTACGGGTCGTCGCCGGGCTGCAACAGGCCGACGCGGGCAGGGTGCTGCTGTCGGGACGGGACCAGACCGGGGTGCCGCCGCACCGTCGGGGCGTCGGCCTGATGTTCCAGGACCATCAGCTCTTCCCCCAGCGCGACGTCGCGGGGAACGTGGCCTTCGGGCCGCGCATGCACGGGACCAGCCGCGCGGAGGCCGAGCGCCGGGTCGCCGAGCTGCTGGAGCTGGTGGGGCTGCCGGGTGCCGGTCGGCGTGCCGTCACCACGCTGTCCGGCGGCGAACAGCAGCGGGTCGCGCTGGCCCGCGCACTGGCGCCGGAGCCGAAGCTGCTGATGCTGGACGAACCGCTGGGACAGCTGGACCGCGGACTGCGCGAGCGCCTCGTCGTCGAGCTGCGGGGCCTCTTCCAGCGGTTGGGCACCACAGTGCTCGCCGTCACGCACGACCACGGGGAGGCGTTCGCACTCGCCGACCGGGTGGTGGTCATGGAGGGCGGCCGTATCGCACAGGCAGGTACCCCGCTGGAGGTCTGGCAGCGTCCCGCCTCGCCGTTCGTGGCCCGCTTCCTGGGCTTCGACAACATCACCGCAGCCACCGTCCACGGCGACACCGCGGTCACCGGCTGGGGAAAGCTCACCGTCCCGCAGGACACCCCCCAGGGCAGCACCCTGCTGCTCGTACGCCCAGGTGGCGTGCTGCTGCGCACACCGGACGAGGGGCTGCGCTGCACCGTGGAGGCCCGGACCTTCCGCGGCGGTGACGCCTCGACGGTCACCGTGCTGCTGCGCCCGCACGAGGGAGCGCCCCTGGAGGCCGCCTGCACCCTGCGGGAAGCGCCGGAGGTGGGCGCCGAGGTGGGCGCCGTCTTCGACCCGCGGGAGGTGGTAGCGCTGGACGGCAGGGACAGTGCGCTCGGCCGCGGGGACGACGTGCTCGACGGCACCGACGACGTTCCCGACAGCGCTGAGGACGCACTCGGTGACGTACTGGGCGGCACGGACGACGAACCGAGCACCCGAGGCGTCGCCGCGCGGCCCCGGCCGGGCGCCGGCTAGGCCACGGCGGGCCTGGAGGTTCAGTGCGGTGGCAGGGCCGTGAGCAGCCCGGCCGTCATCGCGAGGGCCGTGAACACCACTGCCGTAACAGCCGCGCGCAGCAGCGTCACAGCCCGCCCCAGCCTCCCGGGCGCCCCGATCCGGTCGAGCAGCTCCCTCAGTGGGGCGCGGGCGCTCCGGGCCCGGGCGAGCGCTGCCAGTACGGCACCGGCCATACAGCACCCGGTCAGCACGCCCGCCAGCACCACCAAGGGGCCGGGGGCGAGTGGCCCGTTGCCGGAGAGCCGCGCACGGGCGAGGGCGACCAGGGCAGCCCCCACCGCGCTCAGCCCGCCCAGTGGCCGTCCCAGAAAGGCCGCCTCACGCACCAGTGAGCGCCCCGCCAGCAGCCGTACCGGACCAGGTCGCACCGAGCCCAGCAGGCGCCCGCTGAGAGCTGTCAGACCGGGACCGGCCAGCAGCAGCCCGAACGCGGCGAGCAGCCACCCGGCGGCAAGCGGTGAGGCCGCGATGTCCTCTGCGCGTACCGTCCATCCCCCGGAGGCCGCGGAGTCACCCACAGCCCCCGAGCGCGCGGCCTCACCGCTTGCCGCCGAGCGCGCCGCAACGGCGGCCAGCAGCAGGCCCCCGATCGCCAGTACGGTTCCGCACAGCAGCCCCGCGCGGCCGGGGGCGCCGGTCCCGTCCCGCTGTTCGGCGGTCGGCTCGATGGAGGGGGTCCGGGAGCTCCGCAGCAACGCCCGCGACGCCGTGGAGGCCCAGGATTCATCCGGGCCTGCGGTCGCTCCCGGAACGGCTGCCCTCGCTCCCCAGGCGGCCGCGAGGGCGGCCAGCAGGGGCACGATGCTCAGCAGGGTGAGGGCGGCGGGCGCGGGCAGCGGCTGTCCGGACAGCGGGAGCGCGGCGGAGGTGCCGGGCAGCGCCGGCCCGAGCGCCGAGCCGCCGACGCCGCCGGCAGCACCGATGCCCCGTGCGGTCACGAGCAGTGCCAGTGCGCTGCCCGTCACGCTGGGTGCCGCGGTGGTGCGTGCGACCAGCAACGGCAGCCCGGCGGGGCCCAGTCCGGCCGCGTCCAGTCCGGAGCGGGCCTCGGCGCGGGGCTCGGTGCGCCCGAGGGCCGCGGCGAGCTGTGCGGTGACGGCGAGCGGGACCGTGCACCACAGCAGCCGCAGCAGGGCAGTGGCCCGGTCCTCGGGATGGTCCAGGGCGTAGGAGAGCGTGGCGAGCAGCAGCAGGCCGATGCCCGTCGAGGCGCACAGGAGCAGCAGCCGGAGCAGCAGCGCCAGGGGCGGCGCCGCGAATGTCAGACGGAGAGTGAGCACGCTGCCGCGCCTTCCGGTCCTGCGGGCTGTGCTGCCGGGCCGCCGGGGGTGGGGGTGCGCGCCCGCCGTCCGTCGGTGAGTTCGACGATGCGGTCGGCGAGTGCGGCGCCGGTCGCGTCGGCGGTGCGGGCCGCCTGGTTGAGCGCGAAGTCGTGGGTGGCCAGCAGAACGGTGATGCCGTGCGAGCGGGCGGCCGCGGTGAGCGCCCGCAGCACCTGGGCGCGGTCGCTCTGGTGCAGCGGTGCCGTCGGCTCGTCGGCGAAGACCACGTCGGGGGAGTGGATCAGGGCGCGGGCCACGGCGACGCGCTGGCGCTGCGCCTGGTGCAGCGCGGCGGGCCGGTCGGCCGCGCAGTCGCCGACATCCAGCCGCTCCAGCCAGGCGCGTGCTGCGCGGCGGGCCGCGCGGTAGCCGCTGCCGTGCAGCAGGAGGGGGAGCGCGGCGTTCTCCCAGACGGTCAGTTCGGGGACGAGGCGGGGGCTGCTGTCGATCCAGCCGAAGCGGTGCAGCCGCAGCCGCTCACGAGCTGCCCGATCGAGGGTGTGCACAGGGGAACTGTTGAACCAGACCTCGCCCTTCTCCGGCAGCAGCTGTCCGGACAGACAGCGCAGCAGTGTGCTCTTTCCGCTGCCCCGGGGCCCTGTGACGGCGACGATCTCGCCCTCCCGAACACCCATCGAGACGCCCTGCAGCGCGGGTGAGCCGTCATAGGCGTAGTGCAGTCCTCGCGCCCAGAGCACGTCGTCCGGCGGGGCGGCCATGGGGCACCTCCACTCAACATCGCGAGCCGTCGTTCCCTCTGGAGGGCGAAACGAGGGGCGGGGACATCGGTCACTGAACCGATGACCCCGCCCCTCTGGCGGCCGTGTGCGACCGGAGTGTGCCGGTCTGCGGCTGGGCTGTGGCCTACAGCTTCGTCCATGCCTCCGTCAGCACGGAGCGCAGGATCTGCTCGGCCTCGTCGAAGACCTTCTGGTCGGAGATCAGCGGCGGGGCGAGCTGAACCACCGGGTCGCCCCGGTCGTCGGCGCGGCAGTACAGACCGTTCTCGTACAGCGCCTTGGACAGGAAGCCGTACAGGACCCGCTCCGACTCCTCGTCCGTGAACGTCTCCTTGGTCGCCTTGTCCTTGACGAGTTCGATGCCGTAGAAGAAGCCGTTGCCGCGTACGTCGCCGACGATCGGCAGGTCGTGCAGCTTCTGGAGAGTGCTGAGGAAGTTGCCCTCGTTGTCGAGCACGTGCTGGTTGAGGCCCTCGCGCTCGAAGATGTCGAGGTTGGCCAGGGCGACGGCGGCCGAGACGGGGTGGCCGCCGAAGGTGTAGCCGTGCAGGAAGGTGTTGTCACCCTTGTAGAACGGCTCGGCGATACGGTCGGAGATGACCGCGGCACCGATCGGGGAGTAGCCGGACGTCATGCCCTTGGCGCAGGTGATGATGTCGGGCACATAGCCGAACTTGTCGCAGGCGAAGATTGTGCCCAGCCGGCCGAAGGCGCAGATGACCTCGTCGGAGACGAGCAGCACGTCGTACTGGTCGCAGATCTCGCGGACCCGCTGGAAGTAGCCGGGCGGCGGCGGGAAGCAGCCGCCCGCGTTCTGCACGGGCTCCAGGAAGACCGCGGCGACGGTCTCCGGGCCCTCGAAAAGGATCTGCTGCTCGATCTGGTCGGCGGCCCAGCGGCCGAACGCCTCGGGGTCGTCGCCGTGGATCGGGGCGCGGTAGATGTTGGTGTTGGGCACCTTGTGCGCGCCGGGGACCAGCGGCTCGTAGGGCGCCTTGAGGGCGGGCAGGCCGGTGATGGACAGCGCGCCGTGCGGGGTGCCGTGGTAGGCGACGGCCCGGGAGATGACCTTGTGCTTGAGCGGGTTGCCGGTCAGCTTGTGGTACTGCTTGGCCAGCTTCCACGCCGTCTCGACGGCCTCGCCGCCGCCGGTGGTGAAGAAGACCTTGTTCAGGTCGCCCGGGGCGTGGTGGGCCAGCCGCTCGGCCAGCTCGACGGCCTTGGGGTGCGCGTAGGACCAGATGGGGAAGAAGGCGAGGTCCTGGGCCTGCTTGTTGGCGGCCTCGGCCAGCTCGGCGCGACCGTGCCCCGCCTGCACGACGAACAGGCCCGCCAGGCCGTCGAGGTAGCGCTTGCCGTCGGTGTCGTAGATGTAGACGCCCTCGCCGCGGGCGATGGTCGGAACCGGCGCGTGCTGATACGACGACATGCGGGTGAAGTGCATCCACAGGTGGTCGTTCGCAGTGCTGGAGAGGTCCTTGCTCCCCTGGCCGGCGTGACTGTCCTTGCTCACTTTTATCGCGTTCCCCATGTGTAGGTCTGCTTGCGCAGCTTGAGGTAGACGAAGCTCTCCGTCGACCGCACGCCCGGCAGGGTCCGGATGCGTTTGTTGATCAGTTCGAGGAGGTGGTCGTCGTCGTGGCACACGATCTCGACCAGCAGGTCGAACGAGCCCGCCGCGATCACGACGTAGTCGACCTCGTCGATCTCGGCGAGCGCGTCGGCGACCGGTTCGACGTCACCGTCGACCGTGACGCCGAGCATCGCCTGGCGCATAAAGCCGACGGTCAGCGGATCGGTCACGGCGACGATCTGCATGACGCCCTGCTCCTGGAGTTTCTGGACGCGCTGCCGCACGGCCGCCTCCGACAGACCTACGGCCTTGCCGATGGCGGCGTACGGACGCCGTCCGTCCTCTTGGAGCTGTTCGATGATTGCCAGGGACACGGCGTCCAGGGAGGAGGAGCCGGCTGTCTTCTTCGAGTCGCGAGCCACGGGTGCCACTGTGCATGAGACATCCTCCGTTACGCAACCCTTGAGCGATGTAATCCGCAGCCATTCGGCTCACTTAAAACTGATTCCGTTGTTCGGCGACGTCAGGCGTATCGAAAACGTTGCTCGCCCGGTTAGGGTGGCAGTCTCACCCAATGGACAACGAAGCAGGAGGGGTGCGAAGTGACCACCGAGCTGCGTCGACTGCGCAACTACATCGACGGGGAGTTCAGGGACGCCGCTGACGGCCGGACCACCAAGGTGGTCAACCCGGCGACGGGTGAGGCGTACGCCACGGCACCGCTGTCCGGCGCCGCCGACGTCGACGCCGCGATGGCTGCGGCCGAGGCCGCCTTCCCCGCCTGGCGGGACGCCACGCCCGGCACCCGGCAGCAGGCCATCCTCAAGATCGCCGATGCCCTGGAGGCACGCGCCGACGAGCTGCTGGCCGCCGAGTGCGAGAACTGCGGCAAGCCGCTGGAGCTGACCCGGCAGGAAGAGCTGCCGATGATGCTGGACCAGATCCGCTTCTTCGCGGGTGCGGCCCGGATGCTGGACGGCAAGTCGGCCGGCGAGTACATGGAGGGCCTGACCTCCTTCGTACGGCGCGAGCCGATCGGGGTGTGCGCCCAGGTCGCGCCGTGGAACTACCCGGCCATGATGGCCGTGTGGAAGTTCGCCCCGGCCCTGGCGGCGGGCAACACCGTCGTGCTCAAGCCGTCGGACACCACCCCGGCCTCCACTGTCTTCATGGCCGAGGTGATGGGCGAGATCCTGCCCAAGGGTGTCTTCAACGTGGTGTGCGGCGACCGGGACACCGGCCGGCTGCTCGTCGAGCACAAGACCCCGGCGATGGCCTCGATCACCGGGTCGGTCCGGGCGGGCATGGAGGTCGCGGCCAGCGGCGCCAAGGACCTCAAGCGCGTCCACCTGGAGCTGGGCGGCAAGGCCCCCTGCGTGGTGTTCGACGACGCCGACATCCCGGCAGCCGTCGAGGGCATCAGGGACGGCGGCTTCTTCAACGCCGGGCAGGACTGTACGGCGGCCACCCGGGTGCTCGTCCAGGAAGGCGTCTACGAGGAGTTCGTGCAGGCGCTCGCCAAGGCCGCCGCCGAGGTCAAGACCGGTGACCTCAGCGACGAGGACTGCTTCTACGGCCCGCTGAACAACCCCACCCACCTGGAGAAGGTCGAGGGCTTCATCAACCGCCTTCCGGCACACGCCAAGGTCGAGGCGGGCGGCGAGCGGGTCGGCGACAAGGGCTACTTCTACGCGCCCACCGTCGTCTCCGGGCTCAAGCAGGACGACGAGATCATCCAGAACGAGGTCTTCGGCCCGGTGATCACCGTCCAGAAGTTCACCGACGAGGCGCAGGCGGTCGAGTGGGCCAACGACGTGGAGTACGCGCTGGCGTCATCGGTGTGGACGACCAGCCACGGCACCGCCATGCGGTTGTCCAAGGCGCTGGACTTCGGCTGCGTGTGGATCAACACCCACATCCCGCTCGTCGCCGAGATGCCGCACGGCGGCTTCAAGAAGTCCGGCTACGGCAAGGATCTGTCCACCTACGGCCTGGAGGACTACACGCGCGTCAAGCACGTGATGACGGCGCTGTGAGCCGACTCCCTCGCTGAGAGCAGATACGGATCGGGGCCCGCATCCCACCCGGGATGCGGGCCCCGTCGTACGGGCACGAGCCCTTGCCTCAGGACTGGTACGGGTTCTGCGGCTGTTGGCCCGCGAAGGGGTTCCCGCTCTGCGCGCCCGGCTGCTGCGGGACGCCGCCCATGCCCTGCCCCGGCGCCGGCTGCCCGGCCGGGGGCGCGCCCTGGCCCTGGGCCAGCATCTGTTCCGCGTTTTCCTTGGACACCTCGGACTGCGCCCCGCAGAAGGTGCACTGCAGCGAGTGCTTCGCAGGTGCGATCGGGAAGAGCGGGATGAAGAAGAGCGAGAACTTCGTCACGCGCTTACGCAGTGCGTGCGCGGCCGGGTTGCCACAGAAGCCGCAGAGCAGGTTCAGCATGGCCAGCTGCACCAGCTTGCTGCTGGTACCAAAAATGATCATGGCGGTTTCCATTCACCAGTGCGTAGACGAGCTCAGACGAGCCAATCACTCACTGATGCCCGCCGTAAGCCACTTCATGTAACAGCCCTGCCCCAACTCCGGCGGCCGGGCGGCGATTCCAGGGCGCTCACCAGCCGGGCGATGTGGTTGGTGGTGAGTGCGTCGACGCCCATGGCGGCGAGCCGGCGCATGGTGCGTACCCGGTCGACCGTCCACGCGGAGACCAGCCGTCCGTCGGCGTGTGCACGGGCGACCAGTTCCGGGGTGAGCAGCCCGAAACCGTAGTTGAGCCAGCGGGGTTGCAGCTCGTGGAGCAGGGTCGGCCGCACCGGCGCCGCGCGCTCCCAGGTGAGCGCCACCTCGGCGCCCGGCTCCGCGGCCCGCACCCGCCGCATCGCCTCCGCGCCGCCGCAGTAGTAGACGCGCTCCGCGGCGTCCGCCGCGCGCACCGCCGCGACCGTGGCCCGGGCAGCCGCGGGGTCGGGCAGATCGATCAGCGTACGGACGGAACGCGTGACCGCCAGCGTGTCGGCGAGCGAGGGCACGCCTCCCGCGAGGGTGGTCAGCCGCTCGTGGGTGAGCGCGGAGACGGCGGTGTCATGCCCCCACAGCCGCTCCAGCGTGCGGTCGTGCAGCACGACGGGAACTCCGTCCCGGGTGAGCCGTACGTCCAGCTCCACGGCATCGGCGCCGGCGGCCACGGCGGCGCGGAACGAGGGCAAGGTGTTCTCGCGCGCGGCGAAGGGTGCGCCCCGGTGCGCCACCGCGGCCGGTCTGCCGCGCGGGGGACCGGACGGTGCTGCCGTCCCGGCCGCGCCGGCGGTCACCTGGGGCGCTGCCAGTCGGCCAGGTAGGTGTCGATCTCCTCGCACAGCCGGGTCTTGCCCGCCTCGTCCAGGAAGGAGACCTTCACCGCGTTCCTGGCGAGCGTCGCGACGCCGGGCGCGTCCAGGCCCAGCAGCCGGGCCGCGATGCCGTACTCGGTGTTCAGGTCGGTGCCGAACATCGGCGGGTCGTCGCTGTTGACGGTGACCAGGACGCCCGCCTTGACCATCTCGCTGAGGGGATGGCCCTCCAGCGTCTCCACGGCCCGGGTCGCGATGTTCGAGGTGGGGCAGACCTCCAGCGGGATGCCGCGCTCGGCCAGGTGCTCCAGCAGCCGGGGGTCCTGGACGGCGCTGGTGCCGTGGCCGATGCGTTCGGCACGCAGCGAGGTGAGCGCGTCCCAGATGGTCTCCGGGCCCGTGGTCTCTCCCGCGTGCGGGACGCTGTGCAGCCCGGCGGCCAGCGCACGGTCGAAGTACGGCTTGAACTGCGGCCGGGGTACTCCGATCTCGGGTCCGCCCAGACCGAAGGAGACCAGCCCGTCCGGTGCCATCTCGGTGGCGATCCTGGTGGTCTCCTCCGCCGCCGCGAGACCCGCCTCGCCGGGGATGTCGAACGTCCAGCGCAGCACCACGCCCAGCTCCCGCTCGGCGGCCCGGCGGGCGTCCTCGATGGCCTCCAGGAAGGCGCCGTCCGGAATGCCGCGGCTCACGGAGCTGTAGGGAGTGACGGTCAGTTCCGCGTACCGGATCGACTGCCGCGCCATGTCCCGGGCGATCTCGTACGTCAGCAGACGCACGTCCTCGGCGTCCCTGATGAGGTCCACCACTGACAGATAGACCTGGATGAAGTGCGCGAAGTCGGTGAACGTGAAGTATTCGGAAAGCGCTTCGGGGTCGGTGGGTACCCCTGCCTCCGGATGCCGGGCGGCGAGCTCGGCCACGATCCGGGGCGAGGCGGAGCCGACGTGGTGCACGTGCAGCTCGGCCTTGGGCAGTCCTGCGATGAAGGCGGCCAGGTCGGAAGGGTGGGACAAGAGGGCCTCCGGCTGAGTTGCGGGTCCGGATCATCGTAGGCGTCCGCCGCCGGGAGCGGTGCCGGAGCTGCGCATAGCATGAAGGGCAGGGAACGGGAGGAAACGGGAGCAGAGGAGAGGGGACGCGATGGACAAGGGGGCAGGGCAGCTGCCGCCTGCCGGAGCGCCCGGGCAGGCGAGCTGGGGGAACGGCAACGACCCGGGGGGCGAGATGCCGCCCCCGATACCGCCGGCGCCGGACGGGCCGGGCCGCCCCTACGGCGCACAGCCACCACCCGGATACGGCCCGCAGGGCGGCCAGGCCGGGTACGGCGGTCACAGTGGCTACGGCGGCTACGGTGCCGGGGCGTACGCGCCGTACGGATACAGATGGCAGGGGCCGCCTCCGCCGGTCGGCAAGTCCGTGGCGGCCATGGTGGTGGGCATCGCCAGCGTGGTGCTGGTCGTCACCTGCTGGGGCAGCTTCCTCGCGGTGTTCTCCTCCGTCGTCGCGCTGTGCCTGGGCGTCAGCGCCCGGCGCGGAGTGGGGCGTGGGGAGCTGGGCGGCAGCGGACAGGCGACGGCCGGATTCGTCCTCGGCATCGTCGGGCTGGTGCTTTCGGTGATCGTCAGCACGTTGCTGGTCCTCAGTCTGACGGTCTGGTCGGACGACTCCGGAAGCGGCTCGGGCGGCGACAGCGGTGACTCCTACAACGCCCAGAGCTCGCACGTTCCGGTCCTGCCGGCCGACTGAACGCATCCTCGGTGCACGACAGTTGACATAAGGGCGGCCCTCCCGCGGATGTGGGAGGGCCGCCCCTTCGTGTGTGCCGCACAGGTACGCCCGTCGTGCCGCACAGGGGATCTTCCGTCGTGCCGCGCAGGGCTCTCCCATCGTGAGGCGAAATCCGCGCCGGGGTATCGATTCCGTGGCGTAATCAAAAGATAACTACGGAATCCCTTGTTGGATGGTGGAACCCCTGCCAGGATCGGCTGTCAACAGCGGCCTGGGCTACGGCGCCGAATCGGACGACCGTGCCCTGAGGCTGCCGCAGTACGCCGCATGCCGTAGTGGTCAGGAGTCCCGATGGTCCAGCGCTTCGATGTGTCCGAACGGTTCGCCGCGGGCGCCCAGTACGTCGCGGGCAGGCTCGGGCCCGGCACCTCGGGCCGCTCGCACGCGGTCGTGGACCCCGCGACCGGCGAGGAGATCTACGCCTTCGAGCTGGCGAGCGCCGCCGACGTCGACACCGCCGTCCGCGCGGCCGACGAAGCCCTCCCCGGCTGGGCGGGTGCCACCCCCGCCGAGCGCTCCGAGGCCATGCACAGCTGGGCGGCCCGGCTGACGGAGCTGACGGACGAGTTCGTGTACGCCGAGTCGCTCCAGTGCGGCAAGCCGCTCAAGCTCTCCGCCGAGTTCGATGTGCCCGGCTCCTTCGACAACGTCGCCTTCTTCGCGGGCGCTGCACGCCACCTCACCGGCGCCGCGGCAGCCGAGTACAGCGGCGAGCACACCTCGGCCGTCCGCCGCGAACCGCTCGGCGTCATCGGCTCCATCGCCCCATGGAACTACCCGCTCCAGATGGCGGCCTGGAAGATCCTCCCGGCCGTGGCGGCCGGCAACACCATCGTCCTCAAGCCCTCCGAGCTCACCCCCTTGACCTCACTGATGTTCGCGCAGGCCGCGCACGAGGCAGGCATCCCGGCCGGCGTCATCAACATCGTCACGGGAGCAGGCCGGGACGCGGGCGAGGCGCTGGTCGCCCACCCAAGCGTCGCCATGACCTCGTTCACCGGCTCCACCGCCGTCGGCAGGCGGGTGGCCGAGATCGCCACCACCGCTTCCCGGCCCGCCAAGCGCCTCCACCTCGAACTGGGCGGCAAGGCCCCCTTCCTGGTGTTCGACGACGCCGACCTGGAGGCCGCGGCACACGGCGCGGTCGCGGGCGCGCTGATCAACACCGGCCAGGACTGCACCGCAGCGACCCGCGCCTATGTCCAGCGTCCGCTCTACGACGCGTTCGTGCGGGCCGTCTCCGACCTGATGGACGGGGTGCGCGTCGGTGACCCGTTCGCCGACGGGACGGACCTGGGGCCGCTGATCTCCCATGCGCAGCGCGACCGGGTGGCCGGCTTCGTGGACCGGGCCCGCTCCTACGCCACCGTCGTCACCGGTGGTCAGGTACCCGGCGGAGAGCTCGCCAAGGGCGCGTACTACCGGCCGACGCTCATCACCGACGCGCCGCAGGACAGCGAGGTCGTCCAGCAGGAGATCTTCGGCCCCGTCCTCGTCGTCCTGCCCTTCGACACCGACGACGAGGGCATCGCGCTGGCCAACGACACCCCCTACGGACTCGCCGCCTCCGCCTGGAGCCGCTCCGTCTTCCGGACCGGACGCGCAGCGCGGGAGCTCCAGGCCGGGTGCGTATGGCTCAACGACCACATCCCGATCATCAGCGAGATGCCGCACGGCGGCTACAAGGCGTCCGGCTACGGCAAGGACATGTCCGCCTATTCCTTCGAGGAGTACACGCAGATCAAGCACGTCATGTCGGAGACGACCGGTGTCGTGCGCAAGGACTGGCATCGCACGGTCTTCGGCGACCGCTGAGGGCCCGTACGTACGACCCCGCCGTACCCCCGTCCCCTCCTCCGCACAACCCCCCCACCCCCGCACCCCTTCCCCGTTCTCCTTCCAGGAAGGCGGTCCCCCATGGACCTGTACGAAGGACTGCCGGAGCCCGTCGCCAAGGCGTGGGAACGCGGTCTGACCACTGGCCGCGCCGCGATGTCGCGGCGCAGGCTGCTGCGCGCCGCGTCCCTCACCGCGGCCGGCTCCGCCCTCGCCGCCTGCGGAATCCCGCCCGCGGCCGGCAGCAAGGGCGGCGAGGCCCCCGAGGACACCCCCGACCACTCCCGAGCGGAGAAGGTCCTCAACTTCGCCAACTGGCCGCTCTACATCGACGTCGACGAGAAGAACAAGAAGAAGCGCCCCACGCTCGACCGCTTCGAACGCGAGAGCGGCATCAAGGTCAAGTACGTCGAGGACATCAACGACAACAACGAGTTCTACGGCAAGATCAAGCCGCAGCTCGCAGCAGGCCAGGACACCGGCCGTGACCTGGTGTGTCTGTCCGACTGGATGGCCGGCCGCGTCATCCGGCAGGGCTGGGCGCAACGCCTGGACCCGGCCAACCTGCCGCACGCCGTCACCAATCTCGAAGACCGCTTCCGCGCCGCGGCGCACGATCCCGGGCGGCAGTACAGCTACCCGTGGGCGGGCACGGCCTGCATCGTCGCGTACAACAAGAAGGCCACCAAGGGGAAGAAGGTCACCAGCGTCACGCAGCTGCTGGAGGACGAGTCCCTCAAGGGCCGGATATCCATGCTGACGGAGATGACCGACACCATCGGGCTGACCATGCTCGACATGGGGGTCGACTCCGAGCGCTTCTCGGAGGACGACTTCAACGCGGCCATCGCCCGTATCCAGAAGGCCGTCGACCGCAAACAGCTCCGCCGCTTCAGCGGCAACGACTACATGGACGAGCTCAACTCCGGCGACATCGCCGCCTGTCTGGCCTGGGCAGGTGACGTGGTGCAGCTCCAGCTCGACAACCCCGATGTCGAGTTCGCCGTCCCCGAGCGCGGCTACCTCTTCGGTACGGACGACCTGCTTGTACCCGCCAAGGCCCGGCACCGCAGCAACGCCGAGGCGCTGATCGACTACTACTACCAGCCCAAGGTGGCCGCCGAGCTGGCCGCGTGGGTGAACTACATCTGCCCGGTCTCCGGCGCCAAGGCCGAGATGGAGAAGATCGACAAGGAGCTGGCCGAGGCTCCGCTGATCTTCCCGGACGAGCGGATGATCGCCAAGGGCAAGAACTTCCGGCCGATGAGCGCCAAGGAAGAAGCACGGTACGAGGAGAAGTTCTCCAAGCTCATCGGGGCCTGAGCCGCCCGCGTCCCTGCCCGCCGGGCCCGTTCCCCTCGACTGTGGGACCGGCCCGCCTCCCCGAGGACCGGCCATGACCATCACTCTTTCCGGTATAGCCAAGACCTTCGGCGACTTCACCGCCGTCCATCCGCTCGATCTCACCATCCCCGAGGGCTCGTTCTTCGCCCTGCTGGGCGCCTCCGGCTGCGGCAAAACGACCACGCTGCGCATGATCGCGGGGCTGGAGGAACCGACCTCCGGCAGCATTCTGCTGGGTGACGACGACATCACTCATCTCCCGCCCCACAAGCGCCCCGTCAACACCGTCTTCCAGAACTACGCACTCTTCCCACATCTGGACGTCACCGAGAACATCGCCTTCGGGCTGCGCCGCCGCGGGGTGAAATCGGTGCGCAAGCAGGTCGAGGAAATGCTCGACCTCGTCCAGCTGGGCGACATGGCCCGCCGCAAGCCACGCCAGCTCTCCGGCGGCCAGCAGCAGCGCGTCGCCCTCGCCCGCGCGCTGATCAACCGTCCCCAGGTGCTCCTCCTCGACGAGCCGCTGGGCGCCCTCGACCTCAAGCTGCGTCGCCAGATGCAGCTCGAACTCAAGCGCATCCAGACCGAGGTCGGCATCACCTTCGTGCACGTCACCCACGACCAGGAAGAAGCCATGACGATGGCCGACAGCGTCGCGGTGATGTACGGCGGGCGCGTCGAACAGCTGGGGCCGCCCGCCGAGCTGTACGAGAACCCCCGCTCGACGTTCGTCGCCAACTTCCTGGGCACCTCGAACCTGATCGAGGCGGAGGTGGTCGCGCAGGACGCCGCCGAACCGGCTCAGGTACGGGTCCAGGTGGTGGGCACCGACGCCACCCTGCGGCTGCCGACCGCCCGCTGCGCCGTCGATGAAGTCGACGCGGGCACAAAGGTGCTGGTCGGCGTGCGGCCGGAGAAGATCTCCCTCACCCACACCGACGAAGCGGACACCGTCCCCCAGGGCGTTCCCGAGGACCACAACCGGCTCACCGGCCGCATCACGGACGCCAGCTATCTGGGAGTCTCCTGGCAGTACCTCGTCGAGACCCCGACCGGCACCGGACTCACCGTCTACGAGCAGAACGTGGCACGCGACAGCAGGCTCACGCCGGGCTCCCATGTCGTACTGCACTGGCGGCCGGCGCACACCTTCGCGCTGGACGCGGCCCAGGACGCGGCGGCGGGCGAGGAGGCCGTATGACAGCCGTAGCCCCTCTCTCGCCCTCGGGGCCCGCGTCGTCCGACGCGGCTCCCGGCACGGGGACGTCCCCTGACGGCGCGGCCACCGGCCAGGGCGCCGGACGGGAGCGCCGCAGGCTGACGCCGTACTGGCTGCTGCTGCCCGCCGGGCTCTGGCTCGCCGTCTTCTTCGTCGCCCCGCTCTTCTACCAGGCGTCCACCTCCGTGCAGAGCGGCTCGCTGGAGGAGGGCTTCCGCGTCACCTGGCAGTTCTCGAACTACACCGAAGCGCTGGGGACCTACGGCGAACACTTCGTCCGCTCGTTCGGATACGCGGCCGTCGCGACGGCGTTGTGCCTGCTCATCGGCTACCCGCTCGCCTACATGATCGCCGTACGCGCCGGCCGGTGGCGCAACCTTCTGCTGGTGATGGTGATCGCCCCGTTCTTCACCAGCTTCCTCATCCGCACCCTGGCCTGGAAGACGATCCTCTCCGACGGCGGCCCGGTGGTCGGCGTCCTCAGCTCCCTGCACATCCTCGATGTGACCAGCTGGCTGGGGCTGACCGGAGACGAGCGCGTGCTGGCCACTCCGCTGGCGGTGGTCTGCGGCCTGACCTACAACTTCCTCCCGTTCATGATCCTGCCGCTCTACAGCTCGCTGGAACGGATCGACACCTCGCTGCTCGAGGCCGCCCGCGATCTGTACGCCAAGCCCGCGACGGCGTTCCGGAAGGTGACCTTCCCGCTCTCGCTGCCCGGCGTGGTGGCCGGCACGCTGCTCACCTTCATCCCGGCGTCCGGCGACTACATCAACGCCCAGCTGCTGGGCTCGCCCAACGAGCAGATGGTCGGCAACGCCATCCAGAAGCAGTTCCTCAACGTCCTCGACTACCCGACGGCGGCAGCGATGTCCTTCATCCTGATGGCGCTCATCCTGATCATGGTCAGTGTCTATATGCGCAAGGCGGGAACGGAGGAGCTGGTCTGATGTCCACCACCGCCCAATCCCCCTCCCGCTCCCGCTCGCTGGGCTCGCCGGTGCGCTGGCTGCGCAGGAACGCCGTCGTGCTGATGGGGTGCCTGGCCCTGGCGTATCTGCTGGTGCCCAACCTGGTCGTCCTGCTGTTCTCCTTCAACAAGCCCGCCGGCCGGTTCAACTACGCCTGGCGCGCGTTCTCGACCGACGCCTGGACCGACCCCTGCGGCGTCGCGGACATGTGCGGATCGCTGGGACTCAGCCTCCGGATCGCGGTGCTGTCCACGCTGATCGCCACGGCGTTCGGTACGTTCGCGGCCTTCGCGCTGGCCCGCTACCGCTTCCGGGGCAAGAGCACCACCAACGCGCTGATCTTCCTCCCGATGGCCATGCCCGAGGTCGTGATGGGCGCCTCGCTCGGCACGCTCTTTCTCAACACGCGCATTCAGTTCGGGTTCGTGACGATCCTGATCGCGCACGTCATGTTCTGTCTGAGCTTTGTCGTGGTCGCCGTCAAAGCGCGCGTGATGAGCATGGATCCCCGACTCGAAGAGGCCGCACGTGATCTGTATGCCGGGCCCTTCCAGACGTTCTGGCGGGTGACGCTGCCGCTGGCGGCGCCAGGCATAGCCGCCGGCGCCATGCTCAGCTTCGCCCTGTCGTTCGACGACTTCATCATCACCCAGTTCAACGCGGGCCCCTCGACGCTGACCTTCCCCATGTTCGTCTGGGGCGCGGCGCAGCGCGGGGTGCCGGTGCAGGTCAATGTGATCGGCTCGGCGATGTTCGTGCTGGCGCTCGCCATCGTGCTGGGAGGGCAGATCGCGGCCAACCGCCGCAAGAAGTCCTGAGCGCGGGCGGGATCCCTCTGCCGCCGCTGTCATTCCCCCGTACTTGTACGCCCGCATTCCCCGGGTCATCCGCGTACAACTGCGTTCGTCTGCATACATCCGCGTACATCCGAGTACCCCTCGTACAACCGTGTGCAACAAGGAGCCGATAACCGTGAGCGATGTTGTGGCCTCCGATGCTGCCCTCCGCTCCCTCGCCGACGCCCGGCCGAGCCCCTTCTGGCTGGACGACCCCGACCACCGCCCCGCGGCCTGCCCGGCGCTCGTCGGTGACGAAAGCTGCGACCTGCTCGTCGTAGGAGGCGGCTACAGCGGACTGTGGACCGCGCTCGTAGCCAAGGAGCGCGATCCCGGGCGCGATGTGGTGCTCGTCGAGGGCGAGGAGGTCGGCTGGGCCGCCTCGGGGCGCAACGGCGGCTTCTGCGCCGCCTCGCTCACCCACGGCTTCGGCAACGGCCGCTCCCGCTGGCCGGACGAACTCGCGGAGCTCGAACGGCTGGGCCTGCGGAACCTGGACGCCATCGAGGAAGTCGTCGCCCGCTACGGCATCGACTGCGACTTCGAACGCACCGGTGAGATCGCCGTGGCCACCGAACCCCACCAGGTGGCCGAGCTGGAGGAGTGGGCGCAGCAGGCCCGAGACCTCGGCGTGGGCGAGGGGCTGACGCTGCTGGACCGCGACGCGGTGCGCGCCGAAGCCGACTCCCCGACCTTTCTGGCCGGGCTCTGGGACCGTACGGGCGTGGCCATGGTCAACCCCGCACGGCTCGCCTGGGGCCTCAAGCGCGCCTGCGAACAGGCCGGCGTACGCATCTACGAGCACACCCTGGCCACCCGGCTGGGCACCCGCGGCTCCGAGATCGCCGTCGCCACCCCGTACGGCCGGGTGTACGCCCGGCACATCGCCCTCGGCACCAACGCCTTCCCGTCCCTGCTGCGCCGGGTGCGGCACTACATCGCCCCCGTCTACGACTACGCCCTGATGACGGAGCCGCTCAGCGAGGAGCAGCGGGCCGCGATCGGCTGGCACAACCGCCAAGGGCTCAGCGACAGCGCCAACCACTTCCACTACTTCCGCATCACCGCCGACAACCGCATTCTGTGGGGCGGCTACGACGTCCTCTACCACTACGGCAGCCGCATCTCCCGCGACTACCACCAGCGTCCCGAGACCTTCGCCAAGCTCGCCCGGCACTTCTTCCGCTGCTTCCCGCAGTTGGAGGGGCTCCGCTTCAGTCACAACTGGGGCGGCGTCATCGACACCTGCTCCCGCTTCTCCCCCTTCTTCGGCACCGCCATGGACGGCCGCGTCAGCTACGCGGCCGGCTTCACCGGGCTGGGTGTCGGTGCCAGCCGCTTCGGCGCCGAGGTCATGCTCGACCTGCTCGCGGGCGAACGGACGGAACGCACCGCGCTGGAGATGGTGCGCAAGAAGCCGCTCCCCTTCCCCCCGGAGCCGGTGCGCTGGGCCGGGATCGGCCTCACCCAATGGTCGCTGGCCCGCTCCGACGCCCAGGCCGGACGGCGCAACCTGTGGCTGAAGGCGATGGACAAGGTGGGGATGGGCTTCGACAGCTGACCAGCCGAGCGGCCGAGCGGCCGACGTGCTGACTTGTCTGACGTGTTGACGCGTGGTCATTCGGCGGGTGTACGGCGGCCGGTGGCGGCGGCCCAGGCCGCGGACAGCAGCAGCACGCCGAGGCACCAGCCCGCCACCACGTCCAACGGCCAGTGGTACCCCCGCCACACCAGGCCGAGCCCGTTGCCGGTGACGAGTACGGCGACGATTGCGGTGACGAGCATCCACGCCGGTGACCCGGCAGCGCGGGAGAGCCCACCGCAGAGGAGCAGCAGCGCACCGCCGAGCGCCACCGCCGTGGTGGCCGCATGCCCCGACGGGAAGTAACCCTCCCCGCCCAGCGGGCCGGTGCGGTCCGTCCACACCTTCAAGCCCGTCACCAGCGGCGCCATCAGCCCCATGGCCACCGCATAACAGAGCACCGGCCGCCGACCGCGGCCCCGCCGGCGCAGCAGGGAGAGTGCCATCGCGGCGGCCAGGATCGGCAGAGCCACCTCCATGTTGCCCAGGTCCGACAGCGCCTCGGCGAGCGCCCGGGGCGGTGCCGCACGACGCATGTCCGTACCCAGATCCTCGTCCCAGCCGATCAGCATGCCCCTGGTGAGCACCTGCCAGATGGTCAGCACCAGGACGAGACCGCACAGCAAGCAGGCCCACAGTGTGGGCGCAGAACGGGGCGTGACGCGTACGGAACCGGTCGTGGACGTGGCCGGCCGCCCGGGAACCGGGGGGACAGTTCCGGGGCGGCCGCGTCGACCGGGTTTCCGCGGGTCCCGGGGGGTGTGGGACAAGCGGCTATCCGATCGGTGAGGAACGTGCGCGAGGGCACGACCGGGCCTGTCTTGGGGAGAGACCGGCTCGGGCCGGGACGCTGGAGGTGGCCCTCCGTATTTCCCGGCAACTGAGGAAACCGTACGGCAGCCGGAGGGGGCCCGACAGGCGCATTACGTACCGAACATCGGCCCCGCACACATTCTTCACCGGTACCGCTCCCATGCTGGTCACCGCCCACCTGGGACCGCGCTCGGGCGGTGTGCGCGCCCCCTGTCGCGACCCCACGCTACAGGCCCCGGAACGCGAAAGTGCGGGCGCCGGAACGCCCGCACTCGCGTGGAAAGAGCTCGCCAGAGCCCCGTCGTGCTCTCGGAGGGTCACAGACCGGTGATGGCCTCTTCCAGGACGTCGAGGCCCTCGTTGAGCAGCTCCTCGCCGATGACCAGCGGCGGCAGGAAGCGCACGACGTTGCCGTAGGTGCCGGTCGTCAGGACGAGCAGGCCCTGCTGGTGGCACGCCTTGGCGAGCGCCGCGGTGGCCTCCGGGTTGGGCTCCTTGCCACCCGGCTTCACCAGTTCGATGGCGAGCATGGCGCCCCGGCCGCGCACGTCGCCGATGATGTCGGACTTCTCCGCCAGCTTCTCCAGCCGCGGCTTCATGATCTCCTCGATGCGCCGGGCCTTGGCGGGCAGGTCCAGCTCACGCATCGTCTCGATGGAGCCGAGCGCCGCTGCGCAGGCCACCGGGTTGCCGCCGTAGGTGCCGCCCAGGCCGCCGCTGTGCGCGGAGTCCATGATGTCGGCCCGGCCGGTGACGGCGGCGAGCGGCAGACCGCCCGCGATACCCTTCGCGGTGGTGATCAGGTCCGGGACGAGACCCTCGTCCTCGCAGGCGAACCACTGGCCCGTACGGCAGAAGCCGGACTGGATCTCGTCCGCGACGAAGACGATTCCGTTGTCCCGCGCGAACTGCTGGATCCGCGGCAGAAAGCCCTTGGCCGGGACGATGAACCCGCCCTCGCCCAGCACCGGTTCGATGATGATGGCCGCGACGTTGTCCGGCCCGATCTGCTTGGTGATCTGGTCGATCGCCTGGGCCGCGGCCTCCTCGGCGCAGTTCTCCGGGCCGGTCAGCCAGCGGTAGGGGTAGGCGACCGGGACGCGGTACACCTCGGGGGCGAACGGGCCGAAGCTGTGCTTGTACGGCATGTTCTTCGAGGTGAGCGCCATCGTCAGGTTGGTGCGGCCGTGGTAGCCGTGGTCGAAGACCACGACCGCCTGGCGTCCGGTGTGCGCTCGAGCGATCTTGACGGCGTTCTCCACGGCCTCGGCGCCCGAGTTGAACAGCGCGCTCTTCTTGTCGTGGTCGCCCGGCGTGACCTTGGCCAGCTCCTCACAGACCTGCACGTACGGCTCGTAGGGGACGACCATCGCACAGGTGTGGGTGAAGTCGTTGAGCTGCTCGGTCGCTCGGCGTACCACTGCCTCCGCGCTGTTGCCGACGGAGGTCACGGCGATGCCGGAGCCGAAGTCGATGAACGAGTTGCCGTCCACGTCCTCCAGGACGCCGCCGCCGGCCCGCCGTGCGAAGACCGGCAGCACCGTCCCGATGCCGTGGGCGACCGATGCCTGCTTGCGGGCCATCAGCTCCTGCGACTTGGGCCCGGGGACGGCGGTGACGACCCGCCGCTCCTGGGGGAGGGCAGGCCCTCCGGACAGTTCTGTCTTTCCGGTCATAGCGCACTCCTCGGGAGGAACGGGGGTCTGGCACTTCGCAGGCTAGGGGCACGCGCGCGGACGACACATGCACCGCTCCGGAGAAGTGCCACCCGCGTGTTGGCCACTACGGATATAGGCGCCCGGGTACCCGTCCGGCGGGGCACGTCCACCTTGTGGCGCTGTGGCCTGTGCCCTGTGGCTTGCCTGGGGCCTGCCTGTGGCCATGTGGCTTACCTTCCCGCCATCCTCACGCGCCCCATGGCGCCCCTGTTTCCGGTCGTCCCGGAGGACCGGACCGCGACCACGGGCCAACTGACATGGTCGGCCGCTAGATTGGGTGCAGGAGGGTGTCGGCCCGGCAGGGCCGACACGTCGGGGCGTCAGGGAGCTGAGGCAGCACATGGACATGGGGCTTCCCCACCGGAAGCAGGGCACAGGCAGCACGCACCACACTGCCCCCACCCCGACCAGCCATCCCCCGGCGCCGCCCGCGCCCTCCACGCCGTCCACCCCCTTGCCGCCACCGCCCGGCGGGAGCGGCAGCATTCCCGCCGCGCGCGGAGTGGAGGCAGCACCGCCGCCCATGCCGCCGAGCGCTCCCCAGGCCGGCCCCCCGCTGGCCGACTGGCTGCGGCTGCCCCGCCCGGAGGCCGCGCCGGGCATCTGGCGCTGCGGCTACACACCGCGCCCCCCGGACGACCCCGACCGCATCCCGGCCCGGCAACTGGTCAGCGGAGCTCTTATCTCGTTCCTGATGGGGTGGTTGTTGTGGTCGCTGCTGGATAATGGCTATTTGGGCGACTACTGGCTGTGGCCCTTGCTTGCGTTGACTCCCAAATCATGGAGGGAGTCGGGCAGCATGCTTTTCGCTGTGGCCGACTGGATCTATTCCACAGGAGTGTTCATCGGCCTCGCCATCTTCTTCGGCCGCGTCGGCCGCTGGGACGAGCTCGCCCGTCGGGTCTGGGCGCGGATGAAGGGCGAGGGTGGCCGGCGGTCGGGCGGGTTCGTACCGGACGGGGTGGCGGCAGCCCCCGCGCAGGCGCCGACCCCCGCGCCTCCGCCGCACCTCGACCCCGTCCAGTGGCCGGAGCTGCGGGCCGGGGGAGCGGGTGAGGCGGCGGAGAAGCTGGCGGAGGAGTTGCAGGCCGGGAGGATGACGGATGTCGACCATGCCCGGATCGACCGGGCGTGGCAGACGGTGCGGGCGAGGCCGCAGCGGCTGGAGGCATTCGTTGCAGGCGTCCTCACGGAAGGCGCGGCCGCGTGCGGGCATCCGTCGGGCGCCCGGGACCTGACGGTGCGGGCTGCTCGGCACGATCTGTCGCTGCGCCAGGTCCGTATCGGCAGGGCGGCCGACACCGAGCGCAATCCGCACGAGTACCGGGGCGCGGGCGTCGCGCTGGAGCCCTCCCTTCTGGGTACGTCGGCGCTGGCTGTGGGGCCGCCGGGGACGGGTAAGACGAGCAAGCTGGCCCGCCCGGTGGTGGAGTCGCTCTGTCTCCAGGCGCTGGCCGGACAGGCAGCCGTGATCGCGGTGAGCCCGGCGGGCTCGCACTTCGTGCCCGACGAGTCGTTCGACCTCGTCATCCGGCTCGGGCACCCCGGCTCCACCCACGATCTGGACCCCTACGGCGGTACGAGTGACCCGGACGAGGCCGCCGGAATGCTCGCCGAGGCGCTGGTGGGGGACCTGGCGGCGACGCTGCCAGGGGGCGACAGCCGGCGTGCTGCGACGTCGCTGGCCCAGCTGATCGGCCCGTTCGCCGTGGTGCACGGCCGTTTCCCCACCGTTCCCGAGCTGCGCGAGCTGCTGGACGGTGCTCCCGGAGCCCTCGATGCGCTGCGGGAAGCGCTGCGCGCCGACGGGCAGCAGAGCCAGCTCCGCGAGCTCGACGCCTTCGAGCGCCAGTCCGGGCGGGCGGGGGATGTCGCAGCGCTGTTGGCGGACCGGATCGCGCTGCTGGACAGGCCCGCGTTCGCCGATTTCTTCCTGCCGGAGGGCAGCCCCAAGGCGGAGGGGCGGCGTCCGTTCTCGCTGCGGGCGCTCGAACATCCGCTGCGGGTCCGGATCGATCTCCCGGAGCGGGGCCACGCGGAGGCGTCGCGCATTCTGGCCCGGCTGATTCTGGCGCAGTTCACCGAGTGTGCGGTCGCGCGCGCGGACCAGTCGCTGTTCGCCTGCCTGGTGCTGGACGACGCCGCCCAGACCGTCACTCCGCAGGCACTGCGCGGCCTCCAGCGGCTGCGCTCGGTGCACGCCGGCGTACTGCTGACGCTGCGGGCGCTGGACGACGTACCCGAGCCGCTCCGCGGTCCGCTGCTGGGCGCCGTGGGCTGCCGGATGGTGTGCGCCGGGGTCACACCGTGGGACGCCGAGCGGTTCGCCGAGGTGTGGGGCACCGAATGGGTACAGACCCGCACGGTCACCAACCGGCAGCTGGTCTCGGACGAGCCCGTCACCCGTGTCCTGCACGCGGTGCGGCGACTGGCGACCGGCAAGCATGTGACAGCCGAGTCGGTGACCGTACGCAGCGAGCAGCGGGAGCGCTGGTCGGCCTCCGATCTGGCCAACGAACTGCAGCCGGAGCACGCGGTGCTCTCCGTGACCACGGTGCGCGGGGAGCGTACGCCGCCGATCCTGACAAAGCTGGGGGAGTGACCCCGGCCCGGAGCCGGCGTGCCGAGAGCCGTTGCCTCGGGAGCCGTCGCCTCGGGAGCCGGCCGGGGCTGGTCCACCAGGGCCGGCGGGCACATGCGCCGTCGGAACGGTCCCCCATATCTGAGGGACCGAATACGCGCCGACGGCTGTACCGTGAAGTGCGTTATGCCACCGACTCTTGCCGCGCTTGTCCAGAACTCCGCGCTCCGCCTCTCCGTGCTCGCCGGGCACGACCGGCTGGACGCCGTCGTGCGCTGGGCGCACGCCAGCGAGCTTGCCGACCCGACGCCGTACATGGACGGTGGGGAGCTCATCCTCTTCACGGGCCTCAAGCTGGACGCGGACGACCCCGAGGCGATGCGCGCCTATGTGGAGAAGCTGGTCAGCAAGGGCGTGACTGGGCTCGGTTTCGCGTCGGCCGTCAACTACGAGGGCGTGCCGCAGGCCCTCGTCGACGCCTGCCGGGAAGCGGATCTCCCGCTGCTCGAGGTCCCCAGACGTACCCCCTTCATCGCGATCAGCAAAGCGGTCTCCGCGGACATCGCCGCCGAGCAGTACCGCGCGGTGACCGCCGGGTTCGACGCGCAGCGTGAGATGACCCGAGCCGCGCTCTCCCGTGAGGGCCCCTCCGCGTTGCTCGCCCGGCTGGCCTCGCAGGTCGACGGGTGGGCCGCGCTCTACGACGCCTCCGGCTCGGTCGTCGCCACGGCTCCGGCCTGGGCGGTGCGCAGGGCAGCCCGTTTCGTCGCCGACGCCGAGCGGCTGCGGGACCGGCCCGCGCCCGCCAGCGCGGTGGTCAGCGAGGCGGATGCCGGGGACGACCGGGTGGAACTCCAGTCGATCGGCAGCGGCAGACGCGCCAAGGCGGTGCTGGCGGTCGGTACGGCAGCACCGCTCGGTACGGCCGAGCGGTACGCCGTGAACTCGGCCATCGCCCTGCTGACTCTCACCATGGAGCGCTCACGGGCGCTGCAGGAGGCCGAGCAGCGGCTGGGCGCTGCGGTGCTCAAGATGCTGCTCGTCGGCGAGGGCGACCACGCGCGTGCCGTGGCCGGACAGCTCTACGGCGGACTGCTGGACGCCCCGATGCGGGTGATCGTCGCCGAACCGGCCTCGGCCGCGGCGGCGCGCTTCGCGCAGGAGGGCATCACCGCGGTGCATACGGCCCAGGCAGCGCAGGCGTCCGGGGCGCCCTCGGTGCCTGCCGCGGCCGGTGCGCGCCCCTCGCCGCAGCCGCGCAGCGGCTATCTGGCCCGTGCGGGCGAGCCGTGCGGGCTGGCCGACCTCGCCGCGACGACCGGCGGGCCGGCAACCGTCACCGCTTCCCTGGAGGCCGGGACGCCAGCCGGGCCGAGGCTGTCCGGCAAACCGTCTGCCGGGAAGCCGTCCGCCAAGTCGTCCGCGGTGAAGCAGCCCGCTGCGAAGTCCTCCGGGCCGCAGTCGCCGGCCGCGAAGTCGTCGGCCACGCAGACCTCCGCACCGCAGTCGTCCGCCACCGTCCCCTCCGTCTCAGCTGTCACCTCCGGGGCGTCGGCGACCTCCGGTGTGGTGGTCGGCGCGGGCAGCGGTCCGCAGGCCGAGGGCACCGACACGGGACGGCTGGGCCGGATCGTCTGGCCGTTGGAAGAACTGGCCGACGCGATAGAGACCGCAGCCGCGCGCAACGGTGAGGCGGTGCTCGTGGTGCCCGACGGGGCGCGGCTGGTGGTGCTCGCCTCGGACGGTGGCGCAGCGGCGGCCGCGTGCGCCGAGTTCGGCTCGACGGCGTCCGCCGCGCAGCCCGGCCGACGCCCCGGTGGGGGCGGCGAGGAGGGGCTGGCGATAGGCGTCTCCGCGCCCGTGGGGCTGTCCGCGGCTGCCGTCGCCTTCAAGCAGGCCGACCAGGCGCTGTCCGTCGCCAGACGGCGCGGAGTGGCCCTCGTGGAGCACGAGGATGTCGCGGCCGGGTCGGTACTGCCGCTGCTGGCCGACGACGCTGTCCGCGCCTTCGCCGACGGACTGCTGCGTGCCCTGCGGGAGCACGACGCGAACGGCAGGGGCGACCTGGTGGCCTCGCTGCGGGCCTGGCTGTCCCGGCACGGCCAGTGGGACGCTGCCGCCGCCGAGCTCGGTGTGCACCGTCACACGCTGCGGTACCGCATGCGCCGGGTGGAGGAGATCCTGGGCCGCTCCCTCGACGACCCGGACGTGCGCATGGAGCTGTGGCTGGCTCTCAAGGCCACCAGCTGAGACCCCGTAGGGGACAAGCGCGCACGACAGGGCAGGTCCCGGCACGCACGGCGCGGCAACGGACAGCACCCCGCGGAGGAATCGCGTCCCGGGCGTACGGGGACAAGCCGTACAGCGACAATTCGTAGCACGGCGCCGTGCAAGTGCTACACCCCGGCAAAGAAGCGGAAGGGCTTCGACGCCCTAACGTTGGCGCTGGAACCGAGCCACTCTCCCGTATCCGGAAGGCGATCCGCAGTGACGACAGCGACTTCTCCTCACGCATTCTGGCTCGCCGGCCGTAAGGCCACCGGCGACAGCACGCTCGACGTCACCTCGCCCTGGGACGGCAGGAACGTCGGCACCGTCAGCATCCCCACGTCCGAGCAGGTGGAGGAGGCCGTGGCTGCTGCCGCCGCGGTCGCCGACGAGTTCTCCGCCACCCCCGCGCACGTCCGCGCCGCGGCGCTCGACCATGTCACGCGCCGCCTCGTGGAGCGTACGGAGGAGATCGCCCAGCTGATCTCGGCGGAGAACGGCAAGCCCATGAAGTGGGCGCGCGGTGAGGTCGGCCGCTGCGTCTCCGTCTTCCGCTGGGCGAGCGAGGAGGCCCGCCGGTTCAACGGGGGCGAGGCCCAGCGCCTCGACTCGGACGCAGGAGGCACCGGCAGGCTCGCCTTCACCCGCCGCTTCCCCTACGGCCCGGTTCTGGGTATCGCGCCGTTCAACTTCCCCCTCAACCTGTGCGCCCACAAGGTCGCCCCGGCGCTCGCGGTCGGCACCCCGATCATCCTCAAGCCCGCGCCCGCCACCCCGCTGTCCGGGCTGATCCTGGGCGAACTGCTGGCCGAGACGGACCTGCCGGCGGGCTCGTGGTCGGTGCTGCCGGTGCCGAACGACCAGATGCCGGGGCTGGTGCAGGACGAGCGGCTGCCGATCATCTCCTTCACCGGCTCGGCTCCGGTCGGCTGGTCCATCCTGGACTCCGCGCCCCGCAAGCGCGTCACCCTGGAGCTGGGCGGCAACGGCGCGGCTGTGGTGCTGGCCGACTACTCCTCCGAGGCCGACCTGGACTGGGCGGCCCAGCGGATCGCCACCTTCTCCAACTACCAGGCGGGCCAGTCCTGCATCTCCGTGCAGCGGGTCGTCGCGGATGCCTCGGTCTACGACCGGCTGGTCCCCAAGGTCGTGGCGGCTGTCGAAGCGCTCAACACCGGTGACCCCTCCGACGAGTCCACCGATGTGGGCCCGCTGGTGAGCGAGGACGCGGCGCGCCGCGTCGAGTCCTGGATCGGCGAGGCCGTCGCGGCCGGCGCCAAGGTGCTCACGGGTGGCAAGCGCGACGGTGCGACGGTGGAGCCGACGGTGCTGGAGAACGTCCCTGCCCACACCCAGATCGGCTGCGAGGAGGTCTTCGGGCCCGTCATGTCGTTCGTGAAGGTGAACGGCGAGCAGGAGGCGTTCGCGGCCGTCAACGACTCCCGGTACGGCCTGCAGGCCGGTCTGTTCACCCACGACGTGCAGGCCGCCTTCCGTGCACACCGCGGGCTGGAGGTCGGCGGTGTCGTCGTCGGCGACGTTCCGTCCTACCGTGCCGACCAGATGCCCTACGGCGGTGTCAAGGACTCCGGTGTGGGCCGGGAGGGTGTGCGGTTCGCGATGGAGGACTACACCTACGAGCGCGTCATGGTGCTCACCGGTCTCGACCTCTGAGCCGCACCGTCTGCCCTCCCCGAGCGCACACTGCTGCCGGGCTCCCGCACAGCGCACGCTGTCGGGGGCCCGGCAGCGGCGTTACCGAGGGGCGGCGGAGCTGCTGGATTCATGTACCTACTGGTATGTACAGTGGGATTATGAGCGGTACTGACACGGCCAACAAGCTGATCGAGGCCACCCAGGAGCTCCTTTGGGAGCGCGGTTACGTGGGCACGAGCCCCCGGGCCATCCAACAGCGGGCCGGAGCAGGCCAGGGCAGCATGTACCACCACTTCGGCGGCAAGCCCGACCTGGCGCAGGCCGCGGTGCGCAAGAGCGCGGAGGAGATGCGTGCCACAGCCGACGCGGACCTCTCGCGCCAGGGGAGCGCCCGGGAGCGTGTCCGTGCCTATCTGGGGCGGGAACGCTCGGTGCTGCGCGGCTGCCGGATCGGCGGGCTCGCCCAGGACCCGGACGTGATCGCGGACCCCGCACTCCGCACCCACCTGCGGGAGACCTTCGACTGGCTGCGCGCTCGCCTGACCGAAGTGCTCGAGGAGGGGCGGGCGAACGGCGAGTTCGGGCCGGCCTTCGACCCCGCCGGTACGGCTGCCACGATCGTCGCCGTCGTCCAGGGCGGCTATGTGCTCGCCCGCTCCGCCGGGGACCCCGGACCGTTCCACGAAGCGACCGACGGCCTGCTGCGGCTGCTGGACGCCCACGCGGCCGAACCCGGGTCCCTCTCGTGACGCGGGAGGACGGGGGAGCGGCCCCTGCCGTTCGCACCGTCGAGGGCGATCTCCCCGGCCCGGAGCTGGGAGTGTGTGACGCCCACGACCATCTGTTCCTGCGCAGCCCCCGGCTGCCCGGCGAAGAACTGGCCGACACCGAAGCGGCCGAGCAGCAGTTGCGAGGGTTCGCCGAGCACGGCGGACGAAGCCTCGTGCAGTGGACGCCCTACGGACTGGGCCGCCAATCCGGAGCACTGGTGGAACTCGCCCGGCGCACAGGAACACGGCTGGTGGCTGCGACGGGGCTGCACCAGGCCCAGCACTACACCGAGGAGCCGCCGTCCGATCCGGCAAAGCTGTTCGTCCAGGAGCTGACCCGCGGGATACGCGGTGGCGTCTGCGGCGAGCAGCCCCGGGCGGGGCTGATCAAGGTTGCGGGCGACTTCCACGGGCTCGGCCCTTATGCGCAGCGGACGATGGCAGCCGCAGCCGAGGCGCACCATGCCACCGGTGCACCCATCGCCGTGCACCTGGAACAGGGCACCGGCGCGGCGGACGTACTGGCCTTCCTGTGCGAGCAGCAGGAAGTGCCGCCCTCCAGCGTGCTGTTGGGGCATCTGGGACGCTGCCCGGATGTGCGGATGCAGCGCGAGGCGGCACGTTCCGGGGCGTGGCTCGTTTTCGATGGACCGTCGCGCACTCATCACGCCACTGACTGGCGCCTTTTCGACAGTCTGGCCGACCTGTTGGAGCAGGGCTATGGCGACCAGTTGCTGCTGGGCGGGGACACGGTCACCGCGACGGCCCGTGCCGAGACCGGGGTGCCGTTTGTGACCCGCGTACTGCGGTCACGCGTCACCCGCGAGCTGGGCCCGGAGACGGCCCGGCGGCTCTTCGTGGACAACCCGGCACGCGCCTTCGCCGTCCACTGGAAGAGCTGAGTACCACCCCGGATCCGGAGGAGTGACCCGGCGCCGGAGCCACACGACAAGCGAGCCACACGACAAGCGGCTCAGACGGTAAGCGAGCCACACGACAAGCGAGGAACCAACGCATGTTCGCCTTCGCGCAGTTCAGCGATATTCACCTCGGCCAGGACCGGGGCGACGGCGGGGCACGCGCCCGCGAGCGCACCGAGCGGGTGCTCGCCTACCTTGCCGGCCTGCCCGGCGAACTCGATGCCGTACTGCTCACCGGGGACATCGCCGACCACGGCGAGGAATCCGAATACACCCTGGCGGCGAAGCTCTTCGCCGACCACGGGGTGCTTCCACTGATCTGCCCCGGCAACCACGACGCACGCGGCCCCTACCGCTCCGTGCTGCTGAACGGCGAGGCATCCGATGTCTCACCGGTCAACCAGGCGCACCAGTTGCTGGGTGCCACATTCCTGATGTGCGACTCCAGCGTGCCCGGCAAGGGGCACGGCTATCTCGACGACGCCACCCTCACCTGGCTCGACCAGGCGCTGGCCGGAGCGCCGGGCGACAAGCCCGCCTTCGTCTGCTTCCACCACCCGCCGGTCCCGCTGCACGGTCAGTACGTCGACCCCATCCGGCAGTTCGGCGAGGAGCGGCTTGCCGAGGTCGTCCGCAGGCACGGCAATGTGGCGGGGCTGCTGTGCGGGCACAGCCACACCCCGGCGGTCACCACCTTCGCGGGGCTGCCACTGGTGGCGGCGCCCGGCGTGGTCTCCACCCTGAAGATGCCCTGGGAGGGTGAGGAGGGCGGGCCCATCGACTACGAACTGCCGCCGGTGCTCGCCTTCCACGTCCACGACGACGAGGGCAGGCTGACGACCCACTTCCGCGTCGTCCCCTGAACCCTGGCACGACCCCGCCCCCTGCGCGCCGCTCGGCGGCACTACAGTGCCTTGAGGAACGTGATTCCGAGGTACTTGTGTGCGATCCGAGGCCGGAGGTCCGGCCCGGAGTCCAGGGGAGGTGGGTCCATGCGCCTTCGCGAGGAGTGGCAGCGGCGACGGATCGGCCGCGCCCTGACCGTCGTCGTGGCGGCTCTCGCACTGCTGCTGTTGCTCATCACTGTGGTGCTGATGCTCAGTGGGCACTCCGCAGCGTCGAACAGCGCCACGCCCTGAGGCTGTTGTCTGCGGTCACGGTTTCCCCCGGCCCGTGGCCCGCCCCCCGTCCCCCGGGGCGTGGCGCTCTTCCCGAGAACTGAAGTTACGCCGTCCCCGCCCGCCGGTCATCACCGTACGGCGGTAAGTGGAAGCTGTCCTTCTGCGGTAGCCGACCGCCGGAGTGGTACCACAGCGGTAGACGGCGGGCGCGCTACACAGCGCGTCCGGTGGATGAGGGCTCCGTCGGCAGATGGCTACGCTGCGACGATGCGGAGCACGACGGTCTGGACCCGACTGCGCCACAGAGCTGAGCGCGTGCCGGCCTGGGCGTACGACAGCGCCATCGCGCTCGCCATCACTGCCGTCAGCCTGCTGTTGGGCAACGACCGCGTCCCGGCGGGCTGGTCGGGTCTTGACGGCCTGGGCGTGGCGCTGACCTGCGCGGTGAACCTGCCGCTTGTCGCCCGCAGGCGCATCCCGTTCGCGCTGAGCCTGGGCGTCTTCGCGGTATGGACGGTGTATGTCGCGCTCGACTACTGGCCCGTCGTCAACACCCTCGGTCCCCTCCTCGCGCTCTACACCGTCGCGTCCATGCGCCCGCTGCGTGAGGCGGTGCTGTGCGCGCTGCTGCTGGCGGCGGTCTGGAACTTCGCCGGGACGACGGGCGAGGAGAGCTCCTGGGCCACCGTGCTGGGCCAGAGCGTGCTCTACACCAGCGTCATCTGCGGCTTCGGCTATCTGGCGCGCAAGTCGGCGCAGCGCAATGTGGAGCTGGCCCGGCTGACCGGCCAGCTGCGCCGCGAACGGGCGGGGGCCGAGCGGCGTGCCGTCGCCGAGGAGCGGGTCCGGATCGCCCGCGAACTGCACGACGTGGTGGCGCACCACATGTCGGTGATATCCGTGCAGGCGGGACTGGCGGGCTACGTCTTCGACACCGACCCGCAGACCGCGCGCGGCGCGCTCGGCACCATAGCCGACACCTCCGGGGAGGCACTGGCCGAACTCCGCCGCCTGCTGGCCGTGTTGCGGGTGGAGGGCGGCGACCGGCCAGGAGACGGCGGCCCGCAGCTCGTCAAGGGAACCGAGGACCAGGCGGAGTTCGGCCCCGCACCCGGGCTCGACCAGCTGCCGGAACTGGCCGAACGGGTACGCGGCGCAGGCGTGCCCGTACAGTTCACCGTCAGCGGCGAGCCCCGCCCCCTCGCGCCCGGCGCCGGCCAGTGCGCCTACCGCGTCGTCCAGGAAGCGCTCACCAATGTGCTCAAGCACGCCTACCCCGCCCAGGCGGCCGTCACCGTCGCCTACGAGCCCCGGCAGCTGACCGTGACGGTCTCCGACGACGGCCGTACCAGCGCGGGCGGCGCCGACGGCTCTCGTACCCGGAACCCCGTACCGCCGGGTGCCGGCTCGCCCCCTCCGGGCGGGCACGGCTTGATTGGGATGCGGGAGCGCGCCAGGATCTACGGGGGCCGGCTGCACGCCGGGCCACGGGCGAGCGGTGGATTCGAGGTGCAGCTGATCCTCCCCGTCTGACGGCCAGAGGGGAAACACACGGTGACGACCAGGGTGCTCGTCGTCGATGATCAGGTACTCATCAGGGCGGGCGTCGCCGCTCTGTTGCGTGCCGCACCGGACATGGAGGTCGTCGGCGAGGCGTCCGACGGGGACGAGGCGGTCCAACTCGCCGCCGAACAGCGGCCCGACGTCATCCTCATGGACATCCGGATGCCCGGCACCAGCGGTATCACCGCGACCGAGCGGATCCTGTCGGCGAGCCCGGAGCCTCGTCCCCGCATCCTGGTGCTGACCACCTTCGATCTGGACGAGTACGTCTACGCGGCGCTGCGCGCCGGGGCCTGCGGCTTCCTGCTCAAGGACACCGGTCCGCAGCGGCTGCTGGCCGCCATCGCCGCCGTAGCGGAGGGGGACACCCTCTTCTCGCCGAGCGTCACCCGCCGCCTCATCGAGGCGTACGCCCCGCAGTCCGGCCCCGCCACCCCGCCGCCCGAGACGCTCGACGTGCTCACCGGACGGGAGCTGGATGTGCTCCGCCTGGTGGCAGGCGGGCTGTCCAACCCCGAGATCGCCGAGGCCCTGGTGATCAGCGAGTCGACCGTCAAGACGCACCTCAACCGCACGATGGCCAAGCTGGACATCGGCAGCCGCGCCCAGGCCGTCGTCCTCGCCTACGAAACCGGCCTGGTCACTCCGGGCAGCGGCTAGGACGGGGTCCCCGCGCCCGTAAGGGGCGCGGGACTGTGCTTCATGTGCGGCTCCGCCGCGTGGGCGCGCCCAACCACAGCCCCCGCAGCCTGCGTGGGCCGGGCAGGGGCACCCCTTACCAGGACAGCGGCGGCACGCGAAACGCGTCTGTGCGCGGCGTCTGGTACGCCCGGGAGGAATCGGGTACATACGACCGAGTAGCACCCGTCGGTAGCCGTCAGTCGGCTGTCACCGTCCCGCACCGCGTATCCGCCTCCACACCGTTTCGAGGTGAGCGAGATGACCGTCTCCGAGCGTGAAGCACGCGAAGTCGCCGAGGCAGCCCGGGAGAAGGACTGGCGCAAGCCCAGCTTCGCCAAAGAGCTGTTTCTCGGGCGCTTCCGCCTCGACCTCATCCACCCGCATCCGGAACCGGCGGCCGACGACGTCGCGCGCGGTGAGGAATTCCTGGCGAAGTTGCACGAGTTCGCCGAGGCCAAGATCGACGGCGCGCTGATCGAACGCGAGTCCCGCATCCCGGACGAGGTGCTCACCGGCCTCAAGGAGCTCGGCGCGCTCGGCATGAAGGTCGGCACCGAATACGGCGGCCTCGGCCTGACCCAGGTCTACTACAACAAGGCACTCGCGCTGGTCAGCTCCGCCAGCCCGGCCGTCGGCGCCCTGCTCTCCGCGCACCAGTCCATCGGCGTACCGCAGCCGGTGAAGCTGTTCGGCAGCCAGGAGCAGAAGGACGCCTTCCTGCCCCGCTGTGCACGCAGCGACATCTCCGCGTTCCTGCTGACCGAGCCCGACGTCGGCTCCGACCCGGCGCGGCTGGCCACCACAGCCGTACCGGAGAGCGGGGGAGACTACGTACTCGATGGAGTGAAGCTGTGGACCACCAACGGGGTGGTCGCCGATCTCCTGGTCGTCATGGCGCGCGTCCCCGAGCCCGCAGCGGACGATCCACGCCGGGCCGAGGGCCACAAGGGAGGCATCACGGCCTTCGTCGTCGAAGCCGACTCCGAGGGCATCACCGTGGAGAACCGCAACGCCTTCATGGGGCTGCGCGGCCTCGAGAACGGCGTCACCCGCCTCCACCGGGTGCGGGTCCCGGCCGCCAACCGGATCGGGCCCGAGGGCGCCGGCCTCAAGATCGCGCTGACCACCCTCAACACCGGCCGGCTGTCGTTGCCCGCCACCTGCGTCGGCTCCGGCAAGTGGTGTCTGAAGATTGCCCGGGAGTGGTCGCAGGCGCGCGTCCAGTGGGGCAGGCCGGTCGCGAAACACGAGGCCGTCGGCAGCAAGATCTCCTTCATCGCGGCGACGACGTTCGCCCTGGAGGCGGTGGTCGACCTGTCGTCCCAGATGGCCGACGAGGACCGCAACGACATCCGGATCGAGGCCGCGCTCGCCAAGCTCTTCGGCAGCGAGATGGCCTGGAAGATGGCGGACGAACTGGTGCAGATCCGCGGTGGCCGCGGTTTCGAGACCGCCGAGTCCCTCGCGGCGCGCGGCGAACGCGGTGTGCCCGCCGAGCAGTTGCTGCGCGATCTGCGGATCAACCGCATCTTCGAGGGCTCGACCGAGATCATGCACCTGCTGATCGCCCGCGAGGCCGTGGACGCGCATCTGTCGGTCGCCGGCGACCTGATCGACCCGGACAAGACCCTCGCCGACAAGCGCAAGGCAGCGGTCGCCGCCGGTACCTTCTACGCCAAGTGGCTGCCCAAGCTGGTCGCGGGCCCCGGCCAGCTGCCGCGTACGTACACCGAGTTCGACGTCCTCGCCGGGCATCTGCGCTACGTCGAGCGCACGGCACGCAAACTGGCCCGCTCCACCTTCTACGCCATGTCCCGGTGGCAGGGCCGGATGGAGACCAAGCAGGGCTTCCTCAGCCGCATCGTGGACATCGGCGCCGAGCTGTTCGCGATGAGCGCGGCCTGCGTACGGGCGGAGAAGCTGCGGCGTGAGGGGACCGACGGGCAGGCCGCCCATCAGCTGGCCGACGCGTTCTGCCGACAGTCCCGCGTCCGCGTCGAAGAGTTGTTCGGGCGACTGTGGAGCAACACCGACGATGTCGACAACCAGGTTGTCCGAGAGCTCCTGGACGGCTCCTACGCCTGGCTGGAGGAGGGCGTGATCGACCCGTCCACCGAGGGGCCCTGGATCGCCGACGCCACCCCCGGCCCCGCCCAGAAGGAGAACGTGCACCGCCGTATCCCCTGACCCGCGCTCTGCGGTCCGGTCGGCGGCACACCGGTGCCCCCTGCCCAGCTCCACGCCCCCGCCCTAGAGTTGGGGCGTGAGCGAGCAGACACGCAACACCGTCGACGGGCACGTCAGCACCGGTGCGATCGTCCAGGCGGCCAGCATCGGGGCAGTGCACCACCACACGCACGCCGCACCGGAGGAGCCCACCGCTCCTCCGGTGCAACTACCGGTCGAAGCGGCGTACTTCGAGGACCGGGACGCCGAACGCGCCGACGTTGCACGGGCACTCGGGCAGCGCCGCGGGCGCCCGGGGGTGGTGCGACCGCTGGTCGTGGCCGTCAGCGGCATCGGCGGCGTCGGCAAGAGCGCACTGGGACTGCGGCTTGCGCACGAGACGTACCGCGAGCGGGGGTGCGGCGCCCTGTATGTCGACCTGGACGACGTACGCCGGGACGGCGCCGTGGCCCCTGCGGACGTGCTGGCAGTGCTGCTCCGCGCGCTGGGTGTGCACGAGCCGTGGCTGGCAAAGGACTTCGCCGGGCGCCGCCGCCAGTACGAGCAGCGCACCGCACGCCGCGAACTCGTCGTCGTCCTCGACAACGTCGCCTACGCCAGCGAGGTCGAACCCCTGCTGCCCGTCTCCTCCGGCAGTGTCGCCATCGTCATCAGCAGAAAGCGCCTGGTGGACCTGTCCGGCGCGCTTGAGGTGCCGCTGGGCCCGCTGCCCGGCGAGGCGGCGGAAGGACTGCTGCACGCCGTTCTGGACGGTACCCGCCCGGCCGGCGGTCCGGGCACGGTCACCGAGATCGCCCGGATGTGCGGCGGACTGCCCGCGGCGCTGCATGTCGCCGGCCGGTATCTGCGCACCCACCGGCGCAGGCCGCCCGAGCGCCTGGTGGCCGCGCTGCGCACCGAACTCGACGAGGAGGGCCTGCCCGTGGTGGAAGCCGTCTGGGACGCCGCCTACCGCGAGCTGAGCGCCCCCGCGGCCCGCCTCTACCGGCTGCTCGCCGCGCACCCCGGACCGTCCTTCACCGCGGCGTCGGCCACCGCGCTGCTCGGTAGCGCCGACCCGGACACCGCCTACGACGCGCTGGGCGAGTTGGAGCACGCCAGCCTGATCGCGGTCTGGGCCCGCGCAGGGGAGGCCGACAGTGCAGCGGCGCACGGCAGCGCCCCGGAGCCGGAGTCCGACGGGGCGACGGAACGTCTCCGTATGCACGATCTGCTGCGCGCTCACGCTCAGCGTCGCGCCCGCCGAGACAGCGACCCGGGCGAGGCGGCAGCAGCCCGGCGCCGGGTGGTGCGCTGGTACCGGCGGCAGGCGGAACGCGCCGACGAACTGATCGCGGGCGGCCGGATGCGCTTCGCCACCCCCGTGCCCCCGCTGCCGTACGCGCCGGACGTGCCCTTCGCCGACAAGGCGGACGCGGCCCGCTGGATGAGAGCGGAGGAACCCGCGCTGTACGCATGCGTGCACCTCGCCCATGACAGCGGGAACCTCGGTGAACCGGAGGGCGACACCGACGCCTGGAGCCTGTGCGAGCCGATGTGGACGCACTTCATGGACCACCGGCACCACGCGGAGGCCATTGACGCCTTCCGCGCCGGGCTCGCCTCCGCGCAGCGCGCCGAGCAGGTGGCGGCGCAGGCCAGGATGTGCTGCCAACTGGCCCGCGCCCTGTGGGAGGTGGGCGGGCTGCCGGAAGCACGCACCATGGTGGACCGCGCCGTGGAGGCCGCGGCGACGCTGGAGGGCGAGCCCAAGCTGCGCGCCTCCACCCTCGAATTCCGCGGACTGCTGCACTGCGCGGAGGGTGACCCGGCGCGCGCGATAGAGCAGTTCATGGCCTCCCGCCGGATCCACGAGGAGATCGGCAACCCCTATGGCGTCCTGCTGCAGAGCTATCTGCTCGGCAAGACCCTCATCGAGCAGGACGAGCCGCAGCGCGCTGTCGACGCGCTCGAAGCGGCACACCGGATGGCCCTGGAGCAGGACCGCGAACGGATGACCGGGCTCACCGCCTACCAACTCGCCCGCGCCCTGCGCCGACTGGAGCCGGCTGCCGACGACGGCCGGGTACAGGCGCTGTACGAGCGTGCGCTCACCAGCGCACGTACCCGCGGCGCCGACCACGACGAGGCCGCGGCCCTGTACGCACTGGCCGACCTCGCCGAATCGGCGGGGGAGCGGGAGACGGCCGAGGCGCACCGCGCTCGGGCCCGCGCCATCGAGACCCGCGCGGGCGGCGTCGTGGAGCACGGCTAGCCGGGCGGCCCCTCCGCCGGCACCCCCGGGTCGTCCGGTACGGGCCGCAGGACCGCCACCGCGCGCTGCCCGCCCACCTCGCACCGCACCCGCTGCCCGGCGGGCACGGCAGTACGCCGCTTAGCGAGCCAAGCGTGCACACCGCACAGCACCGCGACCGGATCGACCCCCGTGGGAGCGGAATCCAGTCGCACATCCAGCAGCCCGCCGTCCCGCACCCGCAGCACATACCGGTCCGGCGCCATCACCGCGGCAGCCGTACGGCACGACCCCGGGTACGCCGCGAGCACCTCCGCGCTCCACTCCCGTACCGAGACCCCGGCAGCGTGCCCGTCCCAGTGCCGGTACAGCAGCCCGGCGCTCTGCACATGGCGCAGCCCCGCCCAGTCCTCCTCGGCCGCCAGATGGTCACCGGCGCGGCCCGAGACCGGGCGCCGCACCACCCGCACCGTGTCCCCGGTCCCGTCCCCGTCGGCGTCCGCATCCACGGCGAAGGCCCACGGAGCGGGTGACCGCTGCACCACCTCCACCGGCAGCGGCAGCGGCTCCGGTTCGGCGGGCACCGGGGGCGGGGTGAGGTCCAGCAGCTCGTACAGGTGTCTGCGCAGCTCCCGCACCGCGCTCCCGTGCCGGGCGAAGGCGTCCGCCGCCACCGCCCGCACGGTCTCCGGCCGGTGCTCCGCCAGCGCCCGTTCGAGCAGGCGCTGGTACGGCGTGTGCTCGTCCAGCCGCGGCACCGCGGCCAGCAGCCGGGCCATGGGCGTGCCGGGCAGCAGTTCGGTGCCGCCGTCGTAGGCGCCCAGCACGGGGAGGCCAAGTGCCGCCGCGTACAGCGCTGTCGAGCCGTGGTCGGTGATGACGCAGTCCGCGGCGACCAGCAGCGCCGCCCACTCCTCGTACGGGCGCGGCAGCAGTACCCCGGCCTTCCGCTCCGGGGTGAGGTCCAGGCTGAGCCCGAACTGCTCCTTGCGCGCATGCTCGTTCGGGTGCAGCACCAGAGCTGTCTGGTAGGTGTCGTACGGCAGTTCCGTCGCCAGCCGCAGCGGCAGCCCGGGGCGGCGCTCCAGCAGCGACTCCCGGCCCCAGGTGGACAGGGTCACCACCAGCCTCCGCCGGCCGGTCCGCAGGGCGCGCCGGTAGCGGTCCCGGCGTGGCTGCGATTCCAGCAGCCGGTCGAGTGTCGGGTCGCCGACGACGGCAGCCGGTGCGGCGGCCGGCGGCGAGTGTGCGGCCAGGCGGTCGAGCTGACCGGGGTGGGCGAGGGCGTGCAGCCGGGCAAGCGGGGCGCCGTCGGGGCGCAGCAACTGGTCGGGGTGGAGCCCGTTGGCCGCGTCGTCCCCCGGCTCGCCCGGTCCGGCGGGCATCCGTTTGCTGAAGCCCGCACCGTGCGGCAGCAGCGTCAGCGGGCCCCGCAGCCGGTGCAGTTCACCGCGCGCGGAGGCCGCCAGTATCAGCCCGAACGAGCGCCGGGTGGCCTCTTCCCAGGGCAGTTGCCGCGCGCGCAGCCCGTCGAGCGCGGCCAAGGCGTCGGCACCGAACTCCGAACCGGGCACCAGCGTGACGTACGGCCGGATCCGCCGGTCACCCGCGAGGGCGGGCGCTGCGTCGAGGAGACGGTGCAGCGTGGTCGCCGTCCTGACGACGAAAAGCACGCTCCGGGCTTCCGGCTTCCGGCTCCCGGCTCCCGGCTCCCGGCTCCCGGCCAAATCATCGATTTTAGTGGGCGCCACACGATCGCGTATGCCACTTCGTTGACTCAGCGGCAGCCTGTTCTGATCGCTCGGCGGCATGAACGTGATCGTACTCGGCGGGAAAGCCGGTACCAGGCGGTCCCCGCAGCGCTGGAAGACCCACGGCGCCGGCGCTGCGCGCCCCACCCGCGCGCCGACTTCCGCGTGCACCCGGCCTCGCACCCGGTGCGCTGTCCGGTCGGGTCGCGGGAGCGGACACAATGGGGGCATGACCGACTCCCTCGCTGATCCGCATCTGCGCTACCCCGGCACCGAGCCCTCCGGCAACGGCAGTGGCACGGCCGCAGCGTCGCAGGCGCGCGCACCGCGCGACATCGTGATCCTCGGCTCGACGGGTTCGATCGGCACACAGGCCGTCGACGTCGTGCTGAAGAACCCGGGCCGTTTCCGGGTCACCGCGCTGGCCGCCTCGGGCGGCCGGGTGGAGCTGCTGGCCGAGCAGGCGCACCAGCTGCGGGTACGCACGGTGGCCGTGGCCCGCGAGGAGACGGTGCCCGCGCTGCGGACGGCGCTGCGGGAGGCGTACGGCACGAATGAGCCGCTGCCCGAGGTGCTGGCGGGCCCGGACGCCGCGACGGAGCTGGCCGCCTCCCGGTGCCACACGGTGCTCAACGGCATCACCGGCTCCATCGGCCTCGCACCGACCCTGGCCGCGCTGGAGGCGGGCCGGGTGCTGGCGCTGGCCAACAAGGAGTCGCTCATCGTCGGCGGGCCCCTCGTCAAGGCACTGGCCCGGCCCGGCCAGATCGTGCCCGTCGACTCGGAGCACTCCGCGCTCTTCCAGGCCCTCATGGGCGGCAGCCGCTCCGAGGTGCGCAAGCTGCTGGTCACCGCCTCGGGCGGCCCGTTCCGGGGCCGGAGCAGGGACGAGCTCGCCGATGTGACCCCGCAGGAGGCGATGGCCCACCCCACGTGGGACATGGGCCCGGTCATCACCGTCAACTCGGCGACCCTGGTCAACAAGGGGCTCGAAGTCATCGAGGCGCATCTGCTCTACGACATCCCGTTCGACCGCATCCAGGTCGTGGTCCATCCGCAGTCCGCCGTGCACTCGATGGTGGAGTTCACGGACGGCTCCACCCTCGCCCAGTGCGGCCCCCCGGACATGCGGCTGCCGATCGCGCTCGGCCTCGGCTGGCCGGACCGGGTGCCGGACTCCGGGCCCGTCTTCTCCTGGACCGAGGCGATGTCCTGGGACTTCTACCCGCTGGACGAGGAGGCGTTCCCGTCCGTTGCGCTGGCCTGCCGGGTGGGCGCGCTGGGCGGTACGGCACCCGCCGTCTTCAACGCCGCCAACGAGGAGTGCGTCGAGGCGTTTCTGGCCGGAAGGCTGCCGTTCACGGGCATCGTGGATACGGTTGCGGCTGTGGTCGAAGAGCACGGCACGCCGGACGGAACCGGGCTTACCCTTCCCGATGTCCTGGCCGCAGAGACCTGGGCGCGCGCCCGCGCCCGTGAACTGGCGGCACGTTCCGCCACAGCAACAGCGGAGGCCCGCGCATGACGACGTTCATGACCATCCTCGGCATAGTCGTCTTCGTCGTCGGCCTGCTGTTCTCCATCGCCTGGCACGAACTGGGCCACTTCTCGACGGCCAAGATGTTCGGCGTACGGGTGCCACAGTTCATGGTGGGCTTCGGCCCCACCCTGTGGTCCAAGCGCAAGGGCGAGACGGAGTACGGCATCAAGGCGGTGCCGCTCGGCGGCTACATCCGCATGATCGGCATGTTCCCGCCGGCCGACGACGGCACCGTACGGCAGCGCTCCTCCTCGCCGTTCCGCGGCATGATCGAGGACGCGCGCGCTGCCGCGTACGAGGAGCTCCAGCCCGGTGACGAGCACCGGATGCTCTATACGCGCAAGCCGTGGAAGCGCGTCATCGTGATGTTCGCCGGGCCGTTCATGAACCTGATCCTGGCCGTGGTGATCTTCCTGACGGTGCTGATGACCTTCGGGGTCAACACCCAGACGACCACCGTCTCCACGGTCTCTGAGTGTGTGATCCCCGCCTCGGCGCAGACCGACAAGTGCCCCAAGGACGCCAAGGACTCCCCGGCCAAGGCGGCGGGCCTCAAGCCGGGCGACAAGATCGTCTCCTTCGACGGGCAGCCCGTCGAGGACTGGGGCGCCCTCCAGCAGCACATCCGCGACACCACGGGCCCCGCCACCCTCACCGTCGAGCGGGACGGCACCCGGCACACGCTGCACGCCAACCTGATCGAGAACAAGGTCGCCAAGTCCGACGGCCGCGGCAGCTATGTCCCCGACGAGTACGTGACCGCCGGATTCCTCGGCTTCACCCCGGCCAGCGGCATCGTGCAGCAGTCCTTCCCGCAGGCCGTGGACCGGATGGGCGGCATGATGGCCAACGGCGTGGAGGCCCTGATCGACCTGCCGGGCAAGGTGCCCGACCTGTGGAACGCGGCCTTCGACGGCGCCGAGCGCAAGCAGGACTCGCCGATGGGCGTGGTGGGCGCCGCCAGGGTGGGCGGCGAGGTCTTCTCGCTCGACATCCCGCCGAGCCAGCGGGTGGCGACCATGCTCTTCCTGGTCGCGGGCTTCAATCTGAGCCTGTTCCTGTTCAACATGCTGCCGCTGCTGCCGCTGGACGGCGGACACATCGCCGGCGCCGTATGGGAGTCGCTGCGGCGCAATCTGGCCAAGGTCTTCCGGCGCCCGGACCCCGGCCCCTTCGACGTCGCCAAGCTGATGCCCGTCGCCTACGTGGTGGCCGGTATCTTCCTGTGCTTCACCCTTCTGGTGCTGGTGGCCGACGTGGTGAATCCGGTCAGACTCACCGGCTGACCGGATAGGTGTCTCATGCGGTGACGCCCGTGCGATTTCGCACGGGCGTCACCTTTTGCCGCATTCTTCCGTGAGCAATGTGCTCCGCGCGAGGCCGGTGCCGTAATCTCGGGGACCGGGAGCCCGCCGAACCCGGGACTTGAACGACACCGTTGGGGTTGCACGCTGATGACAGCGATTTCGCTCGGAATGCCGGACGTTCCGGCCAAGCTCGCCGACCGCAGGGTCAGCCGGAAAATCCAGGTAGGAACGGTCGCGGTCGGTGGAGACGCGCCCGTGTCCGTGCAGTCCATGACCACGACCCGCACCTCGGACATCGGCTCGACGCTGCAGCAGATCGCCGAGCTGACGGCGTCCGGGTGCCAGATCGTCCGGGTGGCGTGTCCCACACAGGACGACGCCGACGCGCTCGCCACGATCGCCCGTAAGTCGCAGATCCCGGTGATCGCCGACATCCACTTCCAGCCGAAGTACGTCTTCCAGGCCATCGACGCAGGCTGCGCCGCCGTCCGCGTCAACCCCGGCAACATCAAGCAGTTCGACGACCAGGTCAAGGAGATCGCCGCCGCGGCCTCCGCCGCCGGCACCCCCATCCGGATCGGCGTCAACGCGGGCTCGCTGGACAAGCGGCTGCTGGAGAAGTACGGCAAGGCCACGCCCGAGGCACTGGTCGAGTCGGCGCTGTGGGAGTGCTCGCTCTTCGAGGAGCACGGCTTCCGCGACATCAAGATCTCGGTCAAGCACAACGACCCCGTCGTGATGGTCAACGCCTACCGGCTGCTGGCCCAGCGCTGCGACTACCCGCTGCACCTCGGCGTCACCGAGGCCGGCCCCGCCTTCCAGGGCACCATCAAGTCGGCCGTCGCCTTCGGCGCCCTGCTCAGCGAGGGCATCGGCGACACGATCCGGGTCTCCCTCTCGGCACCGCCCGCCGAGGAGGTCAAGGTCGGCATCCAGATCCTGGAGTCCCTCGGCCTGCGCCAGCGCGGCCTGGAGATCGTCTCCTGCCCCTCCTGCGGCCGCGCCCAGGTGGACGTCTACAAGCTCGCCGACGAGGTCACCGCAGGGCTCGAAGGCATGGACGTCCCGCTGCGCGTCGCCGTCATGGGCTGCGTCGTCAACGGCCCCGGCGAGGCCCGCGAGGCCGACCTCGGCGTCGCCTCCGGCAACGGCAAGGGCCAGATCTTCGTCAAGGGCGAGGTCATCAAGACGGTGCCCGAGTCCAAGATCGTCGAGACCCTCATCGACGAGGCGATGAAGATCGCCGAGCAGATGGAGAAGGACGGCGTCGCCTCCGGCGAGCCGGTGGTGACGGCGGCGAGCTGACCAGCCCGCCTGCGGGACCAGCACAGCAGCAACCGCCGCGCGGGCCGCGAAGGCCGCGCGGCGGCGGCGTTCTGTGCGCACGGGTACAGTGCCAGCAGATCGTTCCTTACGCCCACGGGCCGCACGGTGAGGCACCGAGACCGTTGTTGACCACCACTTCCACCAAGGTCGTCGAACCGGCCGAGCTCCAGGAGGCGCTCGCCGTTCTGCGCCGGGAGCCGGTCAACAACGCGTTCGTCACTGCCCGTGTACAGAACTCCGGGCTCGACCCCTGGCGCCTCGGCGGCGAGATGTGGGGCTGGTACCAGGACGGCCGGCTGGCAGCCCTCTGCTACAGCGGAGCCAACCTCGTCCCGCTGTGCGCGGGCCCCGACGCCGTCCGGGCGTTCGCCGAGCGGGCACGCCGCCAGGGCCGCCGCTGCTCGTCCATCGTCGGGCCCGCGGGCCCCACGGCGGCGCTGTGGTCGTATCTGGAGCCGCACTGGGGCCCGGCCCGGGAGGTGCGGCCCAACCAGCCGCTGCTGGTCACCGACCGGATGCCGTACGACATCGCGCCCGACCCGCTGGTGCGGCGGGTCGCCAAGAACGAGATGGACCTCGTGCTGCCCGCCTGCGTGGCGATGTTCACCGAGGAGGTCGGCATCTCCCCGCTGTCCGGCGACGGCGGGCTGGTCTACCAGGCGCGGATCGCCGAACTCGTCAGCACCGGGCGCTCCCTCGCGCGCATCGAGGACGGCCGCGTCATCTTCAAGGCCGAGATCGGCGCCGTCACCCCCTACGCCTGTCAGATCCAGGGGGTCTGGGTGGCCCCCGAGCGGCGCGGCGAGGGCCTCTCGGAGACCGGTATGGCCGCCGTCATCGGTCATGCGCTGCGCAACGTCGCCCCGCTCGTGAGCCTCTACGTCAACGACTACAACGCCCCCGCACGCGCCGCCTACCGCCGCGTCGGCTTCCGCGAGGTCGGCGCGTTCATGAGCGTCCTGTTCTGAGACCGCCCGGCCGGGATTTGCCGCGCTGCGCTGCCTCTTCGCGTGGACACGGCCAAGGAAGTAGCCTCCCGGCCATGCCGCACACAGCCGGGGGACAGCTCCCGGACCCCCGGAGAGTGGTCACCGGCCCGCTCGACCTCACAGCGCGCGTCGACGAGGCGCTCGCCGTCCAGGCTGTCGCCTTCGGCCTGACCGACGAGGAGATCGGCGTACGCAGGCACATCGTCCTGCGCCATATGACCTCCCCCGGCGCGCGGGCACTGGGCACCACCACCGAGGAGGGCCGCCTCGTCGGCTTCGTCTACGGGATGCCGAACGACCGCACCCAGTGGTGGTCCACGGTGGTCGAGCCCTATCTGCGCCAGCAGGGCCACGAGGACTGGCTGGAGAACACCTTCGTCATCACCGAGCTGCATGTGCACCCCGCCTTCCAGCGCCGCGGGATCGGGCGCGAGTTGATCATCCGCCTCACCGACGCGGCCACCGAGCCCCGCTCCCTTCTCTCCGCCCTCGACACCGACAGCCCGGCCCGCGCCCTCTACCGCCGCCTCGGCTACCGCGACCTGGCCCGCCGTGTGCAGTTCCCGAGCGCGGTGCAGCCGTATGTGGTGATGGGGGCGTGGTTGCCGTTGGCGCGGGGCTGACATCTCGTTTCCGTGCTGCCGGTGCGGGCCGATAGGCTCCACATCGACGTGTTCCGTCACTCATCGCGAGTACAGCCCCGAGCAGGAGTCCCCATGGCAGCCCGTGTCCAGCGTTTGTCCCGGTCGATGCTGAAGACGCTGCGTGACGACCCGGCGGACGCGGAGACGCTCAGCCACAAGCTGCTGGTCCGCGCCGGATACGTACGCCGCACCGCCGCCGGCATCTGGACATGGCTCCCGCTCGGCAAGCAGGTGCTGGAGAACGTCACCCGTGTCGTACGCGAGGAGATGGACGCCATCGGCGGCCAGGAGGTGCTGCTCCCGGCGCTGCTGCCCAAGGAGCCCTACGAGGTCTCCGGCCGCTACGAGGAGTACGGCGACCTGCTCTTCCGCCTCAAGGACCGCAAGGGCGGCGATTACCTCCTCGGCCCCACCCACGAGGAGATCTTCACGCAGGTCGTCAAGGACCAGTGCACCTCGTACAAGGACCTCCCGGTCACCGTCTACCAGATCCAGACCAAGTACCGGGACGAGGCCCGCCCCCGCTCCGGCATCCTGCGTGGCCGCGAGTTCACGATGAAGGACTCCTACTCCTTCGACGTCTCCGACGAGGGCCTGGCCGAGTCCTACGCCGCGCACCGGGTTGCCTACAAGCGCATCTTCGAGCGCCTGGGCCTGGACTACCGCATCGTCTCGGCCGTCTCCGGCGCCATGGGCGGCTCGGCCTCCGAGGAGTTCCTGGCCCCCGCCGCGGCCGGCGAGGACACCTATGTGCAGTGCCCGCAGTGCGGCTACGCGGCGAACACCGAGGCCGTCTCGATCACCGTGCCGCCGTCCTCCGCCGAGGGTCACGGCCCGGTGGAGAAGCTGGACACCCCGGACACCCCCACCATCGAGACGCTCGCCGAGTACCTGGGCGTCCCCGCCTCGGCGACGCTGAAGAACCTGCTGGTCAAGGTGGACGGCGAGATCACCGCGGTCGGCGTCCCCGGTGACCGCGAGGTGGACCTGGGCAAGCTCGGCGAACAGCTGGCGCCCGCCACGGTCGAGCTGGTCACCGCGGAGGACTTCGAGGGCCGTTCGGATCTGGTCCGCGGCTACGTGGGCCCGCAGGGCGGCATGGCGGGCAAGGCGTTCCGCTACCTCGCCGACCCGCGAGTGGCCCCCGGTACCTCCTGGATCACCGGCGCCAACGAGGAGGGCAAGCACGCCCGCAACGTGGTGTGCGGCCGGGACTTCGAGGTGGACCAGTACCTCGATGTCGTCGTTGTCGAGCCGGGCGACCCCTGCCCGAGGTGCGGTGCCGGCATCGAGCTGGACCGCGCCATCGAGATCGGCCACATCTTCCAGCTGGGCCGCAAGTACGCCGACGCCTTCGAACTGGATGTGCTCGGCCAGGACGGCAAGCCGGTCCGCGTCACCATGGGCTCCTACGGCGTCGGCGTCTCGCGCGCCGTGGCTGCGCTCGCCGAGCAGCACGCCGACGAGCAGGGCCTGTGCTGGCCCCGCGAGGTGGCGCCCGCCGATGTGCACGTGGTCGCCGCGGGCAAGGCGCAGCAGACCGAGGCGGCTCTGGAGATCGCCGACCGGCTCGGTGCGGCGGGTGTGCGGGTGCTGGTGGACGACCGTACGAGCGTTTCCCCGGGCGTGAAGTTCACCGACGCCGAGCTGATCGGCGTACCGACCATCCTGATCGCCGGACGGGGCATCAAGGACGGTCGTGTGGAGCTGAAGGACAGGCGTACGGGGGAGCGCGAGGAGCTGCCGATCGACGAGGCGGTCGCCCGGCTCACCCAGGGCTGAACGCTCACCCAGCCGGTGCGGAAAGGGCCCCTGCGACAGCAGGGGCCCGCGGTCACAGCCAGGCGGCGAACTCCAGCAGCATCTCCGCGTCCGCTGTGTTGCCGCCCGCGTACTGCCGGCATGCGGACTCGACCGCGCGGTAGAGGGTCCATCGGCGTACCCGTTCGCGGGGGACGTCGAGTGAGTCGGCGAGCTTGTTGACGCGGCGGCGGGTGACGGCAGGGGCGCCGGAGGACGCCATCAGGTCGTGCAGCCGGTCGCGGACCAGCCGGGCCAGGTCGTAGGCGGGCTCGCCGACCAGGGGGTCGGGTCCCACGGTCAGCCAGTGCGCGCGCTCACCACGTTCGGAGGCGGCCAGCACGGCGCCCTGCCGGAAGTCCCCGTGCAGCAGCACCGGATCGCCCTCTGCAGGCTCGGCGAGCATCGCCTCCCGGGCCTCCAGCGCGGCGGCCACCAGTGGCTCGGCGTCCGGTGGCACCGAGGAGCGCATCAGCGCCGCCTCCACGGCGGTGTGCTCGGCGACCGTCTCCAGGCCGTGGCCCGCAGGCGGCGGCACCCACAGCCGCCGCACCACCGAGACCGCCTCCAGCGTCGCCTTCGCCTCCGGCAGCGACCGCAGCGACACCTCGCAGCGCAGCCGCTCCAGCAGCAGCACGCCCTCTTCCGGCACGGCCCGCAGCACCCGTACGGCACCCAGCCCGTGCCAGGCGGTCAGCGCCTCGTACTCGCGCGCTGCCCGCACCGGTGCGGGCGCTCCGTCGGGGGCGAGCAGCTTCAGCGCGGCCGGCGTACCGTCCGCCTGCCGCACCAGTACCACCACACTGCTGCGCCCGCCCGGTGTCACCACCCGTTCGGCCACCAGCTCCCACTGCTGAAGCCACCGCTCCAGCAGTGCGGAGAGCCCCTCCAGCCAGTTCTGCGCCGCGGTGGCCGCAGCGGCGCCCTGCTGGGACGCCAGCGCGCGCAGCAGCCGCTGCGGGGGTTCGAGGGGCAGCACGGAAGCCATTCCGGACGGGCCTTTCTTCAGTACTTTGCTTCAGTGCTCGTCTTCAGCACTTTCGAAGGGGCGCGTACGGCGCACGCGTCCGGCGGCGTCACAGCGTGCCTGGGGCGCTCGAACCGCTCGGTGCCCCGGAGGGGGAGGCCGGCGAGTCCCCGGCGCCCAGCTCGGTGAGGCCCGGGAAGGCCACGCCGCTGCCCTTCCAGCGCACCGAACGGACCGCGGCCTCCCGCAGCGCGTCGGCTGCCGCGCGCCGCCGAGCTCCCTCGCCTGCCCGCACCAGGTCCGCGTACACCCCGGCGACGCGGTCCTCCAGCTGGGCCGCGAGCCGTACCGCGGCTTCGCTGTCGGGCACAGCGAAGGGCAGCGCGTAGGCAGCCGCGGCGGGCTCCGGTTCGCCGCCCAGCGAGCGAATGGTGCGGCGCAGCGCGTCCCGGCGGGCCCGGTGTGCTTCGTAGCACTCGCGGACCTCGCTCTTGCGGTCCTCGCCGATCCGCCCGCCGACGACCCCGTAGCCGTAGACGGCGGCGTGCTCGGCCCGCAACGCGGCCTGGGCGGCGGTCAGTTCCTTCATCCGTCCGCCTCTCCCTCGCCGTTGCCGCCCGTGCTCTTGTCGCCGTCCGCCTTCTTGCCGTGTTCGTCGAGGAGGTACCCGTGGGCCGAGCCACAGGCGGCCACCGACGCCAGCAGCCTGGCGAACTCGGGCGGGGCACTGCCCAGTGCCTTCGTACGTGCGGCGGCCAGCTGCCGCTCGGCCTTGGCCAGCGCCGCGAGCGCCGCCTTCTCGGTCCTGGGCACGGACGCCGTGTCCGGGCTGGGTGGCCGCTCGGAGGGTCCGTCCGGTCCGCCGTCCGGCTGCCCGGACCGGGTGGGGCCCGGCGAGCCGGAGGGCGGCCGGGAGCCGCGCGAGTCGGAGGGTTGCGGGGAGGGCGTTTCGGTGCCGGACTCGCTGCCGCGCAGCACTCGCACATGGCGGGCCACCTCGTCGCGCAGCGGGCGCAGTCGCGCGGCGAGCGCCGGGTGGACCTCGACCGTGCCGTGGTAGCGGGCCAACAGGCGGTTGCTGTCGTGTGCGGCGCTCCTGCGCAGCTGTCGCGTCGCATCCGCGCGTTCCCCGTCGGCGCTTCCCGGCGCCGCCTCGTCCGTACAGGCCGTGACGAGCGGCAGGCCGAACGCCGCCCCCGTGGCGCCCAGCGCGCCGGTAAGCAGCGATCTGCGGCGTGGTCGTGCCGCTGCCGGTGACGGCGTGAGCGACATGTGCACTCCCTGGATGTGGGCGAACGAACGGCCAGACGGACTGCGGCCTCGCCCGGACTTGTGACCGCAGTGGGGCGCTGGTCACGCCCCGCGAGGGTACCCGGGCTTCTTCCCGCGGCTGTCCGGGGCCACCCCTGCCGGGCCGGTCCGCACCCGGACGCCGGACAGCGGCGTCGGACAGGATGTCTGCCGACGGCACCCGGGACCGCTGCCGCGGCGGCACAGCCGTGGACTGCCGCGCGTTCCCCGACCGGGTCGGCGCAGCGCGCCACAGACGATAGGCTTGGTCGGCGACACGCCCCTGTCACGAGGCCCCCTACAACAGCACACGCGGCCGAGGAGTCACCCGGATGAGCACCACCCAGAGCGAGAGGCTGCGCGGACTGCTGGAACCTCTCGTCAGCAAGAGGGGGTTGGATCTCGAAGAGATCGATGTCACCCCGGCCGGAAAGCGGCGCGTGCTGCGTGTCGTCGTGGACGCTGATGACGGGGTCCAGCTGGACACCTGCGCGGAGCTGAGCCGCGCCTTCTCCGAAGTGCTCGACGAGAGCGACGCGATGGGCGGCGCCCCGTACGTGCTGGAGGTCACCTCCCCGGGGGCCGACCGCCCGCTGAGCGAGCAGCGGCACTACCACCGCGCCGTCGGGCGGCTCGTCAAGGCACAGCTCACCGAGGCGGCCGGCGGTGGCGAGCTGACCGCTCGTATCACCGCTGTCGACGAAGAGGGCGTCGATCTGGAGGTGCCCGGGGTCAAGGGGCGCAAGCCCACGGCCCGCAGGCTCGCGTTCGACGAGATCGCCAAGGCGCGGGTCGAGATCGAGTTCAACCGCAAGGCCGCGGAGAAGCCGCGGCGCACCTCCGCGGTCGGCGACGCCGAAGCCGCCGGGAACGAGAACGAGGAGGCGTAGCCGTGGACATCGACATGAGTGCCCTGCGGGGGCTGGTCAGGGAGAAGGAGATCTCTCTGGACCTGCTGGTCGAGGCGATCGAGTCGGCCCTCCTCATCGCGTACCACCGCACCGAGGGCAGCAGGCGGGACGCGCGCGTCGAGCTGAACCGCAAGACGGGCCACGTCACGGTGTGGGCCAAGGAGAGCCCCGAGGAGCTCGAAGAGGGCGCCGAGCCACGGGAGTTCGACGACACCCCGAGCGGCTTCGGGCGGATTGCCGCGACGACGGCCAAGCAGGTCATCCTGCAACGGCTGCGGGACGCCGAGGAGGAGGTCACCTTCGGCGAGTACGCGGGCCGTGAGGGCGATGTCGTGGCGGGCGTCGTCCAGCAGGGCAAGGACCCCAAGAGCGTGCTGGTGGACATCGGCAAGCTGGAGGCCATCCTGCCGCCGCAGGAGCAGGTCCCGGGCGAGGAGTACGCGCACGGCACCCGGCTGCGTACGTACGTCGTCCGCGTCGCCAAGGGCGTGCGGGGTCCGTCGGTGACCCTCTCCCGCACCCACCCGAACCTGGTCAAGAAACTCTTCGAGCTGGAGGTCCCGGAGATCGCGGACGGCTCGGTGGAGATCTCGGCCATCGCCCGTGAGGCGGGTCACCGCACCAAGATCGCCGTACGGTCCACCCGCTCCGGACTCAACGCCAAGGGCGCCTGCATCGGCCCGATGGGCGGCCGGGTGCGCAATGTCATGGCGGAGCTGCACGGCGAGAAGATCGACATCGTGGACTGGTCCGACGACCCGGCCGATCTGGTCGCCAACGCTCTGTCCCCGGCGCGGGTGAGCAAGGTGGAGATCCTGGACCTGGCAGCGCGCTCCGCGCGGGTCACCGTGCCCGATTACCAGCTGTCACTGGCCATCGGCAAGGAAGGGCAGAACGCCCGGCTCGCCGCCCGCCTGACCGGCTGGCGTATCGACATCCGCCCGGACACCGCCGAAGCAGCCGGGGACGGCCAGTCCCAGGACCGCTCGGCCGGGCAGGGCTGAGCGCGGTCACACTACGTGGCCGGAGGCTTGCGGACCGGCTGCGAATGAGTAACGGGGCCCTTACCCCCCACGGGGTTTCGGGGCTTCGGGGAGGTAGACTTAGGCAGTGTCTGGCCGGACGCGTGGTCGGGCGTGCCCTCAGCGGACCTGCGTGGGCTGCCGGGAGCGCGCCGATAAGGATGTTCTGCTGCGAGTGGTGCTGATCGGGGGAAGCCTGATCCCCGATCTTCGCGGTAGGCTGCCCGGTCGGGGTGCTTATGTGCACTCCGTTTCGTCCTGTCTTGAGCAGGCCGTCCGGCGCCGGGCATTCAACCGGGCCTTCCGGGGCCCGGGTCCGTTCGACCTCGCGGAGCTGCGGGAGCACGTGGAGCGGAACGCACAGACAAGCACCGCAAGACCGTAAGCACAGCCCGTACGGAACCTCCGTGCGGGGAGAGGTACCTCGCGAGTGGGAAGTAGGTCGAGATTGCGATGAGCACTCGATGAGTACGCGATGAGTACGCCCATGCATCAGTAGCGAAGGTCCGGCGGACGATCCCCCGGGCCGTAAGGAGCGAAGTGGCTAAGGTCCGGGTATACGAACTCGCCAAGGAACTTGGAGTGGAGAGCAAGGTCGTCATGGCCAAGCTCCAGGAACTCGGTGAATTCGTCCGTTCGGCGTCCTCGACAATCGAGGCGCCGGTAGTCCGCAAATTGACAGACGCGTTCGACGCGGGCTCCGGCGGTGGCGCCAAGAAGTCCGCAGCGAAGCCGGCGGCGCCCCAGAAGGCAGCCGCCAGGCCCGCCGCACCCAAGCCGGGTGCGAGCGCGCCGAAGCCGGGCGCACCGAAGCCCGGTGCCCCCAAGCCGGGCCCCGAGGCCCCGGTGACCCCTGCCCCGAGCCCCGCACAGGGCGAGACGGGCGCTGTCGAGGCCCCCAGGCCCGGCACCCCGAAGCCCGGTGCGCCCAAGCCGGGGCCGGCACAGCCCGCACAGCCCGCAGCGCCCGCGAAGCCGGACTTCCAGGCGCCGCCCGCCGCGCCGGGCGGCCCCAAGCCGGGCCAGACGCCGCGTCCGGGCGGCCAGGCCCCCAAGCCGGGCCAGGCCCCGAAGCCCGGCGGCCAGGGCCGTCCGCAGGGCGGCGCCCCGAAGCCGGGTCAGCCCGCCAAGCCGGGTGGGCGTCCCTCCGGGCCGCGTCCGGGCAACAACCCCTTCACCTCGGGTGGCTCCACCGGTATGGCGCGTCCGCAGACGCCCCGTTCCGGCGGTGCCCCCAAGCCGGGCGCTCCGAAGCCCGGTGCGCCCAAGCCGGGCCAGGGCCCGGGTGGCGCCGGTCAGGCGGGTCCGCGTCCGCAGGCTCCGGGTGGCGGCCGTGCCACGCCGGGTAACATGCCGCGTCCGCAGGCCCCGCAGGGCGGCGGTCCGCGGCCGGGTGGTGGTGGCGGCGGTGGCCGTCCGAACCCGGGCATGATGCCGCAGCGTCCTGCCGCGGGCCCGCGTCCGGGTCCCGGCCGTGGCGGTCCCGGCGGCGGTGCCCGTCCTGGTGGTGGCGGCGGTGGCCGTCCCGGCGGTGGCGGCGGCGGTTTCGCCGGTCGTCCCGGTGGCGGCGGCGGTGCCCGTCCTGGTGGTGGCGGTGGCGGTTTCGCCGGCCGTCCGGGCGGCGGTGGCCGTCCCGGTTTCGCCGGTCGTCCGGGTGGTCCCGGCGGCCGTGGCGGCACACAGGGCGCGTTCGGCCGTCCCGGCGGTCCGGCCCGTCGTGGCCGCAAGTCGAAGCGGCAGCGGCGCCAAGAGTACGAGCAGATGCAGGCACCGTCCGTCGGCGGTGTGATGCTGCCGCGCGGCAAGGGCGAGACCGTCCGGTTGTCGCGTGGTGCCTCGCTCACGGACTTCGCGGAGAAGATCAACGCCAACCCGGCGTCGCTGGTCCAGGTGATGTTCAACCTGGGCGAGATGGTCACCGCGACCCAGTCCGTTTCCGACGAGACGCTGCACCTGCTCGGCGACGAGATGAACTACGTCGTCCAGATCGTCAGCCCGGAGGAGGAGGACCGCGAGCTTCTCGAGTCCTTCGACATCGAGTTCGGCGAGGACGAGGGCGGCGAGACGGCGCTCATGCCGCGTCCGCCGGTGGTGACCGTCATGGGTCACGTCGACCACGGTAAGACGAGGCTGCTGGACGCGATCCGGAAGACCAACGTCATCGAGGGCGAGGCCGGCGGCATCACCCAGCACATCGGTGCCTACCAGGCGTCGACCGATGTGAACGGTGAAGAGCGCAAGATCACCTTCATCGACACCCCTGGTCACGAGGCGTTCACCGCCATGCGTGCCCGCGGTGCCAAGTCGACCGACATCGCGATCCTGGTGGTCGCGGCCAACGACGGCGTGATGCCGCAGACCGTCGAGGCGCTCAACCACGCCAAGGCGGCCGACGTGCCGATCGTCGTCGCGGTCAACAAGATCGACGTCGAGGGTGCCGACCCGACCAAGGTCCGCGGCCAGCTGACCGAGTACGGGCTGGTGGCCGAGGAGTACGGCGGCGACACGATGTTCGTCGACATCTCCGCGCGCCAGGGCCTGAACATCGAGGAGCTGCTGGAGGCCGTGGTCCTGACCGCGGACGCCTCGCTCGACCTGCGGGCCAACCCCGACCAGGACGCGCAGGGCATCGCGATCGAGGCCCACCTCGACCGCGGCCGCGGCGCCGTGGCGACCGTGCTGGTCCAGCGCGGCACGCTGCGGGTCGGCGACACCATGGTCGTGGGCGACGCCTACGGCCGGGTGCGCGCGATGCTCGACGACAAGGGCGAGAACATCAAGGAAGCGGTTCCCTCGACGCCGGTCCTGGTGCTGGGCCTGACCAATGTCCCGGGCGCCGGCGACAACTTCCTGGTGGTGGACGAGGACCGTACGGCCCGGCAGATCGCCGAGAAGCGCGCGGCGCGCGAGCGCAACGCGGCCTTCGCCAAGCGGACCCGCCGCGTCTCCCTGGAGGACCTGGACAAGGTGCTCAAGGCGGGCGAGGTGCAGCAGCTCAACCTCATCATCAAGGGCGACGCGTCCGGTTCGGTCGAGGCCCTGGAGTCCTCGCTGCTCCAGCTCGACGTCGGCGAAGAGGTGGACCTGCGCATCCTGCACCGCGGTGTGGGTGCGGTCACCGAGACCGACATCGATCTGGCGACCGGCTCCGACGCCATCGTGATCGGCTTCAACGTCCGCGCCGAGGGGCGCGCGACGCAGCTGGCCGAGCGCGAGGGTGTGGACGTCCGCTACTACTCGGTGATCTACCAGGTCATCGAGGAGATCGAGGCGGCCCTCAAGGGCATGCTCAAGCCCGAGTACGAAGAGGTCGAGCTGGGTACGGCGGAGATCCGCGAGGTCTTCCGCTCGTCCAAGCTGGGCAACATCGCCGGTGTCATCATCCGGTCCGGCGAGGTGCGCAGGAACACCAAGGCGCGCGTCATCCGGGACGGCAAGGTCGTGGCGGAGAACCTCAACATCGAGGGCCTGCGCCGCTTCAAGGACGATGTCACCGAGATCCGCGAAGGCTTCGAGGGCGGTATCAACCTCGGAAACTTCAACGACATCAAGGTCGACGACGTCATCGCGACGTACGAGATGCGGGAGAAGCCGCGCGGCTGACCCCCACTCTCGTTTCCGGGGCCGACCGGCGGAATATTTCCGTCGATCGGCCCCGGCCGTTGCGTGTACGGTGCCAGTGACTCCTACGCCCCCAGCCACCGCTGGGCGGCGACCCAAGGCCCCACGGGTGGCATGACCCGCACTGTATGTACGTAGGGACGCTGTCCTTCGATCTGCTTCTCGGCGACGTGCGGTCGCTCAAGGAGAAGCGCTCCGTCGTCCGCCCCATCGTCGCCGAGCTGCAACGCAAGTACGCGGTCAGCGTGGCGGAGACGGGCGAACAGGACCTCTACCGCAGAGCCCATCTCGGGCTGGCGGCGGTGTCCGGGGACGCGGGGCATCTCAGCGACGTGCTGGACCGCTGCGAGCGGTTGGTCGCCGCGCGTCCTGAGGTGGAACTGCTGTCCGTGCGGCGGCGGTTCCACGGCGACGACGATGAATAGACGCACAGCCGAAGTGGGCGCAGCAGTCGCAGCAGTCGCAGCAAACGCGGCAGCGGGAGCAGCGGTGGCAGCGCAACAGTGGCAGAAAAGCAGCAACGCAGGAACGCAGCAGCGCGTGAGCGCATGGCGCAGAGCAAGGAGACGGACCAGTGGCCGACAATGCGCGGGCGAAGAGGCTGGCGGACCTCATCCGTGAGGTGGTCGCCGAGAAGCTGCACCGAGGGATCAAGGACCCGCGGCTCGGCACACATGTGACCGTCACGGACACCAGGGTCACCGGCGACCTCAGGGAAGCAACGGTCTTCTACACCGTCTACGGCGACGAGGAGGACCGCAAGGCTGCCGCCGCGGGTCTGGAGAGCGCCAAGGGCGTGCTCCGCTCCGCCGTCGGCTCGGCGGCCGGCATCAAGCACACGCCCAGCCTGACGTTCGTGGCGGACGCGCTGCCGGAGACCGCCAAGACGATCGACGAGGCGCTGGCCCGGGCCCGGGCCGCCGACGAGGAGGTCCGCAAGGCGTCCTCCGGTGCCGCATACGCCGGTGAGCCCGACCCGTACCGCAAGCCGGGCGAGTCCGCTGCCGACGACGCGGATCTTCCGGAGGGCTCGGATGCTTCCGACGGCGAGGACGAGAGCGCCTGATCCGTGGCACGTAAGAGAGACAACGGCCCCGGCGGGCTGATCATCGTCGACAAGCCCGCCGGGTTCACCTCGCACGACGTCGTGGCCAAGCTGCGCGGTATGGCCCGCACCCGACGCGTCGGCCATGCGGGGACCCTCGATCCGATGGCCACCGGTGTGCTGGTCGTCGGCACCGAGCGGGCAACCCGGCTGCTCGGCCATCTCGCCCTGACGGAGAAGGAGTACGTCGCCACCGTCCGGCTCGGCCAGGAGACCGTGACGGAGGACGCCGAGGGCGAGCTCACCGCCTCGCGGGGCGCCAAGGATCTGGACCGGCAGCGCGTGGATGCCGCGGTGGCCGCGCTGACCGGGGAGATCTCGCAGGTCCCGTCGGCGGTCAGCGCCGTCAAGGTGGACGGCAGGCGTGCCTATGCACGGGTGCGCGAGGGCGAGCAGGTGGAGCTGGCCGCACGGCCGGTCACCGTCTCCTCGTTCGCCGTGCACGAGGTGCGCGAAGAGACCGCCGAGGACGGCACACCAGTCACCGACCTGCTGGTTTCGGTGGTGTGCTCGTCCGGCACCTATGTACGGGCGCTCGCCCGAGATGTGGGCGCGGCACTGGGCACGGGCGGGCATCTGACGGCGCTGCGGCGCACCCGGGTCGGCCCGTACGGCTTGGACGGCGCGCACACCCTGGAGCAGCTGCAGCAGTTCGTGGACGCCGAAGAGCCGTTGCCCCTCCTGCCGTTGGGCGAGGCCGCAGCCGCCGCGTTCTCCCGCTGGGACGTCGACGAGGAACAGGCACGCCGCATCGGTAACGGCGTCCAGCTGCGAATGCCGGCGGACGGCGTCGGACCCGGTCCCGTCGCGGTCTTCGGACCTGACGGGCAGCTCATCGCGCTGGTGGAGGAGCAGGGCGGCAGGGCGAAGAGCCTCGCTGTCTTCGTGTGAGGGACGGCTGCTGCTTTACGGGGTCTGATGGGCCCGTCTCCGTGTGGGGGACGGGCCCGTCTTCGTGTGGGGGAGTTTTCGTCGCCGGTAGGCGCGGTGAGGCCGTCTTCGTGTGGGTGACCTTCCCGTTGTGGTGCGGCCCGCTTCCCGGTCCCCTGGCGAGTGAGGAACCGGGGATATCCCTGGGCGCCGGTGCATTCACCCGGATGGCCGGGCGCTCGGGGTGAAGCGTGGGCGCGGGTGGGGGCGCGTTCGGCGCCGGGCCTGTTGCCGCTGATCAACTGCGCTCTACGGTCGACGCGGTGGTGAGGGCGGCCAGCGCGGAGGTTCGAGCGATGTCGGCGGTGTGCGGGAGACCCACGCTGGTGCGCCTCAGCGATCTGGCGGGACGGCCGCGCGGCCTCGGCTTCGTCGCCGACGACCTCGGCACCGTGGTGACCAGCCACGAGGCGGTGGACGGCCTCAGCCGTGCCGTACTGCACGCGGGAGAGAGCTCGGTCACCGCGGCGAGCTGTGACATCACGCCGCTGCCCGAGTGGAACCTGGCGCTGATCCGTACGGCGGGGCTGTGCCTCGACCCGCTGGTCATCGGGGCAGAGGGGCCGCACCCGGGCACCCGGGCCGTGCTCCTTACCGAGGACGAGGCCCTCCCCAGCACGGTGACCGGCACCGTGCCGGTCACCTACACCTCCACGGCCCGCTACCACGCCATGGAGCGGGCACTGCTGCTCGAACTGCCCGAGTCCGTCAGCGTCCCGCTGCGGCTGTCCCGGAAGGCGTCGGGTGCCCCCGTCGTGGACGCGGCGACCGGGGCCGTCCTCGGCGTTCTGGGCACCGCACTGCACGCAACGTCCGGACGCCCCGGGCGCTTTGCCGTACCGCTGCAAGCGGCGGGCGTGCCGGCGCCCGACGGTCCACTGGGCGTACTGCTGCGGCGCAACGGTGCCTCCGCGCCCGGGTTCGGCCCCGATCTGAACCTGGCCGGGGTGCTGCGGCTGGCCGCGGCCTCGGTGGGGCCCGCGGTGGAGCGGTGCGCACATGCGGTGCCCCGGCCCGAAGTCGCCGAGCACCTCAACTTGTTCGCACACAGCGGGGCCTCCGTCATCGCGTTGGCGGGCGCCCCCGGTACGGGCCGTACCACCGAGCTCGCCTCCGTCGCAGCCAGCCGGGCGCGAGCCGCGGAGCCCGCGCCGAGCGTCTGGCTGCGCGGTGCCGAACTGCATCCCAAGGACGCCGGGCTCCGGGAGGCGGTCGGCCGCGCACTGGCGGCGGCCGACCGGACCGTTGCGGCATCCGGTGTGTGGGACGCATCCGGGGCCGTGCCGGCGGGTGACCTTTGCGGGGCCGACCCCGATGTGGTCGCGCGTCTCGCCTGCACTGCCGGCCGGCCGCTGCTGGTGCTGCTGGACGCACCGGAGGAGATGCCGCCCCACCTCGTGCAGACGCTGCCGCAGTGGACCGTCCGTACGGCGAGCTGGCTGCGGGCCACCGGTGCGCGGCTGGCGGTCGCGTGCCGCCCCGAGCACTGGGAGCAGGCGGCCGCGCTCTTCCCCGAGGACATGCTCTACGCACTCGCCGGGACCAACGGCAGTGTGCGGGTGGGCGATCTGCCGCCCCGGCAGGCCGCACGGGCTCTGGCTGCCTACGGCTTGCCGGACGGTGCCCTCGCGACCGGCGATGCCGGGCACCCGCTGGCGATGCGGATGCTCGCCCAGGTGTGCGCGGCGCAGGGTGCCGTGTGCGGGCGGGGCGTACCGCGGGCGCCGGGTGCACAGTACGCGGACCGAGGCGAGGCGGCGGAACCGCCCCCAGCCCGTCATGAGATCTTCGCCGCCTTCCTGGATCTGCTGTGTCTGCGCATCGCACAGCGGCTGATGTCGCGGGGTGAGGGCGAACGGAACACCGGAGTGCCGCAGCGGGCGGCAGGAGCAGCGGTGGGCGCCGATATTGCGGACCTGGGCTCCGTCCGGCGGCTCGCTGCCCGCGTCGCCGGTCGGCTGCACGAGGCCGCGCGCCGCTGTCTCGGGTCCGGGCAGGGCGAGTTGAGCGCCGCAGCGTTCGACGAGCTCTTTCCCTGGCGCGGCGGCTGGGCCTCCGCCGTGCTGACGGAGGGCGCGCTGGCCCCGGCGGGCGCGGGCTACCGGTTCGTGGACGAGGAGTTCTCCGACTGGTTGCAGGGCTGCCATCTTGACCTGGACGTGGCTTTGGACACACTCGTGCCGTGGCGAAGCGGGGCCCGGGACGGTGCGGTTCGGGTGCCCCGCCATCGCGCCGGTCCCGTCGTCCAGGCGCTGCTGCTGTGCGACCGGCGGGACGGCGCGGAGGTGCTCGCCCCGCGGCTGCGCCGGTTGGCCGACGCCTTGGGCGAGGCCCTGGGTGCGGCCCCGAGTGCAGCCCTGGACGACGGTGTGCCGGACGGCGAGGCCGCGTGGTGGGCTGTGCACCTGCTGCGCGAGACGCTGCCGCGGATGCCGGACGCGTGCCCGTATACGCCCGTCCTGGGCAGCCTGGCGGAGCGGGTGGCCGAGCGGCAGGAGAGCGCCATGGTGCGGGACAGTTTCGGGCCCTGCTTCTGGCGCGGACTCCCCCTGGACGCCGCCGGGAAGGCGGAGCTGCTGCGGCACCTGTTGCCGGCCGACGTACCTGCGGACCGGCCGTGCGAACAGGGCCGCTATCTGGACGTACTCAAGGAACTGCTGACTGCCGAACCTCGCACTGTGCAGCCGCTGTTGTGCGACTGGTTCAGCGATCTGCGGCCCCTGCGGCGGCGCACGGATGCGGACGGGCGCACTGTGCCCACTGTTGCCACCGCCGCCCAGGCACTGCTGTACACCAGCCGGCACATTGCCATGGACGAGCTGGCCGATGCCCTCGTCGACGCCGCACACCCGCGCGCCGACGAGCTCCTGGCCGAGCTGGTGCAAGACGAGCTCCCCGCAATGTGCCGAGCCGTCGAACGGTGGGCACACGACACCCGCACCGACGGACGGGCGACGGCCGCGGCCGGCTACGGGGTGCGGGCGGCGCGTCTGGCAAGCACCCACTCCGACCGCAAACTGCTGCGCTCCGCCGCCCTCGCGCTGCTGCGCCGCCCCCAAGACCGCGCACTGCGCACCGCGGCTCTCGCCATCCTCGTACGCGACCCGCACAGCCGCTCCCGGCATATGAGGGCTGCACTGCGCTGTGTCACCGAGACCCGCGAAGCCGAGTTGGCGGCTGCTCTGGGTACCGCACTGGGCACCCACCCGGAGCCGGTGTTCGCCGCTTATCAGGCGCTGCTCACCGGGCCTGCCGACCCGGCAGCACAGTCGCAGGCCGTGCAGGCGCTCGCACAAGTGCGCACCCCGGCACTGGCCCGGCGCGCCGCTCTGCTGGTACGCGAACACGCCGTGCTCCGCCCATGGCGGGCCCGCGACGACGTGGCCGCCTTCGTGGAACACCGACTGCGAAACGGCCCGGGCGCCCGCGCCGTGCTGCGCCCACTCGTGGCGGAGCTGCTGGAGGAACAGGAGCCGACATTCCGGGCACGTCTCGCCCATGTGCTCGGCGCGGGGGAGGGGCCGCTGCGCGACGAGCTGCTGGATCTCCTGCTCGCCCAAGAGCGCGACGAATCCGTCCTGGAGGCCGCGCTGGACGCCGTGGCCCGGCGTACGACCGTCCCACGGCAGCGGGGCGGAACGCCCGAGGAGAAGCTGGTGCGGCGTATCGGGACGCGGATGGCAGCCACCGCGCAGGGCGCGGCCTCCTTCGACCGGGCGCTCGCCCGCTTCGCCCGTGAGCTGCCTGGCTTCGCGGGGGCTGTCAGCGCCTGGGTGGCACGGGAGCCGGAGCTGTGGACGGCTGTTGTGGGGCCCCGTGCCCGCCGAGTGTGCGACATGCTGGACGGACACGTCTGACGTCCGGGGCGGGGCCGGATCCGTGCTCTCGTCGTGCCGGTGGCCTGGAGGTGGGTCCGTGCGGGCCGGGACGGCGGGGCATGGCACCCTTGGACCGGCAAGACCCGTCATCATCACCATCGGCACAGGCACTGGCGAACCAGGTAGCGACGAGGAGCAGACGTGCAGCGCTGGCGTGGCTTGGAGGACATCCCCGAGGGCTGGGGGCGCAGCGTCGTCACCATCGGCTCGTACGACGGGGTGCACCGCGGGCACCAGCTCATCATCGGCAGGACGGTGGAGCGCGCCAGGGAGCTGGGCGTCCCCGCTGTCGTCGTCACATTCGACCCGCACCCCAGCGAGGTCGTCCGGCCGGGCAGTCACCCCCCGTTGCTCGCACCGCACCACCGGCGTGCCGAACTCATGGGGGAACTGGGCGTGGACGCCGTCCTCGTGCTGCCCTTCACCGCCGAGTTCTCCAAGCTGTCGCCCGCCGACTTCGTGGTGAAGGTCCTCGTGGACAAACTGCACGCGCGCAGCGTCGTGGAAGGCCCCAACTTCCGCTTCGGACACAAGGCGGTCGGCACCGTCGAGTCCCTGGCCGAGCTGGGGGAGACGTACGACTACGACGTGATCGTCGTCGACCTCTTCGAGCGCACGGAGAGCGGCGACGCGTTCTCCTCCACGATGGCGCGGCGGCTGGTTGCCGAGGGCGACGTGCGGGGCGCGAGCGAGGTGCTGGGCCGTCCGCACCGTGTCGAGGGCATCGTGGTGCGCGGAGCACAGCGTGGCCGCGACCTCGGCTTCCCCACGGCGAACGTCGACACACTGCCGCACACCGCCGTCCCGGCCGACGGCGTGTACGCGGGCCTGTTGACGGTGGCGGGCGAGGCGATGCCCGCCGCGCTTTCCGTCGGCACGAACCCCCAGTTCGACGGCACCGAGCGCACCGTCGAAGCGCACGTCATCGACCGCGTCGACCTGGATCTGTACGGGCTGCACGTGGCCGTGGACTTCGTGGAGTACATCCGCGGCCAGGAGAAGTTCGACACCCTTGACGCGCTGAAGGCCCGGATGGCACAGGACGTCGAGGAAACCCGGCGACTGGTGTCACCGACGCAGGACTGACTCTGGTCGGCCCACCCGGTCCGGCCTAGCGTCGGCCGCGCCGATCGGGTACAGCACAGCCGGAGGGGCGGCGGACAGTGTCCGCCGCCCCTCCGGCTGTGAGCGGTCGTATGCCCCGGCTTTGCAGGCTTGTACGCCGCCCGGCCGACCGGCTGTACCAGCCTGCACGGCTCGGGGCTCCCGGCTACCGGCCGTCTGCGGCCATTGCTACTGCTGCCAGCCGCTGCCGGGCTGTGGCTGACCGGGGTGCCCGGGCTGACCGGGGTGCTGCTGGCCGGGTTGCGCAGGACCCGGGTACCCGTAACCCCCGCCCGCCCCGTACGGCGGCTGCTGCTGTGCGGGTGGCGGACTGGCGGCGGCACCGGGGTGCCCGGGCTGAGCGGGCTGTGCCGGTATGCCGCCCTGGCCGGGCATCGGCGGGGCGAGCTGCGGTGGCGGATTGCCGTCGGCCGTCCACAGGCCCTGCTCCTGCTGGGCCCGCGCGAAGTCCTCGGCCACCATCGCGGACAGGTTGAAGTACGCCTCCCGCGTCCTCGGGCGCATCATGTTCAGGTCCAGCTCGGCGCCCGCCGACAGGTGCTCGTCGAACGGCACGGTGATCACGCCGCGGCACCGGGTCTCGAAGTGCGCCACGATGTCCTCGACCCGGATCATCTTTCCGACCTCGCGCACCCCGGAGATCACCGTGATGCTCCGCTGCACCAGCTCCGAGTAGCCGTGCGCGGCGAGCCAGTCGAGCGTCGTACTGGCGCTGCTCGCACCGTCGACGGAGGGCGTGGAGATGATGATGAGCTGGTCGGCGAGGTCCAGCACGCCACGCATCGCGGAGTAGAGCAGGCCCGTTCCCGAGTCCGTCAGGATGATCGGATACTGCCTGCCCAGTACGTCGATCACGCGGCGGTAGTCGTCGTCGTTGAACGTCGTCGAGATCGCCGGGTCGACATCGTTGGCCAGGATCTCCAGCCCGGACGCCGCCTGGGAGGTGAACCGGCGGATGTCCATATAGCTGTTGAGGTACGGGATCGCCGAGACCAGGTCCCGGATGGTGGCGCCGGTCTCGCGCCGCACCCGGCGGCCGAGCGTGCCCGCGTCCGGGTTGGCGTCGATGGCGATCACCTTGTCCTGCCGCTCGCTGGCGAGCGTCGAGCCCAGGGCCGTGGTGGTCGTCGTCTTCCCGACCCCGCCCTTGAGGCTGATGACGGCGATCCGGTAGCAGGACAGCACCGGCGTACGGATCACTTCCAGCTTGCGCTGCCGCTCGGCCTCCTCCTTCTTGGCGCCGAACTTGAAACGGGAGCTCTTGCCCGACTGCGGACGCGGCTTCTTCTTGTTGTTGATCAGCCGGTCCGAGGACAGCTCAACTGCCGCCGTGTAGCCCAGCGGTGAGCCGGACTGGTCCACCCGACGCGGGTCCACAGCGCCCGGATTCGGCTGCAGCGGCGACTGTGCCTGGGGCGGTTGCTGTGCTTGCGCGGGCGGCTGTGCTTGCCCAGGGGGCTGTGCTTGGGCGGGTGGCTGGTTATGGGCCGGCGGCTGGTTCTGGGCGGGTTGCTGTGCGTGGGCCGGTGGCTGCTGTGCCTGTACCGGTGGCTGGGCTTGTGTCTGTGCGGGGGGCTGCGCCTGTGCCTGTGCGGGTGGCTGGCCCTGCGTCGGTGCCGGTGCTTGGGGCTGCGCCTGCGCCTGGGGGAGCTGAGCCTGCGGGTGCTGGGCTTGGGCCGGACGCGGGGCGGGCAGCCGGCCCTGCGGCTGCCCCTGCCCGGGCCCTTGTCCCTGCCCTTGCTGGGGCGTACCGGGCTGAGGCAGGCCGGGGTGCGACTGCGGTGCCGGGGCCTGAGGGGTGGGCAGCCCGCCCGGTGCGGCCTGCTGCCGGCCGTGCGGCGGCACGGGCTGGTTCGGCCCGGGCTGGTACTGCTGTCCGGGCTGGGCCTGGCCGGGCACGGGACGGACCGGCTGCTGCTGTGCGGGTGCCATCCCGGGGCCGCCCTGCGGCTGCTGCTGCCCCGCCTGCGGGTAGCCGTAGCGGCTTTCCGGGGCCTGCTGGGCGGGCTGTTGTCCCTGCGCCTGCTGTGAGGGCTGCGGTGGCTGGGGGCTCTGGGGGGCGTGCGGGGCCTGCGGGCTCTGGTTCGGACTCTGCGAAGTGTGGGACTGCTTGCCCCCGTCCTGCGGTGTTGCGCTCGGCCACGCGCTGCCCTGCGGTTGTGCGGAGGCAGCAGGCTGGAAGTCCGGCGGCAACGGGGGCAGCTCCTGCGCGCCCCCCGCGGTGCTGCCGCTGCCCTCGCCGGGCGGGCCCGACCAGTGGCCCGCCTCCTGCGGCGGAGCGGGGGACAGGGGGTGGGGCGGCAGAGCGTCCTGCGGTTCCGCGTCCTGCGGCTCCGCCGGGGCCTGCGCGGACGGCGCTTCGGCATACCGGCGGTCGCGAGAGGGGGCTTCCAGGTCGAAGTCGTATGCGGCGGGAATCGCATCCCGGGGCTCCGCCGGTTCCGCATCGCTGTCCGCGCGGTCGCTTTCCCCGGCGTCCGGCGCGGTCGGGGCGCTCTCAACCCGTCCGGCTGACACCTCACTTGGCGGGCTGTTCATCGGTTCCGCCGACACGCGGTCGGTGTCCGGCTGAGGGCCGGCCTCCGGCTGCGCGTTCGCGGCAGCGTCGTCGCTCTTGCGCTCCTCCTGAGCGGCGTACGCGGCAATCTCGCGGCGCAGCGCGGCGGCGGAGAACCGCATCGTGGCGCCGTCCTCGGCGTCACCCCGGGCTCGCGGCCCCTCCGCGACGTCGGAGACCTCCGAGACCTCCGGTGCTTCCGTCGCCTCCGGCTCCCGCACCGGCTCCGCGGACTCCGGCTCCGACTCCGACCCCGGCCGGGGCTCGGAATCAGATGCGGGCTCGGTCACGGACGGCGCTCGCCAGCTCGGCGAGGCGGTGCTCCGAGGCGCTTCATCGTCTTCGGGTTCATCGTCGTCGCGTCGGCCGTCTTCGCGTTCGTACTGGTCGTCTTCGCGCAGGCCGTCCGAACGGGCCGCGTCCGGACCGAAGGAGTCAGGTCCGAGGTCGTCAGCCGCGCTGACCACCGGCTCGCCTTCCGGCTCCCTGTGCAGTTCCTCGTCCCGCGCGTCCGAAGCGTCTACGTGCGCCGAAGCGTCTACGTGCCCCGAAGTGTCCACGTGCGCCGAAGCATCTACGTGCAGCGCCGAAGCGCCTGCCTCGGCCGAAGCGTCCACGTCCGCCAACGCATCCACAGGGGGCGATGCGGTGCCGAACGGCTGCTCCCGTTCGTCTCCGTAGCCCCCGGCTTCCGTCGTTTCCCCGGCTACCGTCGTTTCCGCCGCTCCCGCCGCGTTCTCCGTCTCCTCTTCCCGCTGCTCGCTGAACGGCTTCAGCGAGGGGAAGGCGGGCAGATCGGCCGGCGGCGCATCGCTTTCGGGGGAGCTGGAGATGCCGGAAGATCCCGCCGCTTCAGGGGACTCGTAGCCGGACCCGGGCGGAACGTCCTCCGCTGACGGGACCGAGGGAGCCGAGGGGGCCGGTGAACTCGCCCACCAGTCACCGTCGTTGAATCGTGAACCACTGAAGTCCGGCCCGACTCCCGAGTGGTCTTCCTGCCCCGGCCCCTGCCCTGGTCCGGACATCGGCGCGGGCGCGCTCGGGGGCGGCGCCTCCTGGGGCTCGGGCCTGCTGGCCGCGTCCTGCGTATACCAGGCAGGCGGCGTGTAGTCGATGGTGAACTGGCCCGTCGACTCCGGCTCGCTCTCGGCATCCGCTTCCGCGTCGAGCTGGTCAGAGCCGGGCATGGTCCCGCGGACGCGGATCTCGTCCCGGTCGCTGCTCACAATGCCTCCTGCTGTGGTCATTCACCCCGGTTTGCCGCGCGCCCGCCTACGCGCGTCAGTCCAGCCTAATCATCGCAACTGTCACGCGGGCAGTGCGGTCCTGTGACCGGCGTCGGTCCAGATCGTGTGTGACTCGTGCGAGGTCCGTGTCAGTCCAGCCGTCGCGGCGTCCCCAACAGCCCCGTCTCGGCGTCGGTCGGCTGCGTGAGCGCGTACTGCCGTTCGCGCCGCGTGCACCACAGCGTGACACCGTCGCCCAGAGTGGAGAGCGCCTCCACCTCCTGGCGCGGCAGTTGCATGATGCGCCCGATCTGCTGTGCCTCGTCCGGCGAGACCCGCTGGATACCGGACAGCCCCGCGCTGCGCAGCAACCGGGGAGCGACGGGGCTCAGATACGGCAGCAGCGTCAGCACCGACTGCCACGGCATGGCGGCGACCCGGCCACGCGGAGGCCGCATTCCGCAGTCCCGGATGACCAGCACCGGACTGCTCACCGTGGGGCCCATGGGCGGCACCCGTCCCACGTCGTAGAGCGTGATGCATTCCTGTCCGGCGCCCGCCGCCTGCACCAGGTTCGTCCACACCTGGGCCCGGCCCGTCTCCACCGCGACCCGCGCGCCGGTCGCGGCCAGCCGCAGCGCCAGCACCTGTGCCGTCCACAGGCCACCGATGAGCACCACGTCGTACGGGGTCGGATGGTGGAAGCCGACCACCTGGGGGCGTCCCTCCGAGTCGTTCCCGACCACCACGCCGTCGTCACCGATGGGCAGCGACAGTGCGGCCAAATGGTCCGCGGGCACGGCATGTTCGGTACGGCGCGGACCCAGCAGTCCTTGCGTGTAGCGGCTCGCCATCAGCGCACACCCCCCAGCGGCAGCGTTGCGAGAGCGCCCGGCAGCTGCTCCCGGTCCAGCCGCACCAGCCCCACCCGTCCCGAGCGTGCGGCCCGCTCCAGCTGCCGCCGGGCCGCCGCCAACTCGTTGTCCGAGCGGCCCGTCAGGCGGACATGGCCGCTGACCATGACGGCGCTGCGCCGCGCGGAGCGGCCCAGCGTCAGGCTGAACGTCGTCGTGAGCGTCGGTGCGGACGTCAGCAGGGCCACCAGGCGCGGCAGCGGCGTGGCAGCGCGGCCCAACTCGGGCCAGCGGCCGACGCCGTACGTGGTGTGCCACCGGTCGTCGCACCGCCAGGCGCGCGAGGACTCGGCGGTACGCCGTGCGGGAGTCGCGTCCGGCCGGCTGGCCCTGGCCGTGGCGACCGGGCTCACACAGGCCGAGGTCGCCACCGCGGCTATCAGCTCCTGCTCGTTGAGCACCGTCGCGACGAAACCGGCCCCGGTCACCCGGCTGGCCAGGTGGTCCGCGGCGCGCACCAGACAGCGCTGCGCGCCCTCCAGGCCGCCTCCCCGGGCCTCGACCGCCTCCGGGCACAGCTCCGGGTCGAACTTCAGCGCCACCCACGTCAGCCGCAGCGCGGGCGATCCCGTCTGCTCCTGCAACGGCCCGTAACTACGCCGCGCCACCGACTGCTCCGGCAGATGGGGCGCGGGTGCCGGCTGCACGTGCTGCACCACCTGCACGGACTCCAGCGTGATGCCGTCCACGTCCAGTGCGTCATGCATCAGCTCCAGCGGCAGGGCGCGCGCTCCGAAAGCCGGGCGCAGCGCGCTGGGCGCAGCCTCTATCCGCACCAGGGCCGTCAGGAACGTGCCGTCGCCCAGCATCCCTATGGTGCGCCGCTTCTTGTCGATGTAGGCGTACGTACGCAGCGCAGGAGCGCATTCCACCAGGGGGAGGAAGCTGGCGTCGACCCGTTCGCCGTCCTCGTCCAGCACCATGGCTGGCGTCAGCGGCTGGGCCGCGGCACGTCTGCGGGCACGCAGGGCCAGCAGTGTGCTGAACCAGTCGTGGACCGAGCGCTGGTGCCTGCGCATCACCGCCAGCGCCACCAGCGCGGCAGCGACCACGACGGCGGGCACCAGCAGCAGCCGGTCGATGGCGGCGGCGACCAGCAGCACCGCGGCGGCCAGCTCCAGCAGCACCAGCTGTTGCAGCTGGAACGGTCCCAGACGGCTGGTGCGCGACGCGGTGCGCAGCGTCGTCGAGGCAGGGACCCGGGGCCTGGGCTGGGGTGACCGGGCTGCGGACGCGGCGGCTCCCGGGCGCCGGGGCGCACCCGGCCCAGAGCGCCTCGCGGTGCCGGCCGCACCCCGCGCCCGCGTCGCAGATCCCATCCGAGAAGGCCCCCTCATGTCCGAATTAACCCCACTCGTCGGGGGCGTTGGGCGGGCGATCACGATACCGGAGCGGCACAAGGCAATCCCCAACCGGCATAGTAGGGGCCCGGTCCGACAATCGGCAGCGCTCGCGGGCGTCGCACGGACCGGTGAGCGGTACCGTTCCGGACCGGCCGGGGCCGTCAGGGCCCGTCAGGGCCGGACGGTGCGGGGGACAGCAGGGACTCAAGGGGAGCGTCTTTCACTCATGGCATCACGGCGCGACGAGCTCAATGCCTATACCTTCGCGAAGAAGCGGTTGGTGGCGGCGTTTCTCCAGCCGTCACCGACAGGCACCGAGGAGGGTGCCCCCCGCCCGCTGCGCGGCATCCTGCCCGGCATCGTCGTCGGTGTGCTGATCCTCGCGGGATTCGGTGCTTGGGGCATGTTCAAACCGAAGGCCCCCGAAGGCTGGGACACACCGGCGGAGAAGGTCATCATCGGCTCCGAGTCCACCACCCGCTACGTGGTGCTGAAGACCGACGGGAAGGCCCAGCTCCACCCGGTGCTCAACCTCGCCTCCGCCAAGCTGCTCCTCGACGCGGGCAAGGGCGAGGTCGTCAAGGTCGACGAGAAGGTCCTCGACAAGGGCGACATACCGCACGGCGCCTCCCTCGGCATCCCCTACGCGCCCGACCGGCTCCCCGAGGGCAAGGAGGCGGGCGAGAAGAAGCGCTGGGCGGTCTGCGAACGGCCCAGCCAGGGCGACCGCGCCGTCCAGAAGGCGGCCTTCGTACTGGCCGACCGCGACCAGGACAAGGTCGAGGGCGAGAACCGGCTGCGCGGTGGCGAGCTCGCCTTCGTCCAGGGCCCTGACGACCGGCTGTACGTCGTCGACAAGTCCGGCCGGAAGTACCGCATCGCGCAGGACAAGACACTGCTCACCATCCTGGTGGGCAACCGCAAGCCCCAGCGCGTCTCCAGGGAGTGGCTGGCCACGCTGCACACAGGCCAGCACATTTCCTTCCCGCAGGTCCCCGGCCAGGTCGGCGCGGACGCGGGAATCTCCGGCCTCGACCCGAACACCAACCAGGTGGGCACCGTGATCAAGTCGGCGTCCGGCAACCACATGCAGCACTACGTCGTCCTGTCCGGCAAGGTCTTGCGGATCACCGACTTCATGGCGCAGCTCCTGCTCTCTTCCAAGCAGCTGCTGCAGCTGAACCAGAACGGCGAGGCCATCAAGGTCAACGCCAGCGCCTTCTCCTCGTCCGGCACGTTCGGCGACTCCCTGAAGTGGCCCCGGGAGAAGAGCTACGCCGTCAACTCCGCCGGCACCGGTTCGGGCAGCCGCAACGTCGCCTGCAACGTACTGCGCAAGGTGAACGGCAAGAGCGGCGCCACCACGCTCAGCACCTGGGTGGGCAAAGAGTTCCCCGAGCAACTCCCCGCGGGCACCTCCAGCGCCTACGTCACCCCCGGAACCGGCCAGCTCTTCCGCCAGTTCAAGGGCCGCAGCCCGAGCGACGGCGGCCTCTTCCTGGTGACCGACACCGGGCTGCGCTACGCGATGCAGAACAACACCGACAGCTCGCAGGGCGACTCGGGCATCGGCAAGGACGGCAAGAAGTCCAAGAAGGAGCAGCAGCCCGAGGGTCAGAACGCGCAGCGCAGGCTCGGGTACGAGGGCGTCAAGCCCGCACCCGTCCCGGCCGAGTGGGCTGCCTTCCTGCCCACCGGGCCGCGGCTGTCCACCGGTGACGCACTCCAGCCGCAGGGCTCCTGAAAGTGGTGACGACGATGCACAACAGGCTGCCCCGCAGCGCGACGCGGCACGGCACCACCGGACTGCGGGGTATGCGCCGCCTGGCAGCGATGGCCGCCGCCACGGTCGTCACCGCCTCCACCCTGACGGTCACCGTCGCCCCGCCCGCCGCCGCGGACGCCAGTACCCAGTGCAGCTTCCCCGCCAAGCCGTACGAGGGTCGCCCGTGGTCGCTCCAGCGGGTGCTCCTCAACGAGCTGTGGAAGGACACCAATCAGGGCGCGGGCGTCCGGGTCGCCGTCATCGACACCGGCGTCGACATCGCGAACAAGCAGCTCAAGGACGCCGTCGATGCCAAGGCCGGCAAGAACCTGCTCCCCAAGAAGCTGAAGAAGGACGAGACGGGCGCAGCCACCCCCCGCGGGAAGGCCAACGGCACAACGGACGAAGTCGGCCACGGCACCAAGGTCGCGGGCATCATCGCCGCCCGCCCGGCCGAGAACACCGGCTTCGTGGGGCTCGCGCCCAAGGCGACGATCATCCCGATCAAGCAGAACGACGCCAACGGCAGCGGCACGGTCGGCTCCCTCGCCGACTCGATCGACTACGCCGTGAAGGCCGGCGCCGACATCATCAACATCTCCCAGGACACCGCCGAGGCGCTGCGGGCGGACTCCTCGCTGGAACTCGCCGTGCAGCGCGCCGTCGACGAGGACGTCGTCGTCATAGCCTCCGCGGGCAACGACGGCCTGGGCGGCCAGAACAAGAAGACCTACCCCGCCGCCTACCCCGGTGTCCTCGCGGTCTCCTCCTCCGACCGGAACAACGAGCGCGCCCCCTTCTCCCAGGCGGGCGACTTCGTGGACGTGGCAGCCCCCGGCGTCGACATGGTCTCCACCGTTCCCAAGGGCGGCCACTGCGTCGACAACGGCACCAGCTTCTCCGCCCCGTATGTGGCGGGCGTCGCGGCCCTCCTGCGCGCGAAGCACAACAAGGGCCCGGACAAGTGGTCCCAGCAGAACATCGTCGCCCAGATCGAGCAGACCGCGGAGCGCTCGATCCCCGGCCACGACCGCCTCGTCGGCTGGGGCGTCGTCGACCCGGTGGCCGCTCTGACCGAGGACGACAAGCGCATCGACCGCCCTGTGGCTCAAGAAGGCGTCGAAACGGCCAAAAAACCGACACCGGCCAAGCTTCAGCTGGGAGAAACCGAGCAAGAACGGAACGAGAGGCTCGGAACCTACGTCCTTGTAGGAGGTGGCACTCTCGTGGCGGTCGTAGCAGGCACCTCGCTCATCTACCGCGACTGGCGCCGCCGCAAGCATCCGACGCCCAGCCGCTGACCGTCGGCCCGCTGGTCTGCGTCGGCCTGTCGGTGTCGGTGGCCACTGGTAGAAAAGAGGTATGTGCAGCAGGAGTGTCACACGTTACGGTCCTGCTACGAGCAACTGTCAGCAGCTCATTTGCAGTTGGGATCGACCGGGTCCAGCTACTACAGTGACCTGAGCGCTGTCCGACGGACCACGAAGACCGTCGAGCAAGCAGCGAAAACGGGGCAGAAGGGGGAAGCCCATGGGGCAGTTGGGGCCCGACGGCAAGGAGACGCCGCCGCCAGTCCTGCCGTCGAAGTCGCAGGCTGACCTCAAGCGACGTGCCGAAGCGCTGAAGAAGCTCAAGAAGCGCATCGACGGGGTCATCACAGAGCTGGACACCTCGCCTGCCGCGAAACACAAGATTTCGTGCAGGCGCGTCACGCGGCAGTCACTCGGTGGCCGCAATCTCCCCTTCGCCGAAGCGGATGACCTCTTCACCAAGTACAGCGAGGTGCACGAAACCCTCACCCTCCTCTCCGAGTCGCTCCGGGATCAGATCGATGCGATGAGCATCGCGGTCAAGTACGCCGACGGAAATCTGGACGAGGTGGAGGAGGACGAGAAGCGCCGGTTCTGGGAGATCCAGGCCAGAACAGAAGCCCTGGCAGAGAAGTTCAAGCAACACGGCAAGGGCGGACACGAGAAGCAGGACCAGGGCGGGGACACACCTGCCAAGAAAGCGCCCGAGGGTGGCAACGACGACGGCAGCTACTAGTTGGCCACATCAGCCCGGAATCAGGAGGATCCATGGGTGGCAAGGGCGACAAGAACGAGTCGATTGATTCGGACTCCGGGAGGGGGTTCTCGGCGGATGAGATGCCGAAGGACGCCTTCATTCCGATGGAGTACAACCCTCTTTTCCAGTCGGATCAGAACCCCCTGCTCCCCTACACGGCTGGCGCTCCCCTACTGCTTTCACGGAATGCCGCACCGGGCTCGGCGACCGATTTTGAAAAGTACCGCGTCAACCAGTTGAAAGACCTCGTCGATGCCGGCGTTCCCCAAGACCTGGAGGACGTCGGAGAAGCCCTCTGGGACGCTGCCCGCGCCATCAAGGACGCCGAGAGGGAGCTGAAGACCTACTTCGAGGAGACCGATCCCGACTGGGAAGGCGAAACGAAGAAGGCGTTCGACGGCTGGGCCAAGGGGCTTCGGAAGAACACCATCAAGCTCAGCGAGTACGCGGGCATGGTCGGTTCGCATCTCAAGGGGGCCGGCATCGGCCTGGCCATGGTCCAGAACTCGATGCCCGAGCGGGACGCAGATGATGACGGGGCCTCGTCGAAGAAGGGTGACGACTCCGACTCCAAGGGCGGCGACAAACCCCCGAAGGAAGACCCCAAACACAAAGAGGCCGTCCGCCAGGCGGAAAAACTGAGCTCCTACTATCGGGTGGCTCTCCAGCACATACAGACGGCGGAGAAGGAAAAGCCGGTCTTCGAGGCATTGCCGGACGTGGGTATTCCGCCGGCGCCTCCAAGTTCTGGCCCCATCGAACCTGGCGCCTCCGGCGGAGGAGGTGGGCAAGAAGCGGCGGCAGCGGCCCCGTATGCCGCTGGCAGCCCTGCCCGGGGTGCTTCTGATCAGGCGGGTCCGGCCCATGTGCCTGGCAGCGACGGGTCGATCAGCAGGGCTGATCCCATTGCGCCTCATTTTCCCGAGGATCCCGTCCGCCCGGGTACGGCTGTTGCCACGAACATCGACAGCGCTCCGCCTGCTCCCGTCGTACCGCCGATGGACCCTGGCCCTTCGCCGCAGGTACCTCCGGCGACCGGTCCACCCGGTCCGCCGCCCGGTGGCCCACCCCCTGGTCCGGGCCCCTTTGTTCCAACGGGAGGGCCGCCGCCCGGTCGAATTGGTCCCGGCGGCGCCCCACCACCACGGCCCGTCGGACCTCCGGCCACGGCTCGCACTGGCCCCCAGCAACGCCCGTTCATGCCGCCGCCTCCGGTCACGAACACGGGACGCACCGGACCGACGGGACCGAATGGTCCTGTCGGGCGCCAGGGTCCGATGAGGCCAGGACCTATCGGCCCAGTTATGCCAGGTCCGACAGGTCAGCAAGCCGGTAACAACGGACCTCGAGGTCTCGGTCGTCCAGGGATGATGGGTGTTCCTCCGGCCGCGATGGGGCCGAACGCCGGGGGACGCGGGCCGAACTCCGGTTCTGCTCGGTCCGGCCAACGCGGCGGAATCGTGGGCGGCACCCCAAGCCAGCCTGTATCCGGCTCGAACGCGTCGAGCTCCCGGGTGCCGCGGGGGATGGTCATCGACGGACAGGGCTCGACGGCGCCTCGGCGCCCCACGGGCATGGTCCCGCCCGTCAGCGGTGGGGGCGCAGAAGGAGCGGCCAGCCAGAGTGGCGGGCAGCGCGCGGCAAGCGGGAGGGCTGCAACCAACCGGGATGGCGTTGTCGGGGAGCCTCGCAACGGCGATTCGCACCAAGAGGGGGACTCGCGCGGCTTCTTTCCCGGTGGTACGGGCCTGGTCGTCGGGGGCCAGCCCTCGTCGTCGCAGAACAAGCCGCAGAATCAGCGGCGTGAGAGGACTCGACGTTCGGACTACCTGTCAGAAGAGGAGCAGAACAGGTCGACCGGGCGGCGTGGCAGTGTGCCGCCAGTGATCGAGTAATCCAGTGAGAGCGACCATGACAGCAACATCTCGAAAACAGCGAACAAAGCGTCGGCTCCTCACTGGACTTGCGGCAGTCGGAGCCTGGACGGTCTGCATAGCAGGTCTGGCTCCAACGGCCACTGCGGAGGACGTTCGGTCTCAGCAGTGGTATCTGAAGGCGATGCAGGCCGAGAAGATGTGGAAGGTCAGCACCGGTCAGGGAATCAAGGTCGCTGTCATCGACTCCGGGGTTGATCCGACCACTCAGTCACTCCAAGGCCGTGTCCTTCCAGGGAAGGACCTCTCTGGAGCTCCGGGTGACGAAACACGCGATGATCTCGGCCACGGAACGACGATGGCCGAACTCATCGCAGGCTCCGGCAAAGGCGGGACCTTGAAGGGGCTTGCTCCAGGAGCGAGGATTATCCCGATCCGGACCAACCTCACCGGAATGGAAGGCGCCGACCGGAAGAAGGAGCACCTCGGGGAGGCCATCAGAGCGGCGGCTGACAGCGATGCCCAAATCATCAACATGTCTCTTGCTGGCACCGCTCCGCATCCTTCCATCGAGGAAGCGATGAAGTACGCGACCAAGAAAGGAAAACTCCTGCTGGCTGGCACGGGGAATGATGCCAAGAAGGGCAATCAACTCAACTATCCCGCCGCCTACAGGGACGTAGTAGCCGTAGGAGCCACCGACCAGTCCGGGAAGGCGGCCGACTTCTCCAATCGCAACCACACGATCCTCGCGGGCCCGGGCGTGGGGGTTCCGGGGTGGTGTGACGGTAAGAAGCAGAAGTACTGCACCCAGGGCCATGGAGGCACCAGCTCTGCCACCGCAATCACGTCCGCCTCCGCCGCTCTGATCTGGTCCAAGCACCCGGACTGGACGGCGAATCAGGTGAGCCGGGTCCTGATCAAGACTGCCGGCCTGAAGGACAAGGACAAGGGTCCTGGCAAGAGCATCGGCTTCGGGGCCGTTCGTCCACGTCTCAACCTCCTGGAGAACAAGGGCGATCCCGGCGATCCGGACATCAGTCCGCTCACCGGGGAGCGGACCCTGCACACCAAGTCGAAGTCGTCGAGTTCGCACGCCAAGGACGCTGGCAAAGACTCGAACAAAGAGGCTGCCCCCGGTCAGGCAAAGGTGGCAGACTCGAAGTCCAAGGGGAAGGACCGAGGTTGGCTCCTGCCCGCCACCGGCATCGCGGCAGGAGTCGTCGTCCTCGCGGGGTGCGGCTTCGCTGCCGTACGTCTGAGGCGGAACTAGGCAAGTGGCAGTGGGCGTCATAGTCGGAGACGAAAGCGACGAGATGACGAGATTCGGAACTCACGAAGGGGACGAGTGTCATGGCGGACCAGAAACTCGATGATGCGTCACTCCGGAAGAAGGAGGAGTGGCTCGTAGCGAAGATTGGCAACATCAACGGGCAGGTCAAGGGTCTCCAGGGTGTCATCGACTCGATCGAGACTCAGTGGAGGGGCATTGGTGCGGGTGCCTTCAACGCGAAGCAGACCCAGATCAACAACCACATGGCATCGCTGAACCGGTTGCTGGCCTATTTCCTCGAGGGTATTGAGGCCGCACGCAAGGCTTCCGGGCTCAACGAGGACGACATCGCGCAAGCCCTTCGTGGTATCGACGTGGCCGACAACGGCAGCGGATACGGCGTGGGTCCCGGGGGACAGCCCAACTCCAAGCTCGACATGTACTCGGCTCCGCCGTCGAACTGAGGCATAGCTCAAGTTCTTTCAACCGCTCGTGGGATGAGGGGCCGCACCGGCGGCGTTCACGGACGGTACAAAATCATCTCAGGGAGGAAGGGTAATGCCGAACCCGAACACGTATGAGGAAGGGCTGAAGGTAAGTTATGCCAGCCTGGACACTGCGGCTGATGCCATCGATAAGCAGGCGAAGAATCTGAAGGGCGACCTCGACGACATCGAGCGCGAGGTCAGGGAGATCTCCGCGGTGTGGGAGGGCGAGGCGAAGACTGCCTATCAGGCGACGATGAAGAAGTGGGAGACCGAGGTCTCCGCTGTCCACCTCAACCTGATGCAGATCGCCCAGGCCGTGCGGCTGAGCAAGGACGGCTACCAGTCCACGGACATGAAGTCTGCAAAGTGGTTCCAGGACCACGGCAAGATCTGACGATCAGGAACGGGTCAGAATCCTTCACGCCCTGAGGGTGGGTTTCCGCGGAAACCCACCCTCAGTGTTTTCTCAGCCAAAAAATACAGTGGAAGTACAGCCGCACAGGAACTATTGCTGGGGCTGCCCCCCATTGTGCGGCATCGGCTCCAGGTCGAATTCCCCGTCCCGCGCCCCCAGTACAAACGCCTCCCACTCGGCCGCCGTGTACCGCAGCACCACGTCCGGCTCTTTCGAGTTGCGCATGGCGACGGCGCCGCCGGGGAGGTGGGCGATCTCGACGCGTTCGTCCTCCGGGCTGCCGGGGGCGCTCTCCCATACCGCGTCGGAGATGTCCATGGCGTACAGCTCTTCCTTTTCCTGCTGAGTACCCACAGCAGTTCTCCTTCCTCGGGCCTCCGGCTTCGGAGTGTCAGCCTACGTGGACGCGGCGCAACCATGCACCGCGTCCGGTGAGCAGGCCCCGGCTCAGCTCTCGTCCGGCATCCAGCCCAACTGCACCAGCGGGGTTCCCCGCTTGCGGGAGACGAAGAAGCCGCGGCCGGGGGGCATGGGCCGGGGGCGGACGTTGCCGAGCAGATCGCCTTCGTTGGGGTCGCCGGAGAGGATGAGGCCCTGGGCGCCGAGCTCCTTGATGCGGGTCATGAAGGACTCGAACATCGACCGGGAGGCGCCGGCGGAGCTGCGGGCGATGAGGAAGCGGACACCCACATCGCGGGAGAAGGGCAGGTGCTCGGCGAGGACGGCCAGCGGGTTGCCGCTGGAGGTGGCCACCAGCTCGTAGTCGTCGACGACGATGAAGATCTGCGGGCCCGTCCACCAGCTGCGGTCACGGAGTTGCTGCGGCGTGACGTCGGAGGACGGAGCGCGCCGGTCCATCAGATCGCGGAGCGCGTTCATATGCGTCTCCATCGTGTTGGACATCGGCGCGTACTCCAGCAGATGGCTGTCCGGGATGGCGCCGAGCAGCGAGCGCCGGTAGTCGCCGACGACGATCTTCGCCTCGTCGCCCGAGTACCGCTCGGTGATCTGCTTGACGAGCAGCCGCAGCAGCGCGGTCTTGCCGGACTCGCTCTCACCGAAGACGAGGAAGAACGGGTCGGTCTCGAAGTCGACGAAGACCGGCTCCAGATTGTTCTCGTCGATGGCGAAGGCGACGCCGCGTTCGGGGTGCGCGCTGCCTCCGGGAAGTCGGGCGGCCGGGAGCTCGCGGGGCAGCAGCCGCACCTGCGGCGCGCGGTCACCCTGCCAGTGGGCGCTGACGGTGTTGCACATCTCGGCGCCGGCGTCGGCGAGTTCGTCGTCGGAGCCGATGCCGTCGATGCGCGGGACGCCGGCCATGAAGTGCAGCGCGTCCATCGTCTGGCCCCGTCCGGGCACGCCCGGCGGGACGTTCGCGGCGACCTTGCGGTTGAACTCGGAGTCCATCGTGTCGCCGAGCCGCAGCTCCAGCCGGTTCATCAGCAGGTCCTTCAGAGCCGCCCGCACCTCCATGTTGCGGGAGGCGGTGATGGCCAGGTGGACGCCGTAGCCCAGACCGCGGGCCGCGATGTCGTTGACGATGTCGCCCAGGCCCTCGTAGTCGTTGCGGAAGTTGCCCCAGCCGTCGATGACAAGGAAGACGTCGCCCCACGGCTGGTCGGTGATCTCACCGCGGGCGCGCCGCCTGCGGTAGGTCGAGATGGAGTCGATGTTGTTGGCGCGGAAGTACTCCTCGCGGCGGTTGAGGATGCCGTAGACCTCGGCGACCGTACGGCGTACCCGTTCGGGGTCGAGGCGGGAGGCGATACCGCCCACGTGCGGCAGTCCGGCGATGGACGACATGCCGCCACCACCGAAGTCGAGTCCGTAGAACTGCACTTCGGCCGGGGTGTGGGTGAGCGCGAACGAGGAGATCAGGGTCCGCATCAGGGTGGACTTGCCGGACTGCGGGCCGCCGACGACCAGCATATGGCCCGCGGCGCCGGCGAAGTCCAGGTACAGCGGATCGCGCCGCTGTTCGAACGGCTTGTCCACCAGTCCGACCGGGACGACCAGCTGCCCCTGCCGCGGGTAGTCGGCGGCGGTCAGGCCACGGCCCTCCACGGGGCTGAGCGGCGGCAGCAGCTCGTCCAGCGGTGAGGCGCTGTCCAGCGGGGGCAGCCATACCTGGTGCGCCGGTGTGCCCTGGCCTTCCAGGCGCCGTACGACCACGTCCAGCACGGTGTCGGCGAGTGCGTCGTCGTCGGCGCCGGTGACGGGCTGCGCGGGCACGGGGGCCGCGTCCGGGTCGGGCCGCTGCACGGGCACCTCGGCGGCGGTGAACAGGACGGGACGCCGGTTGGGGGCCAGCGGGCCGGTCGGCAGGTCGTCGCTGCCCGCGCGGTAGACGCCGGAGACGTACGCCGCCTTGAAGCGGGTCATTTCGTCGGTGCCGAACTTGAGGTAGCCGGAACCGGGCACCGAGGGCAGATGGTAGGCGTCGGGCACGCCCAGCGCCGCGCGGGACTCGGCGGCGGAGAAGGTCCGCAGACCGACCCGGTAGGAGAGATAGGTCTCCAGCCCCCGCAGCCGGCCTTCCTCCAGCCGCTGCGAGGCCAGCAGCAGATGCACACCCAGCGATCGCCCGATGCGGCCGATCTGGATGAACATGTCGATGAAGTCCGGCTTGGCGGTGAGCAGCTCGCTGAACTCGTCGATGACCAGGACGAGTGACGGGATGGGGGAGAGCGGGGCGCCGGCCGCACGGGCCTTCTCGTAGTCGTGGATGTTGGCGTAGTTGCCCGCGTCGCGCAGCATCTCCTGGCGCCGGTTGAGCTCGCCGCGGATCGAGTCGCCCATCCGGTCGACGAGGGTCAGATCGTCGGCGAGGTTGGTGATCACGGCGGCGACGTGCGGCATGTGCGCCATACCGGCGAAGGTCGCACCACCCTTGAAGTCCGCGAGAACGAAGTTCAGCGTCTCGGAGGAGTGGGTGACGGCCAGGCCGAGCACCAGGGTGCGCAGCAGCTCCGACTTACCGGAACCGGTCGCGCCCACGCACAGCCCGTGCGGGCCCATACCGTCCTGCGCCGCCTCCTTGAGGTCGAGCATCACCGGCTGGCCGTCCTCGCCCACACCGATGGGCACCCGCAGCCGCTCGGCCTGCGAGCGCGGCCGCCAGGTGCGGGAGACGTCCACCGAGGCGGCGTCGCCCAGGGCGAGCAGGTCGGTGAACTCCAGCTTGGCCAGCAGCGGTTCGTCGCCGTCGTCGCCGGAGCCGACCCGCAGCGGTGCGAGCTGCCGGGCCACCGCCTCGGCCGCCTCGTAGGAGAGGGCGTCCGGGGTTCCCTCGTAGACCATGCCCTGACCCGACTCCAGGCGCAGGGCCCGCCGGTCGACGACGACCGAAAGACCGCCGCGAGCCACGTCGATGTCGCCGGGGACGATCTCGACGATGGTGACGCCCTGCAGCCCCTCCGGTGCGGCCAGCAGCGAGTTGGGCAGCACCGAGGTGCCGTCCAGGACGACGACGATGTGCGGCTGTTCCATGACCGGCTCGGCGGCGGAGCTGAACCGCGGCCGTCCCTCCAGCCGGGCGGCCAGCAGCTCCTCCATCTCGATCGTGTCACCGACGACCAGGCGTCGTGTCCCCGCGCCGTCGGCCTGGTCCCTGGCCTGCGCGTGCGGCAGCCACTTGGCCCAGTCCCAGGCGCCGTAGGACTCGCGGCCCGCGGCGACGGCGATCACCAGATCCTCGGGGGAGTGCATCGCGGCGAGCGAGCACAGCAGGGCGCGTGCCGAGGCGTACACCGAGTCGGGGTCGCCGCTGACGGTCATGTGGTAGAAGGCCCGCAGCGACACGGCCATGGGCAGCCCGTCGACGGTGGCGTGGGTGTTGATGAACTGATGCATCGCGCCGACCGTGAGCGGCTCAAGCTCGTCGACCGGCGCCGTGTCCGGGCTGATCAGCGGGGTGGCCAGCTGCTGTACGCCGAGTCCGACGCGCACCTGCCCGAAGTCCACGTCGGAGGGGCGCCGCTCCCACACCCTGCTGCCCTCGGCCACCAGGGACCACAGCTGGTCGGGCGCGGGGTGCAGATAGAACTGGGCGTCCCGCTGCTTGAGCGCCGTCTTGCGGACCGCGCGACGGGTCTGTGCCAGGTACTTGAGGTAGTCGCGCCGCGACTGTGCCATCTCCCCCTGGGTGCCCCGGCGCATCCGAACGATCATGGCGATGACCATGGCGAGCGTCGAGAACAGCATCAGGACACCCATGATCTTCATCATCGGGTGGGAGTTCATGCCGGGCATGAGGAAGTACACGCTGGAGCCGCCCATGCCGAGCATCGGCAGAACCTGCATCCACATGCCCTCCTGCTGCCCCTTGGGCAGCTCGGGCGGCGGTTCCAGCCGGAGTTCCTCGCCGGGCACTTCGGGAGGCAACGCCCGAGGCGGACGCTTGACGACGATCTGGGTCACTCGCGCACCAATTTCCCTTGCGTTCCCTTAGGTTCCCTGCATCTAGGTTCCCTGAGTCCCTGAGCGGAAGGAACGGTTCGGTGCGGGCACCCCCCCGTGGTGACGGCCCTCCTGGACGGTCCCCCTCCGCGGCTGGCGATCCTAGTGGCACAGTGAGTTGACCGGGAGCGGTAGGGTGTCGCGCGCTGCCGCCGTGACCGTGGCAGCCGCCCTGCAGGCTCTTCGAGGGGGAACACACAGGTGAGTACGACGGCTTCCGCCGCGGCCACCGGATCCGGTGGGCAGCCGGGCTCCGGCGGTGCCCGAGGTGCGGCCGGTCCGTCCGGCCGGGCTGCCGGGCCGGCCCTGGACACCGGCTTCAGCCGGGTGACCATCGTCGCGCCCGACAGCCGGATCGACGTCGCGCTCCCCGAGGACATCCCGGTCGCCGACCTCTACCCCGAGATCCTGCGGCTCTCCGGCCAGAGCCCGGCGCCGGGTGCGCCCGTCGGCTACCACCTGGTGCGCCGTGACGGCACAGTCCTGGACAGCTCCCGCTCGTTCGCGGCCCAGCGCATCCTCGACGGCGAGGTGCTCAGCCTGCGCCCGTTCGCCGAGTCGCTGCCGCCCGCCGTCTTCGACGACGTCTCCGACGCGGTCGCCTCCGCCGTCACCCGTGACCGCCGGCTGTGGGGCGACGGCATGATGCGCGCCGCCGGGCTGATCGGCGGCGGAGTGCTGCTCGCGCTGATGGCGGTCGTGCTGTGGTTCTCCGACCCGGCCCGGCACGATATGCACGGACTGGCGGGCGTTCTGGCGGCCGTCACCGGTGTGCTGCTGCTGGCGCTGTCCGCCGTACGGGCCCGCGTCTACGACGACCGGCCCACCGCCGTCACGTTCGGCCTGGCGGCCATGCCACATCTGATGGTGGCGGGCAGCGGCCTGCTGCCTCTGGAAGAGGGGCTGGGCATCGGCAGGCTCCAGTTCCTGCTCGGCTGTGTGGCCGTGCTGCTGGCCTCCGCCATCCTGATCGCGCTCACTCCCAACGGGGACGGCCCGTTCGTCGCCGCCGCCTTCACCTCGACCATCGGCACCCTGATCACCTTCATCGCGATCGTGTCCGACCTGCCCCCGGTGGAGACGGCCGCGATCTGCGCGCCCGTCGCCGTCGGTGTGCTCGCGTTCCTGCCGGGGCTCTCGACCCGCTTCGCGCGGCTGCCGATCGGCTTCGAGGCCACCCGCACCCAGATGAGCGACTACGACGCCGACCCGGACGCGGCCCCGGAGACCCAGGGGCCGATCGACGCCGAGCGGATCGCGGCGCAGGCGCGGCGCGGTCACGAGCTGCTGGTCGGTCTGGTCGGCGGCTGCGCCGCCGTGGTCGTCGTCTCCGCGGCGGTGCTCAGCTTCTCCGCGTCCGGCTGGGGGCAGCTGCTCGCCCTCGCCACCGGCATCGCGATGCTGCTGCGCGCCCGCCTCTTCCGCTACACCTCGCAGGTCAGCAGCTCCCTGATCGCCGGTCTCGCGGCGCTGCTGCTGCTCGGCGCCGGGCTGGCGGTGGACTTTCCCGTCGGCGGTGACGCGCTGCGCACCGTGTGGCTGAGCGCCGCGCTCGCCGGTGCCGCGGTGCTTGCCGTCGCCATCGGGCTGGCCGTTCCGAGCAAGGGCGTGACCCCCTTCTGGGGCCGGTTCGTGGAGATCCTGGAGACGTTCGTCCTGCTCACGCTGGTACCGCTGTGCCTCGCGGTGATGAACGTCTACTCGGCGGCCCGCAGTCTCACCAGCTAGCCACTGATACCCTGTACCGGCCTTCCGAGTATCGAAGACTCCCCTGTGAAGCAGACCAGGGGCGCTCGGCGGCCAGAACCCCGAGGAGTACGAGTGTCGTCTCTCGACGCCGCGACGAAGAAGCAGATCATCTCCGAGTTCGCCACCAAGGAGGGTGACACCGGCTCCCCCGAGGTCCAGGTGGCGCTGCTCTCCCGTCGCATCAGCGACCTGACCGAGCACCTGAAGACCCACAAGCACGACCACCACTCGCGCCGTGGTCTGCTGCTGCTGGTCGGCCAGCGTCGCCGCCTGCTGCAGTACCTGGCGAAGAAGGACATCCAGCGCTTCCGTGCGCTTGTCGAGCGCCTCGGCATCCGCCGCGGCGCGGCGGGCGCCCGCTAGAACGTGACGGAGGGAGCGGTTCCCGGACCCGGGGGCCGCTCCCTTCGCCGTATCGCAGTACGGCCGCTCGCTGTATCGCAGTACGACAGCATCTCGCGGAACGTAGAAGCTTTGTAGTCTTGTCACGCGAGACGAAGTCGCGAGACAAAGCAGTAAGACACCACCGACAGCATGAGAAGGGAGCGCACCCGAGACGCCGGTCCTCGGTAGTGGCCCCCGGACCCGTGGAAAACCCACGGAGGCACCGGGAGCTTCGATCGAAGACCGGCCCGCACCGGGAGCGCTCCTGAGTACACAGTCCGCCGCGACAACGAGCAGCGGACGCAGACGAGGAGATTTTCCTGGTGGAGAACGAGACCCACTACGCCGAGGCCGTCATCGACAACGGCTCCTTCGGTACCCGCACCATCCGTTTCGAGACCGGTCGGCTGGCCAAGCAGGCCGCCGGTTCCGCCGTGGCCTACCTGGACGACGACACCATGGTGCTGTCGGCCACCACCGCCTCGAAGCAGCCCAAGGACCAGCTGGACTTCTTCCCCCTGACGGTCGACGTCGAGGAGCGGATGTACTCCGCGGGCAAGATCCCCGGCTCCTTCTTCCGTCGTGAGGGCCGCCCGTCCGAGGACGCGATCCTCACCTGCCGGCTGATCGACCGGCCGCTGCGCCCCTCGTTCAAGAAGGGCCTGCGCAACGAGATCCAGATCGTCGAGACGATCATGGCGCTCAACCCCGACCACCTCTACGACGTGGTCGCCATCAACGCCGCCTCCTGCTCCACGCAGCTGGCGGGACTGCCCTTCTCCGGCCCGATCGGCGCCACCCGCGTCGCTCTGATCAAGGGCCAGTGGGTCGCCTTCCCGACCCACACCGAACTGGATGAGGCCGTCTTCGACATGGTCGTCGCGGGCCGGGTGCTGCCCGACGGTGACGTGGCCGTGATGATGGTCGAGGCCGAGGCCACCGAGAAGACCATCGAGCTGGTCAAGGGCGGCGCCGAGGCACCGACCGAGGAGGTCGTGGCCGCCGGCCTGGAGGCCGCGAAGCCGTTCATCAAGGTGCTGTGCAGGGCGCAGGCCGACCTCGCAGCGAAGGCCGCCAAGCCCACCGGCGAGTTCCCGATCTTCCTGGACTACCAGGACGACGTCCTGGAGGCCCTCACCGAGGCTGTCCGCGACGAGCTCGCGCAGGCGTTGACCATCGGGGGCAAGCAGGAGCGCGAGACCGAGCTGGACCGCGTCAAGGCGCTGGCAGCGGAGAAGCTGCTCCCGCAGTTCGAGGGCCGCGAGAAGGAGATCTCCGCCGCCTACCGCTCGCTGACCAAGACCCTGGTGCGCGAGCGCGTCATCAAGGAGAAGAAGCGCATCGACGGCCGCGGCGTCACGGACATCCGTACGCTGGCCGCCGAGGTCGAGGCCATCCCGCGGGTGCACGGCTCGGCGCTGTTCGAGCGTGGCGAGACCCAGATCCTGGGCGTGACCACGCTGAACATGCTCCGCATGGAGCAGCAGCTGGACACCCTCTCGCCGGTGACCCGCAAGCGCTACATGCACAACTACAACTTCCCGCCCTACTCCACCGGTGAGACGGGCCGCGTCGGCTCCCCCAAGCGCCGCGAGATCGGCCACGGCGCGCTGGCCGAGCGCGCTCTGGTCCCGGTGCTGCCGACCCGCGAGGAGTTCCCGTACGCGATCCGGCAGGTCTCCGAGGCGCTGGGTTCCAACGGCTCGACGTCCATGGGTTCGGTCTGCGCCTCCACGATGTCGCTGCTGAACGCCGGTGTGCCGCTGAAGGCCCCGGTCGCCGGTATCGCCATGGGCCTGATCTCCCAGGAGATCGAGGGCGAGACGCACTATGTGACGCTGACCGACATCCTCGGCGCCGAGGACGCGTTCGGCGACATGGACTTCAAGGTCGCCGGCACCAAGCAGTTCGTCACCGCGCTCCAGCTCGACACCAAGCTGGACGGCATTCCGGCCTCCGTGCTGGCCGCGGCCCTCAAGCAGGCCCGCGACGCGCGGCTGCACATTCTCGACGTGATGACCGAGGCCATCGAGGTCCCGGACGAGATGTCCCCGAATGCGCCGCGGATCATCACGGTGAAGATCCCGGTGGACAAGATCGGTGAGGTCATCGGCCCGAAGGGCAAGATGATCAACCAGATCCAGGAGGACACCGGCGCCGACATCACCATCGAGGACGACGGCACCATCTACATCGGTGCCGCCGACGGCCCGGCCGCCGAGGCAGCGCGTGCCACCATCAACGGCATCGCCAACCCGACGATGCCCGAGGTCGGCGAGCGCTACCTGGGCACCGTCGTCAAGACGACCACCTTCGGCGCCTTCGTCTCGCTGCTGCCCGGCAAGGACGGTCTGCTGCACATCTCGCAGATCCGCAAGCTGGCCGGCGGCAAGCGGGTGGAGAACGTCGAGGACGTCGTCGGCGTGGGCCAGAAGGTCCAGGTCGAGATCGCCGAGATCGACCAGCGCGGCAAGCTCTCGCTGATCCCCGTCCTGGACGAGGCCGAGTCCGACAGTGGCTCCGCCGCGGCGGGCTCCGAAGCGTCCGAGGCCGGCTCCCCCGACACCGAGGACGAGACCGCGAAGTGACGCGTACGTTCCGTACGACGGCCCGCCCCGCCATCCCGGCAGGGCGGGCCGTCGCCCGTACCAAGACCCGCGAAAAGACCCGTACCCAGACCCTGATCCCGGGGCAGAACGGCGCGGGTACCGTCCGCAGGAGCGTGCTGCCCGGCGGGCTCCGGGTGATCACCGAGACCCTGCCGACGGTCCGCTCCGCAACGTTCGGCATCTGGGCGCACGTCGGCTCCCGCGACGAGACACCTGCGCTGGGCGGCGCCACGCACTATCTGGAGCACCTGCTCTTCAAGGGCACCGAGCGGCGCAGCGCCCTGGAGATCTCCGCGGCGCTGGACGCGGTGGGCGGCGAGATGAACGCCTTCACCACCAAGGAGTTCACCTGCTACTACGCGCGGGTCCTGGACGCCGATCTGCCGCTGGCCATCGATGTCGTCTCCGACATGCTCACCAGCTCCGTGATCGACCCGGCCGAGGTCGAGTCCGAGCGCGGCGTCATCCTCGAAGAGATCGCGATGACGGAGGACGACGCGAGCGACTGCGTCCACGATCTGTTCGCGCACACCATGTTCGGCGACACCCCGCTCGGCCGCCCCGTGCTGGGCACCGTCGACACCGTCAACGCACTGACCCGCGACCAGGTGGCCCGCTTCTACAGGAAGCACTACGACCCCACCCGGCTGGTGGTCGCCGCCGCCGGGAACCTCTCCCACGAGAAGGTCGTACGGCAGGTGCGGGCCGCGTTCGACCGTGCCGGCGCCCTGGAGCGTACGGCCGGTGCCGATCCGGTCGGGCCGCGTTCGGGCAGCCGTACGCTGCGCAGCGGTGGCCACGTCGACTTCCTCGACCGGCCGACCGAGCAGGCCCACCTGGTGCTCGGCCTGCCCGGCGTCTCCCGGCACGACGAGCGCCGCTGGCCACTCGCGGTGCTCAGCACCGCGCTCGGCGGCGGCATGAGTTCCCGGCTCTTCCAGGAGATCCGCGAGCGGCGCGGCCTGGCCTACAGCACCTACGCCTACACCTCCAGCTACGCGGACTGCGGCCTCTTCGGCGTCTATGTGGGCTGCCGTCCCAGCCAGGTGCCCGACGTACTCAAGATCTGCCGCGAGGAGCTCGACAGCGTCGCGCGGCACGGGCTGAGCGACGACGAGGTGCGCCGCGCTGTCGGACAGCTCTCCGGCTCCACGGTGCTCGGCCTGGAGGACACCGGAGCGCTGATGCACCGCGTCGGCAAGAGCGAGCTGTGCTGGGGCGAGCAGATGTCCACGGACGACATGCTTGCCAAGATCGCCGCGGTCACCCCCGACGATGTCCGCGAGGTGGCCCGCGACGTGCTGGACCGGCGCCCCTCGGTGGCCGCCATCGGGCGGCTCACCGACCGCCAGACCGCCCATCTGCACGAGGCCGTGGCCTGAGCCTGACGCTCCCCGGCACCTCCCCCTCTCTCACACGTAAGGAACGCGCACAATGAGCAAGCTGCGGGTAGCCGTCCTCGGCGCGAAGGGCCGGATGGGCTCCGAGGCCGTACGGGCCGTCGAGGGTGCCGACGACATGGAGCTGGTCGCGGCCCTCGGCAGCGGCGACCCGCTCGCCACGCTGACCGAGGCGGGCGCCCAGGTCGCCGTCGACCTCACCCGCCCGGACGCCGTCCTGGGCAACCTGGAGTTCTGCCTGGCCAACGGCATTCACGCCGTCGTCGGCACCACCGGCTGGACGGACGAGCGGCTGGCGACCGTACGCGCCCAGCTCGCCGAGTCGCCCGGCACCGGCGTGCTCATCGCCCCCAACTTCGGTATCGGCGCCGTGCTGACGATGCGCTTCGCGCAGCAGGCGGCCCGCTTCTTCGAGTCCGTCGAGGTCGTCGAGCTGCACCACCCCGGCAAGGTCGACGCCCCCAGCGGCACCGCCGTCCGCACCGCCCAGCTCATCGCCGAGGCTCGCGAGGCGGCCGAACTGCCCGCCCAGCCGGACGCCACCACCACGTCGCTGGAAGGCGCCCGGGGCGCCGACGTGGACGGCGTCCCCGTGCACGCCGTACGGCTGCGCGGCCTGGTCGCGCACCAGGAGGTCCTCTTCGGCGACGAGGCCGAGACGCTCACCATCCGCCACGACTCCCTGCACCGCAGCTCGTTCATGCCGGGCGTCCTGCTGGGCGTACGCAAGGTTCCCGGCACCCCGGGGCTCACCTTCGGCCTCGAACACTTCCTCGATCTGGACTGACGGCACCGACGGAGCACAACAGCATGCGCGCGAAGATCACCTACTTCCTCCTGGCCGCCGTCCTGGTCGTCTACTTCGTCCTGGTCGGCAGCCGGGGCGTGCTGCTGATCGAGCAGGGCACCGCCGTCACCGTCCCGTTCGGCATCGCCGTGCTGGTGCTGCCCTTCATCGGGGCCTGGTTCCTGTGGCACACCACGCGCTTCGCGCGGCGTGCCGGACGGCTGGCGCGGCTGTTGGAGGCGGAGGGCGGGCTGCCCGTCGACGAGCTCGAACGCACGCCCTCCGGGCGCATCGACCGCGCCTCGGCGGACGCGGTTTTCGCGCGACGCCAGGCCGAGACGGAGGAGAACCCGGACGACTGGCGCTCCTGGTTCCGCCTCGCCGTCGCCTACCACGACGCCCGCGACACCCCCCGGGCCCGTAAGGCGATGCAGCACGCGATCACCCTGCACGCGGCAAGCACCCGTAAGACGTAAAGTTTCTCCGTCTACCGCGACTCGGCGGCCCAGCCCTCGATGACATCGGCCGCGCGATCGAAAGCCGGCGGCCGGGAAAGAAAGTCGGCGTTGTGGCTGGTCAGCAGGGCCCGCTCAGCGTCGTCGGGAACCGCAGCACCGCGCTGTCCAGCGGCCTGCCCCGCAGGCATCAGCACCAGCGCCTGCCCCTGCACCGTACGCGGCAGCCCCAGCCACCGCACGGGCCGCTGCACCGTGCGCAAGGTGCCCACCTCGGCCCAGCGCCGTGTGGTCGTACGGAACAGCCCGACCTGCCGCAGCCCGTACGAACTGACCCACACCCCGGCGCGCAGCAGCCGCACCGCGAGGGCTATCAGCAGCACCCCGCAGCTGGCGCATATCGCCGCGCTCGGCAACCCGCCGGCGAGGGCGATGATCAGCGCGGAGAAGAGCACATAGGACGCGAGAAGCAACAGCAGCGCGCCGCCACCGACCCGCCAGGGGCCCGGGCGGTAGGGGCGCCGCCACAGATCACGGTCGGCCTCGGCGAGAGTCACCGACTGGGCCGCATGCACGGCGTCTTCGCGGTCGGCCGTCACAAAGGGCAGGGGCACGGCAAGGTCCTCGCTCGCTCACGACAGGGGCTTGACCCGCGGCTGCTCGCCGCAGCGGTGTGAGCGGTGACACTAGCGAGGCCGGATGGACCCGGCCACCCCCGGGTGTCGTTCCCGGGGGTGGCTGTGAGGGGGTCAGCGGCCCTCGGCCGCTGCCGGAGGCTCGTGCGACGGGCTCTGATTGTCGCTGAGTGCCGGCAGTCCGAGCAGGACCGATCCCACGAGCCCGGCGACGACGGTCAGCCCCACCAGGGCGCTGCCTGCGACCTGGCGGAAGCTGCGACGGGCAGGGGGCGGCGGGGTGACATTGCTGCGGAACCGGTCGGCCTCAGCTATGAAGGCGAACGGTACTGACTCTCCGCGGCGGGACATGAAGGTGCGCTCCTGCGTGATCGTTCTGGGCTGGTTATGGAGTGAACGTCCGGCTCGGCGGCAGAGTGCCCACTGTCGACGGACGCATGTGAAAAATATCAACCGGGACCAAGGGGTATGTCACCGGGGTCGCGTTTCTTCGCCCTGAGACTCGTTTGTCCGGTTAAGCATGATCAAAGCGGACTATCGTCCCCGGTCGAGTCCGGCTGTCGGTCCCTCCCCTTAGGCTGGCCCCGCTTTGGCAGATGTACGTGGAAGGACCAGCCGGTGACCGAAACCCCCGCCTCGCCCGCCCCCAGTTTCCGCAGCGATATGACGGTCGAGCTGGTCAAGCACAGCGCGTCCGACACCGATGTGCTCTGGGCCGCCCGGGTCTCCACCGCGGGCGAGCAGTCCCTGGAGGAGCTGACCAAGGACCCGGAGCGCTCCAAGGGCCTGATCAACTTCCTGATGCGGGACCGCCACGGCAGCCCCTTCGAGCACAACTCCATGACGTTCTTCATCAGCGCCCCGCTCTTCGTCTTCCGGGAGTTCCACCGCCACCGCGCGGGGTGGTCCTACAACGAGGAGTCGGGCCGCTACCGCCGGCTGCAACCCGTCTTCTACATCCCGGACGCATCCCGCAAGCTCGTCCAGCAGGGCCGCCCGGGCAAGTACGAGTTCGTGCCGGGCACCGAGGAACAGCACGAGCTGACGAGCCGCTCCATGGCGGACGTCTACCGGAAGGCGTATGAGACGTATGAGGAGATGCTGGCAGCCGGTGTCGCCCGCGAGGTCGCCCGTGCCGTGCTGCCGGTGGGGCTCTACTCCTCGATGTACGCCACCTGCAACGCCCGCTCCCTGATGCACTTCCTCGGCCTGCGCACCCAGCACGAGCAGGCCAAGGTGCCCAGCTTCCCGCAGCGCGAGATCGAGATGGTGGGGGAGCTGATGGAGGAGCAGTGGGCCAAGCTGATGCCGCTGACCCACGCCGCGTTCAACGCCAACGGCCGCATCGCGCCCTGACGCTCACCCCGGCGAGGCGGCGGGCACCGCGGGCGCCGCTGCCCCGGAGAGATGCGGCCTCACCCGTCCCGCGCCCGCTAGCCACCGGTCAGCAGGGTGCGGGAGGTGTCCATATTGCGGCGTTTGAAGAAGTTCATTTAGGGTGATTGTGCGGTCCCGGCACTGCCTGAACCCCCGAGCAGGCAGTGCCGGGGCCCCTCTTCACAGCCCCACTCGATACCGGCACCCCACCGCTTTCCCGGCGGATTCCGCAGCGGATCGGCGCCGCCTCGGCAGCCCCAGGGGAGCGTCGCGGGGTGCGCTGCGAGTAGCGTGGACCCTATGGCTCCGACCTCCACACCGCAGACGCCCTTCGGGCGGGTCCTGACCGCGATGGTCACGCCGTTCACCGCGGACGGCGCACTCGACCTCGACGGCGCGCAGCAGCTCGCCGCCCACCTGGTGGACGCCGGCAACGACGGCCTTGTCGTCAACGGCACCACCGGCGAGTCCCCGACCACCACCGATGCGGAGAAAGCCCAGCTCGTCAAGGCGGTCGTGGAGGCCGTAGGAGATCGCGCGCATGTCGTCGCCGGGGCCGGCACCAACGACACGGCACACAGCCTCGAGCTGGCCCGCGGTGCGGAGAAGGCCGGCGCGCACGGCCTCCTCGCGGTGACGCCGTACTACAGCAAGCCCCCGCAGGAGGGCCTGTACCGACACTTCACCGCCATCGCCGACGCCACGGATCTTCCGGTGATGCTCTACGACATCCCGGGCCGCAGCGGGGTCCCGATCAACACCGAGACGATCGTCCGTCTCGCCGAGCACCCGCGCATCGTCGCCAACAAGGACGCCAAGGGCGACCTCGGCCGCGCGAGCTGGGCCATCGCGACCAGCGGCCTCGCCTGGTACAGCGGCGACGACATGCTCAACCTCCCGCTGCTGTCCGTCGGTGCCATCGGCTTCGTCTCCGTGGTCGGCCACGTCGTCACACCCGAGCTGCGCGCCCTGCTGGAGGCGCACCTGAGCGGCGACGTCGCCAAGGCGACCGAGATCCACCAGAAGCTGCTCCCGGTCTTCACCGGCATGTTCCGCACCCAGGGCGTCATCACCACCAAGGCCGCGCTCACCCGCCTGAGCCTCCCGGCAGGGCCGCTGCGCCTTCCGCTGGTCGAGCTGTCCCCCGAGGAGCTGGAGCAGCTCAAGCACGATCTCGCCCACGGCGGGGTACATCTGTAAGTCCCAGACTTCACAACTGCATACCGCCGGACAACGGCAACAGTGCACGACAGTGCATGACCCTTCGGAACAAGCACGACACGTACGGACGACACGTGCGTCTGCGTGCGCATCATGAATATCGCGCGCCACGTGCCCAGGCGGGTGCGTGGCGCGCGCGGTAAGGAGTGTCTTTTGAGTCATCCGCATCCCGAGCTTGGCCCACCGCCGAAGCTCCCCGAGGGTGGCCTCCGCGTCACCCCTCTGGGTGGCCTCGGCGAGATCGGTCGCAATATGACCGTCTTCGAATACGGCGGCAGGCTTCTGATCGTCGACTGCGGCGTCCTCTTCCCCGAGGAGGAACAGCCCGGCATCGACCTGATCCTCCCCGACTTCACCTGTCTGAGGGACCGCCTCGACGACATCGACGGCATCGTCCTCACCCACGGGCACGAGGACCACATCGGTGGCGTCCCCTATCTGCTGCGGGAGAAGGCCGACATCCCGCTGATCGGCTCCAAGCTGACCCTCGCCCTGATCGAGGCCAAGCTCCAGGAGCACCGCATCCGGCCCTACACCCTCGAGGTCGAGGAAGGGCACCTCGAGCGCATCGGCCCCTTCGACTGCGAGTTCCTCGCGGTCAACCACTCCATCCCCGACGCTCTCGCCGTCGCGATCCGCACCCCTGCGGGCATGGTCGTCCACACCGGCGACTTCAAGATGGACCAGCTGCCGATGGACGGCCGCCTCACCGACCTGCGGGCCTTCGCCCGCCTCGGTGAAGAGGGCATCGACCTGCTGCTGAGCGACTCGACCAACGCCGAGGTCCCCGGCTTCGTGCCGCCCGAGCGCGAGATCTCCTCGGTGCTGCGCCAGGTCTTCTCCAGCGCCCAGAAGCGGATCATCGTCGCCAGCTTCGCCAGCCATGTGCACCGCATCCAGCAGATCCTGGACGCCGCCCACGAACACGGCCGCCGGGTCGCCTTCGTCGGCCGTTCCATGGTCCGCAACATGGGCATCGCCCGTGACCTCGGCTACCTCCAGGTCCCGGCCGGCCTCGTCGTCGACGTCAAGACGCTCGACGATCTGCCGGACGACGAGGTCGTGCTGGTCTGCACCGGCTCCCAGGGCGAGCCCATGGCCGCCCTCTCCCGGATGGCCAACCGCGACCACCAGATCCGTATCGTCCAGGGCGACACGGTGATCCTGGCCTCGTCCCTCATCCCGGGCAACGAGAACGCCGTCTACCGCGTGATCAACGGCCTGACCCGCTGGGGAGCCAACGTCGTCCACAAGGGCAACGCCAAGGTCCATGTCTCCGGGCACGCCTCCGCGGGCGAGCTGCTGTACTTCTACAACATCTGCCAGCCCAGGAATCTGATGCCGGTCCACGGCGAATGGCGCCACCTGCGCGCCAACGCGGAGCTGGGTGCGGCGACCGGCGTGCCCCACGACCGCATCGTGATCGCCGAAGACGGCGTCGTCGTCGATCTCCTCGACGGTAAAGCCAAGATCACCGGCAAGGTCCAGGCGGGCTACGTCTACGTCGACGGCCTCTCGGTCGGTGACGTCACCGAGTCCTCCCTCAAGGACCGCCGCATCCTCGGCGACGAGGGCATCATCTCCATCTTCGTCGTGGTCGACAGCACCACCGGCAAGATCGTGGGCGGACCCCACCTCCAGTCCCGGGGCTCCGGGATCGACGAGGCCGACTTCGCCGCGGTCCTCCCGAAGATCGACGAGGCACTCGCCAAGTCCGCGCAGGACGGCGTCGCGGAGACCCACCAGCTCCAGCAGCTGGTGCGCCGCACGGTCGGCAAGTGGGTCTCGGACACCTACCGCCGACGCCCGATGATCCTCCCGGTGGTCGTCGAGGTCTGACCCCCCGTCAGGGCCCCTGCGAGGGCCCGCGGGTGAGCGGGGCGCCTCGATTTGCCTCCAGGCGCCCCGCTCCAGTACGTTTACATCTCCACCGCATCGGGAACCCGGGCGCTCTACTGCCTGGGGGCGATCGATTGCCAGGAATCCGAAATCAGCTCGGAAACGAGCTGGAAAAGGATTCTGGTAAGGTTGGAAACACCGAAAGGGCAAACGTCCGGAGAAGCCGGTGAGACGGTTTCGAAGGAAGCGTCCGTTCCTTGAGAACTCAACAGCGTGCCAAAAGTCAACGCCAGATATGTTGATACCCCGGCCTGTCGGACAGTAATTGTGTCGGCGGGTTGAGGTTCCTTTGAAAAAGATTAC